>DATACK010000199.1:0-10764 GCA_036259115.1 Gammaproteobacteria bacterium | reverse complement strand
CGAGGTACGCAGAGATACTACTACTTCATAAAAGATAATCTCGACAATCACGACGGTTGCTACACGTTCAAAGCCCGGATCCGGTAGGCATGCCTTACTCATAAATAAAGAAGGCATCAGCCAAGGGCCTTGACCGCCTTTCAACGCCGCTAGGGTCGTGTATTCCTGGGGAGGGATGATTTAAGTGACTAAAAAAGATGGAACTCAAGCAAAATACCATTTGCGTCTGTTCATCGCCGGGCGTTCGTCTGCCACCTTACTTGCCATAGAGACTTTACGCAAACCCTGTGACCATGAACTGCAAGGCCAGTGCGAGTTGGATGCCATCGATGTAATCCAGCAGCCTGAGCTGGCCGAGCGGGCCCGCGTCATCGCTACCCCCACTTTGATCAAACAGGCGCCAGAGCCACAACGAAAGGTTATTGGCAGTTCAAGCAACCGCGACAGACTGCTTTTGGCCTTGGACATTCCCAGGACATTCAGCGAATAACGTCGGTCACATACTTATTTAAGCGTGAGGAGCCTAATCGGTCATGACCACAAACGCATATAAACATGAGAAGCTAGCCTCTGGCATAAGGGCGTTTGATTACCTTTCGGATGGCGGTCTCCCCAAGGCCATAGAACCGTGCTCACAGGTACCACAGGTAGCGGCAAGACGTTGTATAGCTTACAGTTTCTGCGCAATGGCATCGTACAATTCCAGAGGAATGGACGGGGTGTTGGTCACTCTAGAGGAAAGACCCAAGGATCTGATCGCTAACGTACGCAATCTGGGTTGGGACTTGGAACTTCAGATAGAGGAAAGACGCCTTATGCCCGTCCACGCGTGCGCTGACAGTCATGAGTATATGATCGTGAGCGGCGACTTCGACCTGTCGGTACTGGTGTCGCGCGTAAAGCACGCGGTGCGCAGGGTTCAGGCGAAAGGCTGCCATCAAGGCGGGTCAGCGATCTTTGTTGTTTGCATATAAAGAGAACTATGGGCAGATCGTTCGGAACGCGGCAGCCTGGGGGATCGACTTCAAGGGCGCGGAGGAAAATGAGCTCTTGAAGATTCTCTGTGAATATTCTGCAAGACGGGGGATGCAGGATCATCTCATCCATATGCAGAGCGCTATCACGGATTTCGAGCCCGAGCGAATCGCCATAGACGGCATCTCTCCGGTGGAGCGGATTACCCCGCGCCGGGCATTCCGAGAATTCGTGTGAGGCATCCACGAGTATACTATCGACAGCAGCGGCCTACATATAGAAAAAGAAAAAAGTAATGGATAGCATAACCGGGATTTTGGCTGATTCGATCACCCATCCCGTAGAATAAAAATACAGCCTCACACCCGCCAGTAAACGACAAACCGTGGCTCCTATGAGCGCAGCGTAAACCTTGCGTGTGCTGCTGATCGCAGATGAACCTACAGAAGGGGAGGCGCTGCGTCACTATATCGCGGGCAATCCACCTAACCCACTCACCGTAGAGCACGTAAACCGCCTGGAGAATGCCTGCGCGCGCCTAGCCACAGGCGGCATCGACGCTATTATGCATAGGCTTGGGGATATCTCGCCGGCCTGACCGACCAGTTGCAATCTATCATGCGTTTGCGCAAGGCAGGCGCGGGCACGCCGGTGGTGCTATTGACCGATCATGAGCCGGATGACCACGCGGTTAACACCATACGTCAATCCGCCAACGACTGTCTGGTCAAGAACCAGCTGCCGCTACAGGTGCTCATACACGTGCTGCGGGTGGCCAGCGGCTGCAGCAACAATTCCTTAAGTGCTGAGCGCAAGCCCCGATGGAATGATGGTTTTCGACTATGAAGGTATCGTGCTTTACGCCAACCAAGCCGGCGCAAGCATGTTCGGGCATAGCACTGAGGAATTGCAGGCGAAGCCGCTTGGTTATCCGCTAGCCGACGCCGATAAAACCGAGTTGGATTTTTGCTCTGTACAGATTGCGGAGATGCGGGTGGTTGAGATCAAATGGTTTGAAAGACCCGCTTATCTGATCACGCTGCGCGACCTTACGGAGCACAATCGCACACAGCAGCTATTGGCCTATCTGGCCCGGCACGATGACCTCACCGGCTTAATCAATCGGTCGCAGTTCTGCGCAGGGCTGGATATGGCGATTGACCGCGCCAAACGCAGACGATCGCGTCTGGCCGTGGCATTTCTTGACCGCGATCTGTTCAAACCAGTAAATAACACCTACGAATATGATCAGGGGGACGCGCTGCTCAAAGGTATTGCGGATCGCCTATCCAATGCCTGCCGCGCGGGCGAATTCGTAGGCCGTCTGGCCGGTGACGAGTTCACCATATTGGCAGAAGACATTAACTCCCCGATGAGGCGCTGATTTGCGGAATGCATCCTACGCGCGCTGGCCAAGCCCTTCGATCTCGGTGGCAACCGTGTGCAGGCTTCGCTGACCATCGGGATTGCCAGCTATCCACAATGCGGGGCTAGGGCCCATGACTTGATCTCCGCGACGGATACTGCCATGTATCTCACCAAGGAAGCAGGCGGCAATACCCACCGGTATTCTTCATTAAAGGTCAGCCAGGCATTGATGCGGCGGACCACCTAGAGCACGGGCTGCGTATGGCGCTGCGCCGCAGTGTACTATCGCTTAAGTATCAACCAGGTAGATATCCAAACGCACAGGATAGTCGGTGTCGAGGCCCTGTTACGCTGGCGGCATCCGGAGTATCGAGCCATCAACCCCAGCGAACTCATCTCTATCGTTGAGCGCAAGGACCTGATTCATGGTATCGGCGCCTGGACATTGACGGCGAGCTGCCGCTAACTCAACGCATGGAGGAAAGCTGGTATTGCCGAAGGTAGCGCCATATCCGTTAACATGCCCGCCAAGCAGCTTAATGCCGGCAGTTTTCTACCGACCGTCGATCGTATCCTGGCAGCGAGCGAACTCGAGCCGCAAGCCCTAGTGCTGGAAATCACCGAGAGCATACTAATCGAGGACCTCGAACAATCACTGAACCTGTTCATCCGTTAAACCACGTGGGCTTACGGGTCGCGGTCGATGATTTTGGCACCGGATTTTCATCCCCGCAGTATTTGCAGCGTCTGCCCATCGATGCGCTAAAGGTCGATAAATCGTTCATACATGACATTACCGCAAATGCCGGTAGCGCCGCGATCGTTGAAGCAGTCATCAAGCTGCCAAGACCTATAACCTACAGATCATCGCTGAAGGGGTCGAGAGCCGAACGCACCTGCAATTCGTGAGAGAATGTGGCTGTCACGCATACGAGGGATTTCTGTTCAGCGCTCCGCTTGGGGCGAAGGCATTGGCGGCCAACTCAGAAATCCACACAAGGCACTAACGATTTAAATCCTCCAGCCGGGTAAGCGCCGCAGTTGAAAGCCGTGCGTTAGTAGCGCATAGCGCGCATGGCGATCGATTTCCGCATAAGAAGGTCGAAGCTCTATGATCTAAGACGCGTGCATTGACGCACTTTGGCGTGTGTTGCTAGGGTATTCAAATAGGCGTAATGTTTTTGCGGTTTATACACGAAGAGAGGCCTCAACAACGCGGTTTCGACGCAAGATTGTTACCCGGTTTTATCCGGCGCTAGAGTGGAGGCTTTTCTGACCTCGGTTGGAGAGAATGAATGCATCCCTACTGCCGGTTGCCACCGGTATGCAAATAAACATTTTACAGGTACAGCGTTTCCAATATGAACGTTCAACAAACCATAGAGCAGAAGATCAAGACACGGCTCAACCCTGTGCACCTGGAAGTCCGCAACGAAAGCCGCATGCACAACGTGCCACCAGGTTCAGAATCACATTTCAAGGTTACGGTCGTCTCGGACCTGTTCGAGGGCAAAATGCCCGTTGCGCGTCACCGCCTGCTCAATGAGACGCTCGCTGCGGAACTTGCGGGCCCCGTGCATGCCCTGTCGCTGCATACCCTAACGCCGGCTGAGTGGCAGGCGAAGGGCGGCCAGGTTCCGCGCTCACCGCCCTGTCTGGGCGGTTCTAAGCGGTAAGCCTCGCGTACGGCAGCCGAGTTGCAGAGTGCGTGAGGTCAGCGTCGAAACGAGCGGTGCGGTCGAAGCACGCGAAATACTGCCATCATAGCGATGAGGGATTCCGCGAATGGCCGTAGAAGACACTGAGACGATAAAGCAGAGGCTCGCGGAACTGCGCGCCGAGCATCGTGCGTTAGACGATGTCATCACCAGCTTGACGGAAAATGTCTACGTCAATCAGCTACAGTTGCGCCGCTTAAAAAAGCGCAAACTGCTGCTCAAAGACATGATTGCAAAATACGAGAGCAAGCTGATACCCGACTTGGACGCTTGACTATTCAATGTGCATTCGATGTCAAAAAGGTTTCCCCGTGTCACTTATGCGTAATAGTCTGGCAATCGCTCAGCCGCACTATACTGAAAGGCAGAGAACTTACCGGCGACTGTCTATCAATCGTACTAAGCTATAACTTATCCTGGGTGATCGGATTAAGATAGGCGCCGCAGCGTGTGCGCCACGAGCAGTTTCAAGGACCACTCCAACGAGCAACTGGTTACAAACCCAATGGGCTTTAGTAACGGGGGCAACCAGCGGCATCGGAGAGGCGGTGGCAAAGGCATTGGTCGCGACTGCCTATCAATCTCACCAGCCGATTCTTATGCGGCAGGGAGGCCGCGCGTGAGTTCTTGCGGCGCGCGTAGTGCCGGCACCCGCGTGCGCCGCTGGCAAGATTATTTGTATATCATCGATTCATCAAGCTATACCCTTGGCTGGGCACGCCATTTACGCCGCCTCGGAAGGCGGGGTCATGATGCTGATGAAGACCTTTGCCCAGGAGTTGCCCTACAACGCGTACGCGTAAACGCCATTGCACCTGGCGTGATCAAGACGCCAATCAACAAGGCGGTATGGCCTACACCCGAGGCGGAATAATGGGAACTGCTTGAGCTGATTCCTTACCCGCGTGTCGGGCTCGCGCCAGACGTCCGCAAGGTCGCCGTATGGATGGCCTCAGATGCCTCTGATTACGTCACGGGCGCGACCCGAAACGTCGATGGCGGCATGATACTTTATCCAGGATTTCGGACCGGCGGCTAGGAAAGGTCGCCCTGGGCATTCAGCGAAGCCATAGGTGAGCGGCGATGCTGAAGTAGCAACCGCCCAAGCTAGGACCCTGGCTTGGTGCCCCCAGTGAAGCTGGATTACACGCGCAGGGGCGCAGCCTGGATGGAATCCAGAGGTTCCTGGGTTCTCTAAAGACTTGACATCTGGATGCTGCGATCCGGGCCGAGCAGAATATCGCCCACGCGCACTGGATACCGGTCAGTGCGCCGATCCTGGCAGAACAACCGCAGCGTCTCTCGCATCACCGGAAAGGCTAGCGCTCCCCAGGGGAGCTCTCCTTCGGTGAATAGCGCTGCCTCTAAGCTTTCAGGCCCAGCACTGACTTCAGGTGCGCTCAGTTCGCCGCGAAAAATGATATAGACCTGATTGATGTGCGGTAGATTGAAAAGGCCGTAAAGCGTCAGGTTGATGACCTGCGCACACGCTTCTTCCAGTGTCTCACGCGCTGCGGCCTGATGCGTCGTCTCACCGTTTTCCATGAAACCCGCTGGCAAAGTCCACAAGCCGTAACGCGGCTCTATCGCACGACGACATAGCAGAATCCGTTCCTGCCATACGGCAACGCAGCCCGCGACGATCTTAGGATTCTGATAATGAATACTCCCGCAGACGTCGCACACGTAGCGCGGGAGATTGTCTCCGGGCGGGATGCGCAGCGCGACCCTCGCACCACATTGGCAACAATACTTCACATCGATCATGCGTGACGGTTCACGACAAAATAGCAAAAACTCAAACCACCTTTAAGCGAGATGTGACGGATCGGACGGATCATCGGTCGTGCGAAGAGATAATAAGACGGATAGTCTCGCACATCTCAGCTCGTTCTCACCACAAGGGTGCCGCGATAGTTTTCCGTAAGCGAACTATGCCGCATAGATCAAGGTCGTACCATGTAGATGTCTTCTCGCAGCGGGGAATTCTCATGCACCATCAGCACGACCCGGACGGACGCCGCCTACCCATCAAACTGGATACGACTACCAACGGCGAGTTCGCTCCCATACCGTTAGAGCCGGTGCATCAACACGCGCGACGGCTCGCCTTCGATGCCGCCAATAATAATGCCAAGCGCTGCGGCGTAACGCGCCGGGGCTTTCTGATTTCGGCCTGCGGCGTAGCCTCCACTTTGTTGGCGATGAACAAAGCTTATGCGGCGGTCGGACGTACCGGCGGATTCTTTCAGATTACACAGGCAGCGGCTCTGGATTCGCAGATGGCAACAGCGGTGCTGGACAGCCGCGAGTTCATCTTCGATGTACAGGGCCACTATGTAAACCCAAACGGCGCATGGTTGAAGCGAAGGCCATCTACTATGGGCGCTTTCAAATGGGCACCCAAGACCGACTGCGCGCTGGCCGATCAACCGGGGAAATACAGCTATCTGCAGTGCCTGGGCGAAGATCAATTCATCAAGGACGTTTTTATGGATTCCGACACCGATATGATGGTGCTCTCGTTCGTGCCCTCGAACCGGGATGCTGAACCGCTGACCATTGAAGAGGCCGCCGCCACGCGCGGAATCGTAGAGCGAATGGAAGGCTCGCACCGGTTGCTCATACATGGGCGCGTCAATCCCAATCAAGATGGCGATCTGCAAGGCATGGATGAACTGGCCGAGCACTGGAAGGTGTCGGCATGGAAGACCTATACGCAGTGGGGCCCGGACGGTAATGGCTATTTCTTAAGCGATGACGTGGGCCTAGCCTTTATCGAGAAGGCAAGCAAGTTGGGCATCAAGAACATCTGTGTGCATAAGGGCCTCCCTTTAGGACCGCTATCCTACGAGCACTCGCGGTGTGACGACATCGGCGTGGTTGCCAAGCGTTATCCGGACGTAAATTTCCTCATCTATCACTCCGGCTTTGTGGCGGGCAAGGCGGAAGGGCCATTCGATCCGGCGCATAACGAAGGCATCGATTCCCTAATCAAAAGCGTCATAGAGAACGATGTAGCATTAAACAGCAACGTATATGCCGAGCTGGGCAGCACCTGGCGCTACCTGATGCGTGACCCAGAGAGCGCTGCGCATGCACTTGGCAAACTCTTCAAATATATCGGGCAGGACAATGTGCTGTGGGGAACGGACTCGATCTGGTACGGCTCCCCGCAAGACCAAATCCAGGCCTTCCGTACCTTTCAGATCGCGGAAGAATTGCGCGATCAATATGGCTATCCTGAAATCACGCCCATGCTCCGCGCTAAAGTATTCGGCCTGAATGCGATGAGGCCTTACCACATCAGTGTCGAGGAAATGAAACGAAGTATGGCACAGGATCGGATTGCTAGCGATCGACTGGCGTATCGCGAAACGCCGGACCCGCACTTCCGCACCTATGGACCAAAGACTCGGCGTCAGTTTTTGAATCTCCTGGAATGGAACGGCGGACAGCGGACTTGACAATTGTTTGAGGCAAAGACGGCAGGGTATGAGCCGGTAGGTCCAGAAGGAACAGTTCCTAGGTGAGGCCCTGGCGCTGTTGTTTCCGATCGATTGGCCGGAGCCCTTCGGTATAGTCATGATTGAGGCGATGGCCTGTGGTACGCCTGTCGTCGCATTTCCCGGTGGATCCGTTCGTGAGATTGTGCAGGATGGAGTGACCGGTTTCGTCGTCTCGAGCATGGATGAGGCGTTGACGGCCGTTAAACGGCCGAACTGGTAGACCGGCGTCACTGCCGTAGGGCCTTTGAGCAAAGCTTCTCGGCGGAGCGCATGACACAAAATTACCTGGCCGTGTACAACCGCGTGCTGCATCAGTATGCTGCAGATCTTTCAAGAGAACCTGCATTGAACTGATTCGGTGCCCAACGACGAGATCATTCGCGTCGCTGGTCAGTATTACGTACTGACGACCTCAGTGCGCCTTGACGACCGCACACGCGTGCTCAAGCACGGTGACAGCTTCGCTGTCTTCGATCGGCATGGGGATATCCCCTCTGTGGGCGTGTCTGAACAGGGAATCTTCTACGAAGGCACGCGCTACCTGTCTCGCTACGAACTGCTGGTGCACGGCGCCCGACCGCTGTTGTTAAACTTCACCGTTAAGAACCGCAGCACGCTACTTACGGTGGACCTAACGAACCCTACACTTTATTGCAGTGGCGGGCGCGTGATCGGGCACAGCACAGTGCACATCTTACGCGCGAAGATACTGTGGGCGGGCGCCTGTCACGAGCGCCTGCAGCTCACCAACTACACCGACGAATGGGTAGAACTGGACCTCTCGCTGGAGCTCGGCGCTGACTACGCGGACATCTTTGAGGTAAGGGGTAAAAAAACGTGAACGCAGAGGTCGGCTCTTAGATCGCCGTAGGGACGCGCATAACCTGCTGCTCGCTTATGAGGGCCTAGACGGCGTAGTCCGCTATACACATGTCGAGTTCAGCGACATGCCGGTGTTTCGCGACAATGGCGAGATCCGCTTCCGCTCGTCGATGCCGCCCTGCGGGGCCCACGAACTCCACATCTTGAGTGAGTTCTATTCTGAACAACCGCGCAAGATGACGCGACGGGCGGTGCCTGCGCTTTATCAATCAATGCTCAAGGAGTGTTCAAAGATCCTCGAGCGTTCGCAGCTTGGCGACTGCTCGATTTTTACATCCAACGAGCAGTTCAACGACTGGATCAATCGCTCCCTAGACGACGTGCACATGTTGTGTACGCGCACCGAGTGCGGATACCTTCCGTATGCAGGCGTCCCGTGGTTCAGTACCCCATTCGGCCGCGATAGCATCATCACGGCGCTTGAATTCCTATGGGTGAATCCGGAATTGGCCCGCGGTGTGCTGCGATATTTGGCCGCATATCAAGCACGGGAGGTAAACCCGGAACAGGAGGCTGAACCCGGGAAAATCTTCCATGAGATGCGCAAGGGCGAGATGGCCACTCTCGGCGAGATTCCCTTCCGCTGCTAATACGGCAGCGTGGATGTGACGCCGTTGCTGATCGACCTGGCGGGTGCCTACTACGAACGCACGGGAGATCGAGCATTGATCGAGTCGCTATGGCCGACATTAGAGGCAGCACTCGCCTGGATTGACACCTACGGTGACATCGACGGCGACGGCTTTGTCGAGTATCAAAGTCATAATCCGCGCGGGTTGGTGAACCAGGGCTGGAAGGACTCGGACGACTCGGTCTTTCATGCCGACGGTCGCTCTGCCGAGGGCGCCCTCGCACTATGCGAGGTTCAGGGCTATGTATACGCAGCCAAATGTCGCGCGGCCATGCTCTCTCGCGCGCTTGCCGAGCCGGAACGTGCCAACCGTTTGGCGCAGGAGGCATCCGCGCTCAAGGAGCGTTTCAACCGTGTCTTCTGGTGTGAGGAGATCTCCACGTTTGCCGTGGCTCTCGATGGCGAGAAGCAGCCCTGTCGGGTGCGTACATCCAATGCCGGGCATGCACTATGGAGCGGTATTGCCAACCCTACTTACGCGCAGCGCATCGGTAAAACGCTACTCGCGCCGCGCTTCTTCTCCGGTTGGGGCGTACGCACCGTAGCCGATAGCGAGGTGCGTTATAACCCGATGTCCTATCATAATGGATCAGTCTGGCCGCACGACAACGCACTCATCGCCATGGGGCTCGCGCGCATGGGTCAGAGGAAACGTGCACTGCGCATCATGACCAGCCTATTCGGCGCCAGCATATTCATGGACCTGCACCGCTTGCCGGAGCTATTCTGCGGTTTTGTGCGCCGCCCGGACGAGGGTCCGACTATTTACTCATCGGCCTGCATGCCCCAGGGCTTCGCCGCAGCGACGGTATTCTACCTGCTGCAGGCATGCCTAGGGATCACTTTCAACGGCGCGGCGCGCGAGTTGCGCTTCGACCATCCGGTATTACCGAATTACCTGAGTCATATCGAGATCCGCAACCTACGTATCGGCGACGCCTTCGTTGACCTGGCACTTCATCGTCACGCGCGCGACGTTGGCGTCAACGTGCTGCGCAAGGAAGGGGATCTGAATGTCTCAATCGTGGTGTAAATGCCACCAGAGCCACGATGGCATTGCCTTTATCGTGTACTGAAATTGGTAAGTCGACAATAATCGCTGAACACGCGCCGGGCGATCTCTCGCGTTGAATAACGGCATATCGGTAAAATTGCTGTAAGATGCGTTCGGCAACGAATGTGCATGCTGAGCGCCAATCAGCCGTACGCCTCGCCGATAATTAAGATCACACCATCGCGTTTCAAAGACAGTGCATCCTGACTCACGTTCCGACGAGATTTCTGGATAGTGAGCACACATGGGCCTCGTGCCGGCTTAGCAAGTCTCGTATTTGCTCTCCGGAGCCGGCGCAGCACAGATCGCGGCCTTGATCCACTAAGTCGAAGCCAGCTAAGGTCGGATAGATCTGCGTGTCGAGATCTTCGCGATCGTATACACCAGCAAGATGAACTGTCCGCTAAGCTTACGCCGCACCTTTGCGGGGAAGAACATCATGGAGTAGCGCTTGCTCAAGCCTTGCATATGCCGGAACACGCCCAATTTGCCCAAGCAAGCCTTAAGGCTGCGAGCCGCCCCACGACCTTTTCATATCTAAGAGCTGATGATTTGCGGCCAGTTTCCAGGCAAGGGGTAATACGTGCAAACATTAAGACGTTGTTTGCATTTGACCGTGCTTGGTGT
>DATACK010000198.1:0-36605 GCA_036259115.1 Gammaproteobacteria bacterium | reverse complement strand
GGTTATGGGTGCGTTGATACGATGTCCACTGCACCAAGGCGGTGCATCGAGGCGGTGCGGTGGGCGTTTACGGTGCGATGCGGGCAAAGATCTTTCATTTCGTTTAATACAAGTCATTGCTTTATTTAGCGAAAGCCGCCTGGCATAGGAAATGCCATGGACGGCGCAGGAATATCAAAAAGGTCTATATAGGATCAACTTACCAAGGAGCACCGATAATGAAGGTTATTCTCACGGCCAGTCTTTGCGCGAGTATTCTCGCGCACGCAACGCTGGCCCATGCGGAGGCCAATGGTGCCAAGGCCCCCACCCTCAAAGAAACGCTCGAGACCGCTGGCCTTTTCATTAGTGGGTTTATCGACACTTCGTATACCTATCTGTCGGGTGCGGGCGTCTTTACCAGTGGCATTCCGAATCGCGTGTTCGATCGTGAGCATAACAGCTTTAACCTGAATCTCGTGGACATTACCGCAGCCTATCAGCCCGAAGAAGGGTTCGGCGGCTTAGTTCAGCTCGACGCTGGATCAGATGCCAACATCTTTGCGGCGGTTGGCACGGGAACGGATGATGAGTTCGACGTGCAAGAAGCGTTCGTGCAATACGCCTATGGAGCCTTTACGGCGGTTGGGGGCAAGTTCGTGACCCTGGCGGGCGCAGAGGTGATCGAAAGCCCAGTCAACCTCAACTTCAGTCGCTCCATTCTGTTCGGCTACGCGATTCCGTTCACGCATACCGGGGTGCGAGCACAGTTGAAAACGACAGGCGGGGCAATGTTCACGGTCGGCGTGAACAATGGCTGGGACGTGTTTAGAGAGTCGGCATCGACTGTCGTCGATGCTAACGGAAATACCATCGACACCGCCGACGGCAAGACGGTGGAACTGGGCGCATCATTAGCGCCCTACGATTTCTTATCTATTGCGGCGTCCGCCTATACCGGAGATGAGCCTGGCCTAACGGAGGTCGGGCGCCGCGATCTGATCGATGTCGTAGTGACTTATACGGCTACCGACGCGCTTAGCTTCGTATTCAACGGCGATGTGGCGCAACAGGAGGATGCTATCGCGGCTGGCACGGATGCCGACTGGCACGGCGTCGCGGATTATGCCAATTATCAATTCACCGATCAGTGGCGCGCGGCGTTACGCGGCGAGTGGTTCGACGACGAAGACGGCTTTCGCACCGGTGTTGCGCAGGAATGGAAAGAGATCACCGCGACCTTGGCCTATGCGCCCATCGACGCGGTGGAAATACGCGCCGAGGCACGCCAGGACTGGTCCGATGTAGATAGCTTCGTGGATACCGACGGCAGCATTGATGACAATCAATATTCCTTCGCCTTAGAAGGCATTTTCAAGTATTGACTTAATTCACCGCGGCGGCGAGATCACCCACGTAGGAGTTGCAATCATGAAACTGATTACCGCCATCATCAAGCCGTTCAAGCTTGAAGACGTGCGCGAGGCATTATCCGAGATCGGCGTGCAAGGCATCACAGTCACCGAGGTCAAGGGCTTTGGTCGCCAGAAGGGTCACACTGAGTTATATCGTGGCGCGGAATACGTGGTGGACTTTCTACCCAAGATCAAGCTCGAGGTGGCGATAGATGACGCGCTTTTAGAGCAAGTCATAGAAGTCGTCAGCAAAGCCGCCAGTACTGGCAAGATCGGCGACGGCAAGATCTTCATCGTGGCCTTAGAGCAGGCGATTCGGATCAGAACGGGCGAAATCGGCGCGGATGCGCTGTAAACCTATAAGAGGGACGACCATGAGATCAGTACAAAAACTAGGACTCGGACTCACTGCTCTTTTAATTAGCGCTCCAGTTTGGGCGCAGAATCAGGCGGTGGCTCCCGTCTTCAATGAGGGTAACGTTACCTGGATGATGACGGCCACCGCCTTTGTGTTGCTCATGTCGGTGCCGGGCCTGGCGCTCTTCTACGGCGGTATGGTACGCACTAAGAACACACTGTCTACCATGACGCAGGTATTCGCGATTTTTTGTCTGACTGCGGTGCTTTGGGTTATGTACGGCTACAGCATCGCCTTCAGCGACGGCAATGCATTCTTCGGCGGGCTCTCAAAGGTGTTTCTAAACGGTGTGGTCTTCGATGCCAACGGCTTTTTCACTGCGGCGGCCACCTTCAGCAGGAAAGTCTACATCCCAGAGTTGTTGTACGCGATGTTTCAGCTCACCTTCGCTGCGATCACGGTGGCGCTGGCTGCCGGCGGCTACGCAGAGCGCATGAAGTTCAGTGCGGTGCTGATGTTCTCGGTGATCTGGTTTACGTTTTCCTATTTGCCAATGGCTCACATGGTATGGTGGTGGGCTGGCCCAGATGCTTATACTAGCGCAAGAGTAGTTGAGGAGGTCAACGCCAGCGCGGGTCTGCTGTGGCAATGGGGCGCACTGGACTTCGCCGGCGGCACTGTGGTGCACATCAATGCGGGGGTTGCGGGCTTAATAGCGGCGCTGTTTGTGGGCAAGCGTTCCGGCTATGGTCGTATGGCAATGGCGCCTAACAACCTGACGATGAGCATGATCGGCGCGTCACTGCTGTGGTTTGGCTGGTTCGGCTTCAACGCCGGCTCCAACCTTGAGGCGAATGGTTATGCGGTGCTGGCATTTGCCAACACGCTATTCGCCACCGCTGTCGCGGCCCTGGCCTGGTTATTTTCGGAATGGTACATCAAGGGCAAGCCTTCACTGCTGGGTATGATCACCGGTGCTGTCGCGGGCCTGGTCGGGATCACGCCCGCTTGCGGTTTCGTCGGCATTCAGGGTGCGCTAATGATCGGTATCGCGGCCGGCGTGTTGTGCTTTGTGGCCGTGAGCTACCTAAAGAACGCGCTAGGCTACGATGATGCGCTAGACGCCTTCGGGGTGCATGCGGTAGGCGGCATGATCGGCGCGATCTTAACCGGCGTATTCGTCAACCCCGCCTTGGGCGGTGTAGGTGTGTATGAAAACTGGTTCACCATGAAGCCGGGCTACGACGTTGTACAGATCTGGATCCAGGTGAAAGCCGTAATTGTTGCATTCGTGTGGAGCGCGATCGTGAGCATCATCGCCCTGATGATTATCAAATCCACCATTGGGCTGCGTGTCTCCAGTGAGGCGGAAACCGAGGGCCTGGACATCGCCGAACACGGTGAGAAGGCTTACAATCCTTAAGTAAAGCAGCAGGGTTGTCGATCGACTCGTGAGCGGCGCGGCCACGTCCTCCGACTACGGCGCTTGCGAGTCATTCCACTACGGACGCTTGTGGCACCCGTTTTCTTTTAGGGAGGGCGGTGAGCGAGGACATGCCCGGGATTTGCGATAGGGGTGACTGCGATTTCTCGGTTGCTAACGCCGTAAGATGCGTCCACCGCCCGGCGTGCTGCCCGGGCCGCCGAATCCGCCTATACCGCCAGAACCAGTTTGCGGAATTACGATAGATGATGCCGCCTCACGTCGCAGTTCTTTAAGCTCCTCCAATGTGTGTTCCATGGCGACTTTAGCGGCCTCCGGAAACTTGGCGATCGCGTCTTCCAGGGTCGCAGCATCCAGTTGGAAGCTTAAAGGAATGGCACCGACAGGCGTCAGGATCTGCGCTTGGCCCAGATAGAGGATTTGGCGGGTGTGGTCGGCGGAGCCATCCGCTTTCACGGGCGTCAACCGGATGATGGTTGCGGCGCGCCGATCGGAAAAGGTTTCCTCCTGGTAAAGGTTGTTGCGATCCACCTTGACTTCGGGAAGCTGTTCCTGATTGCTAGCACTCATTAGAGATATTACCTCATGGTTCTACAGTAGAATGTGTCAAGATAACAAATTTCGCGGCTTCATGCGGCCGGGATTTCCGGCGCGCAAGGCTCGGTCATCTCCATAATGCATTTCACCCCTATATTCAGCTCTGCATCTCCTGATTAGCTTTTCTTCTAAACGGCTGCGGCTGACTATATTATTGAACCTTAGTAAGATTCCCCGCTCTCGCCGTGCTATTCCCGGCGGATAAAGTTGGTCTGCTGCACCGCGATCGATGTTCGCTTACAGCTGTGCTGATGACCTTCGCTTCACGGCTGAACTTGCCGGTGATCGCACTTGGCTTCATTATCGCAGTGGCGTAGAGATCAGATAAGGCTCATCACCTTATCCTACTGCCAGAGCCGATGCAAACGAACTTGCCGCTGTTGCGCGTCGAACGTCTACAGGGTGCGCATTTTGGGCCGGTGTCGCTCACGCTGTGTGCCGGTGAGTGCGTGGCCGTGCAGGGGCCATCTGGCGCGGGCAAGACTTTGCTGCTGCGCGCGCTGGCGGATATGGATCCCGCGCGGGGCGGGGTATGGCTCGCAGGCATGCCCCGGTATGAGGTTCCGGCGCCGGACTGGCGGCGGCAAGTGGCGCTGTTGCCAGCGGAAAGTCATTGGTGGACAGATACCGTGCGTGAACATTTCACAGCCGCGCCGCGCGAGGATTTAGGCGCACTTGGATTTGATAATGATGTGCTGAACTGGCCGGTCAGCCGCTTATCCAGCGGCGAGCGTCAGCGGCTGGCGATCGTGCGTTTGTTAGCGATTAAGCCGCGCGTGCTATTGCTGGATGAACCCACCGCAAATCTGGATGCGGATAATGCGCGCCGCGCGGAAGTCCTCATAAAAACTTACGTCGATCGAAACCAAAGCGCTGCGCTTTGGGTGACTCACGACAAGCGGCAGTCCTTGAGAATAGCGCGACGGGTGATCGGGCTGGCCAACGGCTGCGTAATCCGCGAGTTTGCCGCATGAATAACACGATCGTCATCACGCCGCTCGATTTAATAACGGCATCCATTTTGATCTTGTCGCTGGCCGGTATCACGGCGCCCATGAGTTTCGGGCTTAGCAGATCGATGCTGATCGCGGCGGCGCGCACCACCTTACAACTGTTGCTCATCGGGCTGGTGCTCAAGGCACTGTTTGCCCATGCTGATCTGTGGTGGGTGGCGGGGATCGCGCTGGTCATGCTGCTTGTGGCCGGCGGTGAGATCATGGCGCGCCAGACGCGGTGGTTTACGGGTCTGTGGGGTTATGGGCTGGGCGCGATCTCCACGTTTATATCGTCGTTTACAGTAACCCTGCTGGCGCTGACCGTCGTGATTGGTCCGCAACCCTGGTACGCGCCGCGCTATGCCATTCCATTACTAGGCATGATTATGGGCAATACCATGACTGGTGTCGCGGTGGGACTAGATAATCTCACCAACCTGGCGTGGCGGCAGCGCGCGGTAATTGAGGCGCGCCTTATGCTGGGGCATGACTGGCGCGCCGCAATCGCGGACATTCATCGTGAGAGTGTGCATCGCGGCCTGATCCCTATCATCAATGCCATGGCGACCGCCGGCATCGTCAGCCTACCAGGCATGATGACCGGGCAGATCCTGGCCGGAAATCCGCCCGTGGAAGCGGTTAAGTACCAAATTCTGATTATGTTTCTGGTCGCTTCCGGAACAGGATTTGGCATCTTAGGCGCGCTCGCGCTAGGCGCGCGACGGCTGTTTGATGAGCGCCAGCGCCTGCGGCTGGATCGGTTACGACCGCCGGCGCACGGCTGAGTGTCCTCTGAAGATCTCTATATCCAGACTTATGCAGGTGCCAGACTACTCGTCGGGCGCAAGCTGCCGCAATTGTTGGCCTAACGCGTTGAGTTTGTCCTCATGGACGATGTAATACTCGACGTTTTTTCGCGGGATACCCTCGGGCAGCTTATCGAGACCACGGCTCTGCGCCAATGAGGCGCCCATGCCGGCTTGAATCAGGGAAAAAAGAAACGTTGTATATTCCTGACTGCTCATACCGGCTGCGTTGATGGCTTGTTTAATTTCCGGCTTTGAGTCGTACCAGGCCGCGATAGTAGAAATGCTGGCCTTATTGATGTCGACTTTGTCCTTCGCATACACAAGTTCGGGATGCTTCTTCAAGACCTGCACCAGGTTGCGCGTGGCTTGCGCCCACTTATCTGCTTTTTCGTCGGTTAACCGGTAGCTGGCCAAAAGCTTTAGATCTGAAGATACGTCCGCGGTCGCTGTTCGTATGCCAAAAACCTGTGTGGCTATGATCGCGGTGTATAAGACAAGTGAAAGCCAGCGGAATACGTTCATAAGATCTCCTGAAACATCAACAGCTCAGACATTACTATCCGCCTGCAGGGCCAGACGAAAGAATTGGGGCGCAATCGCGCTAGCACGATGAAGGGCCGCGTTGTAGTACTGCGTTGGAAACGTCTTTGCCTGCGCGGCGGCGGCGCGCACAAATTCGACGGGGCCATCCTTGCAGGCTAGCGTCGCGCTCCACCAGCCGGTGGGGTAACTGCATTGCGGAAAATGATGCACGGCGGTGTCCCTAAATCCCGCACCGCGCATAGCTTTTATCATGGGCCGGATAATGCTTTCTGTATGCGCCAACGGTGATTCACTCTGCTGCACGATCAGACCGCCCGCCGCCAGGGCCTTATGGCAATCGCGGTAAAAAGGTTCCGAGAAGAGACCTTGAGCGGGGCCGATAGGATCGGTGCTGTCGACAATGATGATGTCCAACGATTCTGGTGTACGGTGCTTTATCCACTCGATGCCATCGCCGAAATGAAGCTGTGCACGCGGATCGCCATTGGATTCGCATAACTGCGGGAAATAACGCTCGGCCAGCCGCGTCACGCGCTCATCGATCTCCACCTGCCATAGTTTTTCGACCTCCGGATGCTTTAATACCTCACGCAGGGTGCCGCAGTCTCCGCCGCCGATGATGACGACCCGCCGCGGATTGGCGTGGCTGTATAGCACCGGGTGCGCCATCATTTCGTGGTAGATGAAATTGTCTCGATCGGTGACCATATAATAGCCGTCGATCGCCATGAGCGTACCAAAGCCCTCGGTCTCGAAGATCTCGATCTTTTGGTAATCGGTTTGCTCTTCGTGCAGCTTGTTTTTCACGCGCAACGAAAAGGCCGAGCCGTACGGGGCAAAGATCTCGGTGAACCACTGGTTGTCTAAGACCATCGGTGATCAGTTTTGAGTTCTGCTCTAATAAGATCAGCTAGGACATGCGGCATCGCGTGCGTAAAGCATCGTTTAAGTCCAGGCCGTACATTATGTCGGAAACATAGCTATGGTAAACAAAGAGTAATTTCACCTTGGAGATTGGCATCATGCCATTGCAAAACGACCCCGTGCAAGCGCTCGCAGCCTGGTCACAGGCAGCAGCGCGACAGGTCTACAATCTTGCGAACTGGACCGAAGGTTACTTCGATATCGACCCGGATGGACACCTTGCCGCCTGTTTATTAGATCAATCCGATCATTCGGGCGTGAGCTTGTATGCGCTGGCCACGGCGCTTAAGGACGCAGGCTTAGGTCCGCCGGTGCTGGTACGCTTTCAGCATATCCTGCGTGACCGAGTCAATCAGCTCTGTAAAGCGTTTGATCGCACCATGCGTGAGTGCAGGTACAATGGGCGTTACACGGCGGTTTATCCGATCAAAGTCAACCAGCAGAGGAGCGTCATTGAGCAGATTCTGCGCGCGGGTCAGGGCAGGGTTGGCTTGGAGGCCGGCAGTAAACCCGAGCTGTTGGCGGTACTGGCGCTAACCGAAGGCGCGGATGGTATCGTCATCTGTAATGGGTACAAGGATACGGAATATGTTCGTCTGGCGCTGATCGGCCGGCTCTTAGGTTCCTGCGTCTATATCGTGGTGGAAAAACCATCAGAGCTTGAGACGGTAATACGCGAGTCGCGCGCGCTGGGTGTAAAACCATTGCTGGGCTTGCGCGCGCGCCTGGCCTCGATCGGCGCGGGGAAATGGCAGAACACGGGCGGCGAGAAGGCCAAGTTCGGGTTATCGGCCGCACAGATCGTGGCGCTGATTCAACGATTGAAAGACGAATCGATGCTGGACTGCCTGCAGTTGCTGCATTTTCACATGGGCTCGCAGATCGCCAATATCGGCGACATCAATCGCGGCATGCGCGAGGCCGGCCGCTATTACGCCGATCTGTATACGGCAGGGGCTCCGATCAGCATTGTCGACGTGGGCGGCGGATTGGGCGTCGATTACGAAGGCACGCGTTCCCACGCGTACTGCTCGATGAACTATACGCTGCGGGAATACGCCGGCACCGTCGTGCGCGCATTAAACGACGTCTGTGACGAGCGACGGCTGCCGCATCCGGACATCATAACCGAGGCAGGCCGTGCGATGACCGCGCACCACGCGGTGCTGATCACCAATGTGATCGATGCTGAATATGCACCGGCCGGCGATATCTCACAGCCGCCGCGCGACGCTGAGGCCCCAGTGCTGCGCGAACTTTGGCGTCTGTATGAACATCAGGACGAATTATCGATCGGTGAGATCTACAACGAAGCACAGTACTGGCTCACCGAGGCCCAGTCCATGTACACGCATGGGGTGCTGGATCTTGCGGGCCGCGTGCGCGCCGAACAATTGTATCATGCCGTCTGCAGGCGATTGATGCAGAGGTTAGATGCACAACCCGAGCCGCCGCAGAAGATCGCCGCGGCATTACACGAAAAATTTGCCGACAAATACTTTTGCAACTTCTCCGTTTTCCAATCGGCGCCCGACGTATGGGCGATCGAGCAGATATTTCCCATTGTGCCGTTGCACCGTCTAAATGAGCGGCCCACCCGCCGCGCTGTGCTACAAGACCTGACCTGCGATTCAGACGGCCAGATTCGCGCCTATGTGGACAGCGGGCGCATTCAGGCGACCTTGCCTGTCCATGATTATCGTCCAGGAGAGACATATCTGCTGGGCTTATTCTTAGTCGGTGCGTATCAGGAGATTCTGGGCGACCAGCACAACCTGTTCGGCGACACGCATGCAGTGAACGTGCAACTGCTGTCGGATGGCGGCTACCAATTGGAGATGCCCGAGTATGGGGACAAGGTGGAAGAGCTGCTGCGTTTTGTGCACTTTGACGCCGAGCGCTTGATGGCGGCCTATCGCGTCAAGATCAATGCGGCGGACATAAACGTGGAGCGCCGATCGGCGCTGTTGCAGGAACTAGAGGCCGGCTTGCACGGTTATACGTATTTGGAAGATTAACGCTCAAAGGGCTCATGAGGACTCCTGAGCAAAGGACAAGGATGCAACAAAAATTAACTGCGATTTTGGAGGATATATGCAGTGTTTTGTCTATCGCAGCCGCAGAAGGCGCGATACCTATTTATATCTACCAGCCAAAGGGGAATTTTCTCGGCTTCCGACGGGATTGATGAAGTTGTTCGGCCCACCTGAGTTCGCGCTTGATTTTGAGCTTACACCGGATCGCAGGCTCGCAGCCGCCGATGCCAGACAGGTGATCAAGAGCTTGAAAGCGCAGGGTTATTACCTGCAGATGCCGTCTGAGAACGAGCTTCCCGTATAGGGTAGCGCGATGGGTAAGATTCTTGATCGAGCGGTTGTTATCCTTTGCTGAGCCTGTGCGCATGAAGACACGCACGTTGCTGCATCTCGTAGCGCTTGTGGCGCTTCTAGGATTCGGTATTTGGATCGCCTATCAAGGCATCTCCGCGCCGATGCGGTTAGGCCCGCTTGATATCGACCTTGATTCAGCGGTGATGTATTGGTTCGCGCTGCTCGTGTATTTGTTTATTGGCCTTGTATTGTATTATCCGCTGCGCACACGCTCGTGGCGGGCGCTGCTGATAGGACATGCGACGGCCGTGACAATTGCCTTGGCGAGCACCGCGACGGTGATTATACTCGGTTACCAGCACGCCCAGCCGCAGGCACCTGCTGAAGGCACCAGCTTGGGCACACCCGTTCCCGCTATTAGTAATCCGTCCGCCCAGCGGCTGCCGTTGCCGCCGCCTGATGCAAAAAATCGCCTTAAGGACTTAAGAATGCGACTAGGCGATGGCAGCTAACAATCTCAAACCAGCCGATTGCGCTACGCTTTAGATAAAGCAACATGTGGCGGCACTGTAACGCCGATTTAGTAAAGTAACGCTGAGATGCCGCCTGATGCGGGCTAAAACGCCACTTTAAGCATTAACCTACGTCGCGCGTACAAAGTCGAGCATGCGCTGCGTCGCGCGCAAGGCGCGTACGCGCACGGCTTCATCGACGTGGATTTCATTGGCGCCAGTTTCAAGCGTATATTCCAAGTTGTGCAGCCCATTCATCGCCATCCACGGGCAGTGTGCGCAACTCTTACACGTGGCGCCTTCACCAAAGGTGGGCGCCTCAATCAACGTATTCCGCGGCGCTACTTGTTGCATTTTGTAGAAAATGCCGCGGTCGGTCGCCACGATTAACGTATTATGCGGCAGGTCGCGTGCCGCCTTGATCAAGGCGGTTGTGGAGCCCACGACATCCGCCATCGCGATAACATCAGCGGGCGATTCAGGATGCACCAGCACAGCCGCCTCAGGATATTTCTGCATCAGCTCGCGCAGCCCCTGCGACTTGAACTCCTCGTGTACGATGCAGGCGCCCTGCCAAAGTATCATATCAGCGCCGGTTACTTGCTCGAGATAATGTCCCAGATAACGGTCCGGTGCCCACAAGATCTTCTGGTTCTCATCCATTAAGTGGCTAATGACTTTAACCGCGATGCTGGAGGTCACGACCCAATCCGCCCGTGCCTTGACCTCGGCGCTGGTATTGGCGTATACGACGACCGTGCGCTCCGGATGGGCATCACAAAATGCCGCGAAGGCCGCTGGTGGACAGCTCAAGTCCAAAGAGCATTCCGCTTCTAAGGTGGGCATTAGCACGCGCTTTTCTGGGTTCAAGATCTTGGCGGTCTCGCCCATAAAGCGCACGCCAGCGACCACTAGCGTGCTGGCGGGATGTTCGTTGCCAAAGCGCGCCATATCCAGCGAGTCAGATACGCAGCCGCCGGTCTCATCGGCGATGCGTTGCAAGTCTGGATCCGTGTAGTAGTGCGCCACTAACACGGCGTCTTGCACCTTCAACAAGCGCTTTATGCGCTCGATTCTGGCATGTCGTTCCGACGCAGTATAATGCGGCTGCCGTGCGGCCACGGCAGTGGTTGAAGGCATATCGCGAATCGGTACGATCGATGCAGTAGATGGCAGATTCATGAATTTCTCGCCAGTGCGGGTGGGTCCGGCACGTAACACTGTGTTCGTGTACGTTGACAAGAGATATTTTTAGGCTTCAATCATCAGATATGGTTCCCCTAGAGTAAATCAAGGCCCGATCTTCCCGCTCAGTCTAGTTATTGCACAGGCTTGATTGCCGGAATCAACCGAGCATATCTTGAGTTATAGGGAGACCTGGATTTGTTGAGTGAGCAAATGCTGTGACCCGCCCTGACGTAGGATTGCCCGCGGGCCGGATTCCGGTGCTGCGGTTGCCGGCAACTCCTGCCCATACCAACCAGGGCGGTGATATCTTTGGCGGTTGAATCATGTCCCAGGTGGACATTGCCGGCAGTATACCTGCCATACTGCGCGCCAAAGGTCGGGTTGTTACCGTGGCGGTGAATTCGATGACCTTCTTAAGGCCGGTGTTTGTTGGCGACATTCTGAGCCTCTATGCTGAGGTACTCGAAGTAGGGCATAGCTCATTGCAGGTTAGTGTTGAGGTCTACGCCCAACGCAATCCGGTCGACCCAGAGTGTGTGAAGATATCTGACGCTAGGCTCACCTATGTCGCGATTGACGCAGAAGGCAGATCCCGAGCGGTACCGCATAGCTGACAAGTGGCGAACAGTATCGCACAAGATCGACGGGTGGTGATATTGCAACAAAAGTGGGGCTTAGTGCTATACTCAAGTACAAGTATTGACCTAAAACGAGGCTTGGGAAGCCGCCATGAAAATCGTTTATTCCGCAACCTGTGTTGCCTCAGCTGCTTTGTACTTCATGCTGGGTAGCATGCTTTATGCCAACGCGCAGGGCGAGGATGCCGCTGCGATGCGGGTTAGGGTTATGCAAGCGTCGGATGTGTTAATCGCATGGCAGAACGGGATGGACGACCGCTCAGCGCTTGCAGTTCAAGGACCAATTCCTGAGCGCGCAATTACGCCGAATCTTGAGTTTGCAAGACAAGTCCCGCCGACTGATAGCGCCTCTGCCGGAACCGATCATTGGTCAAATGCATTTCCATTAACGAGACATACAACACTAGGGTTAAATGCGGGTGGTACTCCGGGCGATGCCCTTGGCAAGGGCAATCTTGGTTTGAATCCCAGCCTTGCATACTCTGTCAATGATCGCTTTGCAGTGTCCGTCGGTCTCAATACCGCTTACTTCGGCTCAGTAGATAGCCAATTTAATAAGGGAGCCGACTGTGTTGGTGCACGAGACTTTTTGCCATTGGCTACTTGCGCGGATGTCCTTTCTTATACGCCGTCCAATCTAATTGGGGAACGGATCGGATCTGCGCGTGGTGGCTGGGGCTACGGCTACAATTTAGGTGCGACGCTGGCGCTTAGTGACGCCACCCGCCTAGGCATGCGTTATCATTCAGGTATAGCGCTGGATGTGGAGGATGAGACCGTATTTCGCACCGCGGGCCCTCAATTATCAACGGATCTTGGCCGCCTGACAGATCAAGCCGTAATCGCGGCGCTCGGTTTGCCGGAGTCATTCGCGATTGGTGCCTCCCACCAGTTTAACAATCACTGGAGCATCGCGGGTGACGTGACCTGGGTAAACTGGAGCCAATTCGACCGCCTGCGTATTGCCTCCGGCGAGGGCGGTCAGCCGGATGGCACCACGACGGAGAACTGGAACAATACCTATCGTTACACATTAGGCCTGAATTACCGGCAAAACGACCACTGGAAATACCGCCTAGGTGCCGCCTACGACCAGAGTCCGATATCTAGCAGCGAGATGAATAGGGAGTCGCTTATTCCGGCAGAAGACCTCATGTGGCTTGCGTTTGGTATTGGTTATTCCCCTACTCCGCGCCTGTCGTTCGACGTCGGTTATGCCTATCCTGTTTTGATGGATCCTCACCTATACAATGGACTAGAACATAATATAGCGGGTCAGTTCCAGGGCGAAAACGATATCTTGAGTGCGCAATTCAAGTGGCGATTTGAATAAACGCTGGCGATTGACGACCGCCAGCTCCTTTCGCGCGAAGTCGATTCACAATACTCGCGGCAAGTCCTAAGCTCAGGCCACGCCATTATTCAAATTAAAGCGCGCGAAAATAGTCTAGCTTTCAAGCGCAATGCGCCGCCTGCCACTGCGCCTCCAAGCGCTTGGAGGAAATCTTCACGGCAGCCCTGAGGTGTTGTGCGAAGAGCGACACTCTATACTCTTCCAACATCCATCGGTACGTTTGAAATTCTGTATCTTGTTGCCAGTCGTCTTCAGCGCTGCTCATATGCGCTACACAGCGCCGCCAGAATGGCTCGATTTCCCGCCGCAGCCTTTCATCCCTGAGAGGCTCGCGCGCGAGCCTCTCTAGGCGCGCCTCTACGGCCTGTAGATAGCGCGGTAGCTGTGCCAGCCAGCGCGCGGGTGTGCGCTCAATAAATCCTGCATAGACCAAATGGCTGAGCTGAGACTCTATATCACCACGGGCCGCTTGCAAGCCGTTAACGTTGTGGCTTTTAAGCCACTGCTGAATCCGATGATGCTGCGCGAGTATGTGCTTGATCTGTCTACATAAAGTATTTGCCACGCCAATAAGTTGCCCGCGGCCTACTGCTAAGCGGGTTTCGAAGGTGTGCTTATCCGCCGGTAGTGACTTGTCGTCGATAAACACGCGATTAAAAACCGTCTTTATCAGTTCATCCCGCAGCGATTCGCAGCTGCCGATGCCTTGGTAAAGCAGGCATAAATCACGCATGTCCGGCAGCTGCTTGCGCATGTACTTGACCTGTTCATTAAGGCGCAGCATATACAGTCTGCGTATTCCCGCGCGCGAGGCATACCGCGCCCGCGCAGGGGTGTCTACGAGTCGCAGCGATACGCTGCTCCCCTCGTCGACTAGAGCGGGATAGCCTTTGAGGCGCAAACCGTGTTGTTCGATTTCGATGGCTTCCGGTAGAGGCTCAAATACCCAATCGGTGATACCGCTGCGTTCGAATCCGCTGGTCGACAGAGACTGAAAGCCTGCCGCGGCAGCGAACTTCAAGCGCGCTTGGAGTTTCGCCAGGTCGCGCCCTTCGGCCACAATGTTTTGTTGATCGTCAACAATCCTTAAGCGCAACTGAAGGTAAAGCGGCAGCAGGTCCTCGCGCCAGGCGTCCCACGGAATGTCTACACCGGTCATCCGCTTTAGCGCGGCGGCGAGCGCATCTGTCAGCGTGCTATCCATAGGCGATATTGCCCGCGCGCAGGCCTTTGCAAATTCGGGTATGGGTAAGAAATTACGCCGCAGATCTTTTGGAAGACCTCTAATTAAAGCTGCGATCTTCTCCTCCAGCAGGCCCGGCACCAACCATTCGCAGCGGCGTGGGTCGAGTTGGTTCAGCGCGGCCAAAGGGACTGTCAGCGTCACTCCATCTTCCTCATGCCCTGGCTCGAAGCGATACATGAGCGGCAGCCGTGCGCCGGCCATTTCCAAGTAGGACGGGAAGTTGCGACCGTCTACCTCGGCGGCGCCACGACGCATGAGCTGCTCTTGGGTCAAATACAAGCTGTGATCATGCTCGGCGACTTGCAGCCACTGCTCGAACGCAGCGCCAGTACTGATACTCGCGGGTACTCGTTCGACGTAGAAGCGATATAAGTAATCCGGATCAACGAGAATATCGCGGCGGCGCGCCCGATCTTCCAGCTCTCGGATCTGTTCGATTAATTTGCAGTTGTGCGCATAAAAGGTAGCCTTGGTCTTATAAGAACCTTCAACCAGCGCCTCGCGTATGAAAATCTCATGCGCGTGTGCGGGGGCAATCCGTCTATAGTCGATTCGCCTGCGCGGGATCAGCGTCAGACCGAACAGCGTGACCCGCTCGTAAGCCACGACACGCGCTGCGGCGGCTTGCCAATGCGGTTCAAAATGCTCGCGCTTGACCAGGTGTGCGGCGACTTGCGCTATCCACTGAGGATTTATCTTAGCGACAATGCGGGCATAACGGCGCGAGGTCTCAGCCAGCTCTCCTGCCATCAGCCACTTGGGTGGCCTAGCGTGCAACCCGGAACCGGGAAATACGAGAAATTTAAGTCCGCGCGCGCCCAGGAATTCTTTATCTTCATGCCGATAGCCGATCTGGTCGAGCAGTCCAGTCAATAGCGCCCGATGCACCGCCGCATAATCGGCCGTTTGCTGATTTGAAGATTGCTCCTGGTGAAGGCCTAGGCTGCGCGCCATTCCGGATAGTTGGCGGTGAATATCTTGCCACTCCCGCACCCGTGTAAGAGACAAAAAGTAGTCCTTGCATAGCCTACGCAGCTGCCCGGTCTTTGCCGACTCGATCAATGTCCACAGCTTGACGAAGGTAAGAAAATCCGAATTCGGATCACTGAGTGCGCGGTGTTTTTCATCGGCCGCTTGCTGCTTGTCGAGCGGACGATCGCGTGGATCCTGAGCTGCCAGCGCGCTCACTATGATCAACATCTCGCGCAGGCAGTGCTCGTCTTTAGCGGCTAGCAGCATACGTCCCAGTCGCGGGTCCAGCGGCAGGCGCGCGAGTTTATGCCCCAGCTGCGTAAGATTGCGACCGCTATCCATCGCACCTAACATCTCCAGCAACCTATAGCCATCATTAACGAGGCGGCAATCAGGCGGGTCTGGAAATGGAAACGACTCCACTAAGCCCAGGCCCAGATGCTTCATCTGTAGGATGACCGCCGCAAGATTGGAGCGCTTCAATTCAGGGTCGGTGAAGGCCGGGCGTGCCTCTAAATCCGCCTGCGAGTAAAGTCGAATGCATATCCCGGGCGCGGTGCGGCCACAGCGGCCTAGGCGCTGCTTGGCCGAAGCCTGCGAGATCGATTCGACCGTCAGGCGTTGAACCTTGCTGCGTAAGCTATAGCGCTTGATGCGTGCCGTGCCAGCATCGATTACATAGCGGATGCCAGGCACGGTCAATGAGGTCTCGGCCACATTGGTAGCCAATACGATGCGGCGTCGGTTGTGTGGCTTGAATACGCGGTCTTGCTCGGTGGCCGCAAGTCGCGCGTATAACGGTAGGATCTCGGCATCCTTGATATGCCGGGAGAGGAATTGCAGCGTCTCGCGGATCTCGCGCTCGCCGGAAAGAAAAACCAGGATATCGCCCTCGCCTGTACGTTTGAGTTCATCTACGGCTTCCAGAATAGCCTGTTGCTGGTCGCGCTCGCGCGCGTCGTCATCATCGGCGGTTAGTGGTCGGTAACGCACCTCGACCGGATAGCCACGACCGGTTACCCCAATGACACGCGCGGCGTTGAAGTGATGTGAAAAATGCCGGGGGTCGATGGTAGCCGAGGCAATAATCAGTTTAAGATCCGGCCGTTGCGGCAGAATGTGTTTTAAGTAACCCAGCAGGAGGTCGATATTGAGACTCCGCTCATGGGCTTCGTCGATGATCAACGTGTCATACTGCCGCAATAGGCGATCATGCTGAATCTCCGCCAGCAAGATACCATCGGTCATCAGTTTTATATACGTGTCGTCGCTCACTCGATCATTGAACCGCACCTTATAACCTACAGCCTGACCTGGCACAGAACCTAGTTCTTCGGCAATGCGCGCGGCAACACTGCGCGCCGCGATGCGCCGCGGCTGCGTGTGGCCGATCATGCCCGCCGTGCCCCGACCAAGCTCAAGACAGAACTTAGGCAATTGCGTGGATTTGCCGGAACCCGTCTCGCCGCACACGATAATGATTTGATGTTTCTCAATGGCCGTGGCGATTGCTTGCTTGTTCCTGACTACTGGTAGATCGGCGGGATAGGTGGGCACCGGCGCGAGTTGCCGCCGCTGCAACAAACGCGCGACGGAGGCCTGAATATCCATCCTTAACCTAACGATGTGCCGTGCTCTATCTTTGGCTGGTGTGTGTTTGAGTTTGCGCAGGCGCCGCTCAAGGCTGGGCCGCTGCGCGAGCATGCAGCTTTGCAATGTATCGGCGAGATCTTGATATAGCTCCGTCATATAGATATTAGGGTCAGAAATCCATTGCTCATAATCTTCGACATATTTGCTATTCTTTCAGGGGGCCGATAAAGGCGCGCTACGAGAGCGACTAGGATGGTACGGCGCATGGCACGCAAAGAGACCGCACGTAGCAGGATAAATCAGACTCTGACTTTGCCCGAATACACTATTAAAGAGAATCCCAGAGCCAGACACGTTTATCTGAAACTGTCTTGGCATGGTGAGCTCGAGATCGTGGTACCCAGAGGCTACAACCGGCGCAGGACTCCCGAGGTGATCGCGGCCAAACGCATCTGGCTGGAACGCGTCCGCGCGCGCATGCGCCGACAAACGCAGACCTTGCCTGCTGAGTATTTCGAGCAACTGCCGATCCGTGTGCGTCTGCGGGCGTTGGGCAGCACCTACGCGGTTACTTACCGGCCAACAGCCGACCCGCGTATTGCGGTTGTTGAATCGGGCAAGTCGTTGATCATCGAAGGCCCAAGTAACGATGCCACTGCCTGCGTTCTGGGATTGCGCGTGTGGCTCAAGGACAAGGCGCGCGAAACGCTTACATCGAGGTTGCGGAGAACTAGCCAGGAATTGGGCCTGCCATATACAAAAGCCATCATTCGTAGTCAGCGTAGTCGCTGGGGTAGTTGCTCCGTGCGCCGGGTGATCAGCCTTAACTCCAAGCTTCTGTTTTTGCCTAAGAAGCAGGTCTATTATTTGTTCGTCCACGAACTATGCCATACCAAATACCTCGACCATTCGCTCCGTTATTGGGCGCTGGTCGAGCGCAAGCTGCCGGATTATCGCTGCTATGAGGCGGCGCTACGTAATGGTTGGCGTTATGTGCCACGGTGGGTGGGAGATTGAAATCAACGCAGCGCAAGATTGATGAATTCATTGATTGGCGCACTACACCATATCTGTTACTGTTCAATCGTCTGGCTCGCCGGTCTCGACCCTGGTGACCCTGCCGTTGACCAGGGTGACGTACCGGATGAATTGATTGTTGCCGAAGGTGTAGATCCATTCGTCGACCTGTACCGAAACTGGCTGAGTAAGCACGGTGCCAATTCTCTGACTTCTGAATTCCGTGTGCGAATAGCGGGAATCCGGCGCTCCGCAGCGCCGCAGCAACTCGAACTCGGAAAGCCCGGGATTGATTTCTTGAGGATCACAGTAGCCTCGTTGTACATAGTCTGAACCGTAGCCGCCGATTTTCACGCTAACCAGTCGATTGTTTCGAAACCGCAGCATGCGTACGAACTGGTTGGACCCAAAATCATAATACCAGTCCTGCACCTCAATGCCGAAAGGGTAGGCAAACAGCAGGCTTTCAAAACGGCGATATACAAAGGTCGGCTCTCCGCACTTACGCAATACGTCGAACGTGCGGTCACCCTCATCGACGATTTGGTTATCGCAGCTTAAAGTCAGGGCCCAAGCGGACCCGCCGCCTAGCGTCCACAGGCTGATAAACGCAATCAGCTGGAAGATTTTAATTAGTGTCTTGCGGTGCTTGGCCATCGGCGCGCGATATCTGCTGTCGCTGTTATAGGACAATTGCCACACCCGTTTAGTGCCCGAATCATGCGTGCGCATCATGCCAGGCAGCGCAGCTAGCGACGCTCTTTTAGCACTACTGTGTCTATCCGATTGCGAGCCAGCTTTTCACGCATCCGATTGAGTTCATCCAAGTTCGCGTAAGGTCCAATGCGCACACGGTGCCACATGTTGTTGTCGACCGTCACCTTCTGTATGTCAGCCTCTACGCCTAATAAGGCAAGATTCGCCTTGAGTGTGTCTGCCTCCTCCGCACGTCGAAAAGAACCTGCCTGCAAGATATAGGGCCCCGTGGCCGCCGACGTGGATGAGGCGGCGCTAGCGGTGGAAGATGGTCGTGATTGATTCTCAGGCACCACCACTTCTAGCTCCGGCAGTAAGGTGTAAAAGTCAAAGTGGCGCCGTTCCTTTGTTGCCGTCTTGTTCGCCTGCTCGCCAACCCCTTTGGCACACGCAGTCGGTGGATTATTCATCGCAGTTTGCGGACCAATCGATGCGACGTTTGGTTGATTTAGATATACCATCAACGCCACGGCGAGACCTATCGTCAACCCCGTAAGCAGCCAAACCCAGCCTGGCAGCGGCCGCGGCGGATCGTGCCTGACATGTTTATAGTCTCGCGTCACTAAAATTCCTCACATCCTTGCGGGCGTGGACACGCCCAACAAGCGCAGTCCATTTGCGATCACTTGGCGCGTGGCGAGGATAAGGGCAAGCCGCGCGCTACGTAGCGCGTCGTCATCGACCAAGAATTGATGGGCGTTGTAATAGGTATGAAAGTCGTTGGCCAGCCGGTGCAGGTAATGCGTGAGCTGGTGCGGCTCTCGGTTCATGGCCGCCGCCTCTACTGCCTCTGAATAACGCGCCAGCCTCTCCATCAAGGCATACTCATGGGCCTCGTTCAATCGATCCACATGCGCGAGCCCCTCGGCCTGACTGAAGTTGAGCCCTTTTTCTTTAAGCTGCCGCAATACGCTACAGATCCGCGCATGCGCATATTGGACGTAGTAGACTGGGTTATCCTCCGACTGGGAGCGCGCCAGGTCGACGTCGAAGACGAGCTGTGAATCGCTCTTGCGCATAAGTAAGAAATAGCGCACCGCATCGCGGCCTACTTCGTCAATGAGGTGGCGAATGGTGACATAGCTCCCCGCGCGCTTGGAGATCTTTACCTCTTCGCCACCTTTGACGACTGTGACCATCTGGTGCAGCACGTATTCCGGATAGCCCTCTGGGATGCCGATATCAAGCGCCTGCAGGCCAGCGCGCACGCGCATGACTGTACTGTGATGATCGGCGCCCTGCACGTTAATAGCGTGGGTGAAGCCGCGTCGCCATTTCGTGACGTGGTAGGCGACGTCTGGCACGAAGTAGGTGTAGGCGCCATCTCGCTTGCGCATCACGCGATCTTTGTCGTCGCCGTAGTCAGTGGTGCGTAGCCACAGAGCGCCATCCTGTTCGTAGGTTTGTTTTTTTTTCGCGAGCGTACGTACTATCTCCTCCACTTGGCCCTCGGTATAGAGCGAAGACTCTAGATAGTAGGAATCAAAGCGTACGTCGAATGCTTGCAGATCGAGGTCCTGCTCCTTGCGCAGCTCGGTCACGGCGAAACGCGTCACTTGGGCCAGATTCTCACCACGTGGATCGTTTGGATGTTGCTCGGCATACCGTTGTGCAAGCTCGCGGATATACTCACCGTGATAGCCGCCGGGTGGAATGGGTCGCTCTTGGCCAGCAAGCTGGGCGAGCCGCACCTGCACGCTCAGGCCCAGATTCTCGATCTGGCTGCCTGCGTCGTTGTAGTAGAACTCGCGCGTGACGGACCAGCCTATGGCTTCCAGTAAGGTCGCAATGGCATCGCCGAGCGCCGCCTGACGGCCATGGCCTACGTGCAGCGGTCCGGTGGGATTGGCGGACACGAATTCCACCAGCACTTTGCGGCCGGCGCCAAGTTGATTACAACCGTAATTGGCGCCCGCCACTAGAATGTCGGCTATGATGGCCTGATTGGCGATCGGTTTAAGATAGAAGTTAATGAAGCCGGGTCCGGCGATTTCTATACGGTCGAGCGCATCGTTGGCGGGTAAATGCTGAGCAATGGCTTCGGCCAATTCGCGCGGCGGCCGGCCCGCTGCTTTGGCTGCCAGCAAGGCGACGTTAGACGCGAAGTCGCCGTGCTGTTTATTCTTAGTGCGAGTGACCTGAACTTGCGCTAACACCGATGCCGCCGACAGAAAGCCTTCGGCTTGCAAGTCCATGATGGCCCGGCGGACGAGTTGTTCCAACTGTTGCTTCAACGCCTGAGAAACACTCAAAGAAAATAGTAATTGTACCGATCGCTAACAGAGACGAGAAGGCACGGCTTGTGCGAACTGCTATAGACTGACTACAGCATCTCTATAGGATCGACATCCAGAGTCCAGCGTACGCTGCGTGCACTGGGCAACGTTCCCACGCTGGGGATGCAATTATCCAGCAGTCGCTGGAGCTTGGTGCGGTACTGCGCGCTTAATAGTAGTTGAAAACGGTAGCGGCCCGCGCGACGTTCCATAGGCGCCGGCGCAGGGCCAAGTATGCTCACACCGGATGCAGCGTTGGCGGAAAGCAGCGCTTGCGCGCCGCGCAAGAAATTCAGCGACGCCTCCTGGCGAGTGGCTTCAGCGCGAAGCAATGCCAGGTGGCGGTACGGCGGCAATCCGGCGAGGCGGCGCTCCTTTAAGGCCATCCGGCTGAATACCTCATAACCGCCTTCCACTAGATTATTCAACAGCAATTGGTCGGGTCGATGCGTTTGCAATATCACCTTACCGGGGCGATCGCCCCGTCCAGCCCTTCCCGCAACTTGCACGATCAACTGTGCGGCACGTTCTGCCGCGCGGAAATCACTGCTGTAGAGGCTATGATCAATATTCAAGATGACCGCTAGTGTCACGTTTGGAAAGTCGTGCCCTTTGGAGAGCATTTGCGTGCCGATCAGCAGCCTGTGCGCGCCGCCCTCGATATCTGTCAATTTTTTTTGTAGGTCGCCTTTGCGGCGCGTGGAATCGCGATCTATGCGGACAATAGAAACGTCCGGAAACGCTTTCTTGAGCGCTTGCTCGATCCGCTCAGTGCCTTCCCCAATCCGCAGCAGCGCTGTGCTGCCACAGGATGAGCATTCTACGTTCACCGGTCTTTCCGCACCGCAATGATGGCAGCACAGCCGACCCTTGGCGGCGTGTAAGGTCAGCTTGGCGTCGCAGCGCGCGCAGGATGCCGCCCAGCCGCAATCATGACACAGAAGTAAGGGCGCGTAACCGCGCCGGTTCAAAAACACCAAGACCTGGTCGCCTGCCTTGAGATGCTGCTGGACTTGCGTCAGCACGTAGGACGACAGCCCGTTGTCCATGGCGCATCGACGCACATCAACTACCTCCAGCGTGGGTGCGCCAGCGCGCCTCGCCCGTTCGGGCAATCGCACACGGCGGTATCTACCCCTTTGGACGTTATAAAGCGTCTCCAGCGAGGGTGTCGCGGATCCTAATATTACTGGGATGCCGAGCAGCCTGGCACGAAATACGGCAACATCGCGCGCATGATAACGAAAGCCCTCCTGCTGTTTGAAGGAACTGTCATGTTCCTCGTCGACGACGAAAACGCCGGGCGCCGCCAGTGGTGTAAAGACGGCCGAGCGGGTGCCGATCACGATCGGCGCAGCGCCCACGCGTGCCATATGCCATGCGCAGTGTCGTTCTCCGTCGGACAGCGCAGAGTGCATCACGGCGAGTGGTACCGAGAAACGTGCGCGAAAGCGCGCGATCAGTTGCGGCGTGAGTGCGATTTCAGGCACCAGCACCAGCGCTTGACGACTGGCGAGCAGCGCCTGCTCAATGAGCTTGAGATAGACTTCAGTCTTGCCGCTCCCCGTCACTCCTTCTAGCACGAAGGGCGTAAAGCGCCCGAGCGCGTCGAGCATACTATCCACAGCGGCGGTCTGATAGGCGTTCAGATTCGGTGCGGGGATCGAGGCTGCATGCGCGGCTTCCAAGCATGGCCGCGATGTCTCTTCCACAAGGCGCTTTTCCAACAGACGCGCGAGCGGCTGGCGCCAATTGGACACAGTGGCCGAGATCTGCGCGGCGTCCAACCCATCCGGGTGGGTTTTAAGCAATGCCAACAGCGCTGCTTGGCGAGGCGCGCGCCGCAAGGACTCTAAAGGTACATCGTGACCATCCGGCGAGATCCGCCATACTGGAGTCCCAGCGATTGCGGCCTCGTTCCCTTGGCGCAGGCGTGTAGGCAGCGCGGCCTTAACCACCTCACCTAACGGATAGTGGTAATAGCGGCTCACCCATTGCAACAGCTCTAAGTCCCTACGATCCAGGATTGGCTCTGTATCCAATACCTTAAGGACCGGCCTGAGTCGCTTGGCGGGAACCCGGCTGCGTTGGCCGCCTCCGACAATCATGCCAACCACACGCCTGTCGCCAAAGCCAACGAGCACCCGTGTACCAAGGCGTAGCGGCGGATTAGTCGTCGAGCTAGACGGCGGCCGTAGATAATCAAAACTGTCGAATGCCGGACCAGGCACGGCGACATGTACTACGGATAAATCGTCCACTGTTTAAAAATAGGCTAGATTGCGGAACATTATTGACGTTGGTTCTAGGCAAGAGCCGGTAAGCGGTTAGAACTTAAGACAAATTCGGAACGTCCACAACTTCTGTGGATATCCTTGTGTATAGTTTGTCACAAACAGGAAAATTGCGGCTTTGTCACAGCAGTTTCACCATCTGCGCAAGGAATAGGTAGCTAAAAACTCACTTTGTTTCAATGACATGGCAAATCCTAGCGGGTGTGCGAAATCACGCAAAGGGACTCAATAGCTGTATTACCGCTGGATTAAAGCTGTGAATAAAGTACGATCATTTGCCGCGCTGCAGCGTGAACTACGAGTTTTTACGTTTTCATTAGGCACGCTGCTCCAGGCGCAAGCCCTTGTTGTGCCTATGCCTGATGCCAGAGATAAACCTTGGCCCTAACTTGAACCAGTTATTGTCATTGCTTTTTATCGCCAACGAACTTATACGGCTTTGACGCCAGCAATCAAGGCGGAAGCCATTTTCTGGCCGTCGCCGTATAGCATGCGGGTATTGTCGGCGTAAAACAGGTGGTTCTCCACGCCGGAAAAGCCAGCGCCCTGACCGCGCTTGATGACAATCGCGTTTCGCGCTTGATCAACATTCAGGATGGGCATGCCATAGATCGGACTGTTCGCATCCTTGCGCGCGATGGGATTGACGACATCATTGGCGCCGATGACCAAAGCAACGTCGGCAGTGGCGAATTCTTCATTGATCTCGTCCAGATCATGAATCAGATCATACGGCACGCCTGCCTCCGCTAGCAGCACGTTCATATGTCCCGGCATCCGACCCGCGACCGGATGGATCGCGAACTTCACATCGACGCCGCGCTCCTGCAGCAGTCGACAGAATTCCCAAACCTTGTGCTGAGCTTGTGCGACCGCCATGCCGTAACCGGGCACCACGATGACCTTGTTGGCATAAGCCAACAAGGAGGCGGCGTCATTGGCATCGATGGGCTTAAGGCTACCCTCTACTCTTTCAGCTGCTGCGCCTGGCTGTACGCCGAACTGACTGAACAAGACCTTGGCGAGCGAGCGGTTCATAGCCTTGGCCATTAACTGGGTGAGTAGGGTGCCCGCCGCGCCGACCACGATGCCAGCGATCATCATTGCCGGATTGCCCAGCACAAAGCCCTCGAAACCCACGGCAAGGCCGGTCAAGGCATTGTATAGCGAGATTACCACCGGCATGTCTGCGCCGCCGATTGGCAGGGTCATGAGCACGCCAAAGGCAAGCGAAAGGCAAAAGAACAGAAATAACAGCCCGCCTGATGGTTCGACAATCACAGCGATCCCACATAGTATGGCGAGTGCAAATACAGCGAGATTGGTCAGTTGCTGATATGGAAAATAAAATGTCTTGTCCATTAGGCCCTGCAGCTTAGCAAATGCAATGGCAGAGCCTGAGAAGGCGATGCTGCCAATCAGCGCACCCAATACCGCAAGCACGATAGCGCTGAAGTTCAACGGTTCGTCTTTAATCAATTCCACCGCGGCAATCGTGGCCGCCGAGCCGCCACCCATGCCGTTGTAGATCGCGATCATCTGCGGCATGTCGGTCATCGCGACGTGTCTGGCCCACCACCACGCGGCGCCGCCTGCAACGACGATGGCGATAATCATCAAGAAATAGTTGCTTAGCCCGGTGTAGAAAAAGGTCACCAGCACCGCCAGCGCCATACCCGCGCCGGCCCAGACGATGCCCTGCCTTGCGGTACGCGGCGAACTCATGCGTTTAAGACCTACGATGAACAGCACCGCGGCGATAAAGTACGCAAGCTGGATTACAGTATTCATTAAGTTATTGGTTCCCCCGCTTGCTCTCCTTGAACATCTCCAACATGCGCTCGGTGACCACCCATCCGCCAATTGCATTACCTGCCCCAAGCAGCACCGCGATGAAACCGATCAATCGTTCCAGCCCAGTCTCAGCATGGCCTAGGGCTACCATCGCGCCTATCAGCACGATACCGTGCACGAAGTTGGAACCTGACATCAGCGGCGTGTGCAGGATTACCGGCACCTTGGAGATTACCTCGTAACCAACAAAGGCGGCCAGCATGAAAATATAAAGTGCCACGAAGCCTTCGATCATGCTTGTTCTCCTTCGACCAGTTTACGAGTTGGCTCATGTTTGATTTGGCCGCCGTGGGTGAGCACGCTCTTGGCGATCACCTCGTCATCCCAATTGGGTTTCCATGCACCATCTGCAATCATCGGTTGTAAGAAGCTGAGTAGGTTCTTCCCGTACATCTCGCTGGCATGATAGGGTACCTGGCTGGGCACGTTAAGTGGCGCGTGGATGATAACGCCATGATGATTGATGGTCTGGCCGGGTTTGCTCAGTTCACAGTTGCCGCCACCCTCGGCCGCCAAATCGATGATTACAGCGCCTGATTTCATGGCATCGACCATGCTCGTGGGAATAATCCTAGGTGATGGCTTGCCGGGAATCGCGGCGGTTGTGATTATCACATCGGCCTTAGCGACATGCTGCGCTAATATCTCTTGCTGCTGCGCCTTTTCCTGTTTTGTCAACTCGCGCGCGTAACCGCCCTCGTCTTCGGCGCTTACTTGCGTGTCTACAAACTTGGCGCCGAGCGATTGCACCTGCTCCTTGGTCGCCGCGCGCACATCGTAAGCCTCGACCAATGCGCCCAGCCGCCGCGCGGTGGCAATAGCCTGTAAGCCAGCTACGCCCGCGCCGATCACCAATACCTGCGCCGGTCGGATGGTGCCGGCTGCAGTGGTCAACATCGGAAAAAATCGATTGGAGAGGTCGGCGCCCATGATCGCGGCTTTATAGCCTGCAACCGAGGCTTGTGACGACAATGCATCCATGGATTGTGCTCGCGAGATACGCGGGATCAGCTCCATGGCGAAGGCAGTCAAGTTGCGATCGCGCAGTTTCGCGATGCGCGCCGGCTCCAGGTGTGGGGACATGTAGCCAATGACCACCGTGCCCTCACGCATGCGGTCAATCTCTTCGACCGTCGGCGGCTGCACCTTGAGCACAATGTCCGCCCGTGCATATAGCGCCTCGACATCGGTCACGATCTTCACCGCATCCCCATAGTCCTCGTCCGGGATGTACGCGGCCTCGCCGGCGCCAGCTTGCAACAGCACGTCAACGCCGAGCTTGGCAAGACGCTCGGCAACGCTAGGATTAATAGCTATGCGCCGTTCACCTGCTGTGATCTCTTTGGGCACGGCCACTGTTACCGCCATTGCGTTATTCTCCTAGTGTCTCGGATATTCATGGCTAAGACAGGCACTATGCTAGACGTAAGTAGCTCAGCGGATTGTGGCCGCACGCTCCCTTGTTAATAGCCCGATTTTATTAGCCCGTGTTTAATCGCTTGCACAGACGACCAACTCTTATCAAGACGATGGATTTACAAGGCGCTTGCCCGTTTGTCAAGATTCAGCAGGCGTGCTCTATCATCGATCGCGGATACCAGGTCTTGCGACGGATGCGTAGCCTCGTGCGCATAGGCTAATAGTACGCTGTAACGTGCCGTGATGTCGCTTGATAGCCCATGCGAGTCCTGTCACCGCGAGGGGCGGTGCAAGTTGCATCATCCAAGGTTTGAAGCTACATTGCTAGCCGTCCGAGCGCTGGAGCTTTTATTTTGTACGACCTCAGTCAACAGGTGCTGCGTACCGATGTGGCGGGTATGCCCCTGGAGTGGATCAATTATCAGGATGCGGTGCGGCTTTATCATGCCGAGCAAGTCGCTTATGTTTGCGGCGTGCCGCTTTATAAGATCCATGGTGGGGTAAGTGCCCGTACGGGACGCCGCAGCGTAGTGAACGTCAACTCCATCATCGCCACGCATGGGGCTAACAGATCGCTGCACCATGCTTACGTGCCGCCCTTGAACAACCATGCTCTATTCAAGCGGGACGCTAATCTGTGTTTGTACTGCGGCGAACGTTTCAGCCATAAAGACTTATCCAGGGATCATGTGCGGCCTATGAGTCGGGGTGGTCAGGATGCATGGAATAACGTCGTCACCGCCTGCAAGCGTTGCAATAATCACAAGGCAGGACGCACGCCTGAGCAGGCTGGCCTGCAGTTGCTCGCAATTCCATTTGCGCCCACGCACGCGGAATATATCTACCTGCAAGGCCGGCGTGTGCTAGCCGATCAAATGGAATTCCTGCTCGCCCATTTCCCCCGTTCGAGTCCCCTACATGAGCGGTTAAGTAAGCGCGATACCGATTTTCAATTATTGATATAGTTTTCGCCGCTGGCCTGCGCGGTGCTGCGGCTGTCAATTCCCGTTCACGATACTGCCTTGCACAAAGATGTTGCTTGTGCGGCTGATCCGATATTTCACTTCAGAAGGCATTTGATTCATGCTCATGACGACCTATCACGGCGAAAGTAACTATCACCACGGCGCGAAGACCTGTACGGGCGTATTGCTGGTCAATCTAGGCACACCAGATGCGCCCACACCACATGCCTTGAGGCATTACCTCGCGGAGTTTCTATGGGACCCACGCGTGATCGAGTGGCCAAGATGGCTGTGGTGGCTGATCCTCAATGTCATCATCCTCAACATCCGCCCCGCACGAAGCGCCAGATTATACCAAAGGATATGGACCGAACAGGGCTCACCGCTGCTGGTTATCTCCAAATTGCAGGCGCGGGCGCTGCAAAAAGAGCTGCAAGCGCGCTTTTGCGGTCCAGTCGAGGTCGCACTGGCTATGCGTTATGGCAATCCATCCATTGCAGCAGGCCTTGAGCAACTGCGTGCAAAAGGCATGAGACGGCTGTTGGTGCTGCCGCTATATCCGCAATATTCAGCCACCACCACTGGCTCTACCTTCGATGCCGTGACTGACGTGCTGCAGACGTGGCGATGGCTGCCTGAGCTGCGCTTTATTAGTCATTATGCCGATGACGCGGGTTTTATCGAAGCGCTGGCTGCGCATATTCGGCAACATTGGCAGGCACACGGCAGGGGCGAGCGTTTGTTATTCTCTTTTCACGGCATTCCCAAACGCTATTTCCTAAAGGGCGATCCTTACCACTGTGAATGCCACATGACTGCGCGCCTCGTAGCCCAGTCGCTGGGCCTCAATGACGACGCCTGGCGGGTGTGCTTCCAATCGCGCTTTGGCCGAGAGGCATGGCTTACGCCCTACACCGATGAGTTGCTTTCCACGCTGGCGTGTCAAGGTATCAAGTCGGTTGATATCTGTTGCCCGGGCTTCGCCGCCGATTGCCTGGAGACGCTGGAAGAAATCGCGGAGCAGGGCCGCCATGCCTTCATTACGGCGGGCGGTGAGCGCCTTAATTACATCCCGGCCTTAAATGATAAGCCGCAGCATATTCGCGCCCTAGCCGATATCGTGATGCGGCACGTTCAAGGCTGGTCTGAGGCATCGCGTGAGTGGAACCCTGTGCAGGTCGCCGAGCGAGCAGAAGACGCGCACCGCCGCGCGAAGGCAATGGGCGCCGATTCTTAAAGGGCAGCTGACAAAAACCATTGCAAGGAGTCGAAGGCACAAGCGACGGAAAGAGGCGGGGACTAAGATGATCGGAAGCTTCCTTCATGATGCTGATTCCTTGCATTTCTTACGCGTTTTATATTTCCTGATCAAGATCGGGGCTTTGCGCACTCTGGTTGTTTCTATTCTGGGTATTGAGGCTATTTGCCAAGCTCGCCCAGCACGAAATCCATCATCTGTTCGGCACGTCTGATGTACGTGTCGCCGAACAGGTTTAAATGATTAAGCACATGTGCGAATCCGCTGAATAATTCTGTCATCGTCAGATCGGCTTTCCGATCGCCATAATAGACGGCGGGATCGAAGATAATGGCTTGGCCTTTCCTATCCATCGCGTAATTGCCGCTCCACAGGTTGCCATGTAGCAATGCGGGTTGCGGATTATAGTGTGAAAATAGTTTATCGAAGCTGGTCAGCAGGCGCTGGCTCTTCCTTTGCAAAGTACCACCGTAGTCTGCAGCCGCCGCGCGCTCAGCTGATAACCAGTCGTTGGGCGCGCAAGAACTCACACCACTCGTCTATCTAAGTGTTGATCTGCGGCATCGTGCCTAGTGTGTTATCTCTATACCAGCTAAAGTGCCTGGCGTGCGTGCGATGCAGGGCTGCAAGCTGCGGCCAAAAGCGGCCATATCGCCGTGAACATCGATTTCGATGTATGCCATGACGATGAAGCTATGGTCTTCGGCAATGCCCGCTCATATCGCGTACGGGGGTGTGCGAATAGCCTGCGCGCGGGATAATTCGAGCAAGCCGGTGGTCTCCACTTGAAACATGCCAATGCGGTTGGCCGTGTTTGGTTTTATAAGATAAGTTTTTGCGTTGCCTTTAAAGATGTAGGCCCTGTTGATGCAGCCGCCACTAACCTTGCGGTGCCGGTGCGCCCTAAAGCGAACACCTGTTGCATGGGTAATCGCATCGCTAATGTACGGCCAGAGGGGCATCAGTCAGGTCAGGACTCGGAGGCATACTGCGGCCGAAGATATGATGTGATACGGCGTTTTCTATCTCTACAATACTTACCTTATAGGCTGAGCGATACCGACGATTTTTGCACCGTCGCACGCTATATTTTTAAGCATTTCAAATTGAAAATTGCGCCGTATTGCGCGTTATTTTTCTATAATATCGTGACTGTGTACAACACGTAATTGCCTGTGCAGCGCATGATTACGACGAGCAGGTCGGAGCGCGGGATTAGCGCCAGCCAAGCAGCGCATTTAAATGGAAGGAACGAAACATTTCCCATCGCCGTCTATAACCAAAAAGCGTATCCTGGCAGTATACACGTTGCACATTCTGTGCTTTAGATGGGTTTAGCCCAGATACATGAGCAGGGAGGTCGGCCATGCCGAATTCCACGAAAGCAGCCACCAGAGACCACCAGAGTCAGTTTATTGATTCTCTAAACGCATTCACCAAAGAGCATCGCGCCCGTCACTGGGAAGGCAAATTCGGACAATTCATCGAGACGGTACTGCCTGTCGATCCGCGCCGCGTTGCCCGCAGCAGCCATGAATACGTGTGGGATATGTTCCAATGGTACGGGCAGCGGGAGAAAAGCCAAGAAGCCGCTCGTGAGGGTGGCGAGCGCGCAGATAAGAAGAACGATTACGCAAGCGAGTTGTTTGCGCACGAGCTGTTCGGCATTGATAAGCCTTTAAGCCGGGTCGTAGAGTACTTCAAGGCCGCGAGTGCGGGCTCGGATGTCGGCCGGCGTTTGTTGCTGTTGCTCGGACCGCCCTCTGGCGGTAAGTCCACGCTAGTTATTCTCTTGAAGCGCGCCTTGGAGGAATACAGCCACACGGATGAAGGTGCATTGTACGCCATCGATGGCTGCCCAGTGCATGAATCGCCGCTGCATCTGGTGCCGCATTCATTGCGTGCGTCATTTCGCGAGACCTATGGCGTGGATATCAAGGGTGAGATGTGCCCGTACTGCCGCGCGCGCTTGGACGATGAGTTTGAGGGCGATTTCATGCGCTTTCCGGTGAAACGCATATTTATCTCCGAAGCCGGACGCATGGCGGTTGGTACCTATGCGCCGCACGATCCCAGCACTGCGGATATCGCTGATTTGGTTGGCTCGGTGGATTTATCCAAGGTTGCTGAGATCGGCGACGAGGGCGACCCACGCGCCTGGTCCTGGTCCGGCGCCGTATACGCCGCCAGCCGCGGCGTATTGGAGATGATCGAGATCCTCAAGGTCAAGCGCGAGTTTCTTTACCTGCTGCTGACCTTGACGCAGGAAAAAAACGTAAAGGTGTCGCGCTTTCCGTTGATCTACTTGGACGAGACTATCGTAGCGCATACCAATCTGGCGGAGTTCCACAAGTTCCTGCAGGAAAAGGAAAATGAGGCGCTATTGGATCGTATGGTCATCATCAAGGTGCCGTACACGCTCAACTATCTCGATGAGGCGCGCATTTATAAGAAACTGGTGTCGAACGCCGCCGCCTTCCGCGATGTACATCTCGATCCGCATGCGCTTAAGCTAGCGGCGACATTTGCCATCCTGACGAGGTTGCGTGCACCGGAGCGCGAGGAATTGGACCTATCCAAAAAATTGCGCCTCTACGCGCATGAGGACGTGGAAGGCTTTTCAGAGACGGAGATCGCACGCATCCAGGCAGAGGCCCCTGATGAGGGTATGACCGGCGTCAGTCCGCGCTTCGTGATTAATGCCATATCCAATGCCATCACCCGCAGCGAGGCGCGCAGTTTGACCAGCATGGAGGTGCTGCTCGCGCTTAAGGACGCTATCGAGCACGATGCGCGCATGGATGCTAAGGAAAAGAGTAGATGGGTGGATTTTCTAGTGCGTGCGCGTAAGGATTTCTACAATCGTTGGGTCAAGGAGGATGTGCACAAGGCCCTGTTCGCCTCATTTGAGGATGAGGCACAACAATTGCTGGAAAAATACCTGGACGAGGTCGAGGCCACCTTGGATCAGCGCGAGATCTCCGATCCCATTACCGGCGAATCGCGGCCGCCAGATGAGCGCTTTTTGCGCTCGGTGGAAGAAAAGATCAAGGTCTCAGAGTCCGGTAAGCAGTCGTTCCGCCAGGAAGTGGTGCGCAAGGCAATGGTGGCCTACAAAGCGGGCGAGAAGTTCACCTTGAATAGCCACTCCCGGTTACGGGAGGCGATAGAACAATATCTGTTTGAGGAGCGCCGCGATGTATTGCGGCTGGTCACCTCGGCCGCGCGTCCGGATGAAGAGGCGCAGCAGAAAATCTCCGCTGTGCAGGAGCGCTTGGTGAAGGAATATGGTTACGATAATCACAGCGCCAAAGAAGCGCTCAACTATGTCACCACACTATTGTCGCAGGAGTAAGGTGTGGAGGGGCGATGTCTGCCGTGATCTGAAGGGAGTTCAATCTGCGAATCGTCGGCAGACTAGCATCTTATCGAAAGCCGCTAAGCGGCAAGTGCAGAAGCAAACGGCATGAGCACAATGGGCACAGGTTCAGGCGGCGGATTACGAGACGGCGGTAATTGGTATGATCTATTCTCGCGTGGCGCGCGTGATTGGCTGCGCCATAACGAGAAGGTACGCCACGCAGTGCGTAGAAGTCTGCCTGAGATCATCTCCGGCGCAGACGTGCTGGGTAGTAACGGCAATCGCACCGTACAGATACCGGTACGGTTTCTGGAGCATTATCGGTTTCGACTACTCGATACCGGCAGCCGTGGTGGCGTCGGTCAGGGCGATGCAAAGCCAGGCGACGTGTTGAGCCAAGGCCGCGGCCCTGGCCAAGGGAGGGATAAAGGCGCGGGTGGCAAAGGCGAGGGCGGGCTGGAGTTCGTGCTTGAACTAAAAGTAGATGACATCGTTGACTGGCTGTGGGAAGAGCTTAAGCTGCCCAATCTCCAGACCAAGGCTGGTGTCATGGAGGATGATGAATATACGCGCGAAGGCTGGGATAAACGCGGCGCACGCTCGCGCCTCGATCGACGTCGATCTTTAAAGGAATCGATTAAGCGGCGGGCAGTGCAGGCGAAAGGACCAGTTTTTACCAATGAAGATCTGCGCTACCGTCAGTTGGTCAAGCGGCAACGGCCTGCTACACAGGCGGTAGTGTTTTTTGCGTTGGATGTATCCTCAAGCATGACCGAGCGCGACCGGAAGCTTGCCAAGACGTTTTTCTTTTGGGTCATACAAGGCTTGCGTCGTCAGTATCATTTCATTGAACCGGTTTTCGTCGCGCACACCATCCATGCCTGGGAATTCAATGAAGGCGAATTCTTTCAGGTCAGAGGCCAAGGTGGCACCGTGGCCTCCACGGCCTTCAGCAAGGTGGCGAGTATCATCGATGAGCGCTATAACGCGGCGCGCTATAACATTTACGTGTTTTATTCCTCCGATGGCGATAACTTCCGCGAGGATCGCGAATCGGCCCTGGAGGAGCTACGGCACTTGGCCAGTGTCGCCAATTACATGGGATATGTAGAGACCTCGCCGCCTAGCAGGGATGGTTTAGATACCGAGATCGGCGAGACATTCGCGCGCCTGTCCGAGGCAGGATTACCGGTGGGTGCATATGCGCTCACCGAGGAGGAAGATGTATGGGAAGCTATTCGCGGCTTCTTCCGCGGGCAAGCAAGCGAGCCGGTTTGATAAACGACATTCAGCATGTCGTTGTTCGGCTCTCGCGGTAAGCATGCGCTCGGGCGTTCAGTGGAGCGAGCAGTGCCACAGCGGTCGCGAACATCCGCATATGGATGTGCGGGCAGGACTGCAAGCGAAGCAGGACAAGCGCAGCAGGCGCAGCGATACAGACCCGGGGCTGAGTTTGGCAAGTTCAGAATGGATGAGCTTGGCAGGAGCCGCGAAGGAAATAGCGCTTTTAGCTGCAAATCAGTCTCGCCACAGGTAGAGCTGGTAGACGCTATAAGGCGCATGCGGAGCCGGTAAGCGAAATTAAAGCGACACTTAATTTATGCCTGATCATCTACAAGCTTACACCGAACAGCTGGAGGCGCTCGCGCGGCGCTCGGGCCTCGATTATTTTCCGGTCGATTTCGAGCTGGTACCTGACAGCTTCATGATGGAGGTTGCGGTGTACGGACTGCCCGTACGTATGCCGCACTGGTCGTTCGGCGTGCGCTACATCTATCAGCTCATTCAGCACCGCATGGGTCACTCGCGCCTATTTGAGGTCGTGTTTCCCGGCAATCCGGGGCGCGCGTATCTAGCGTACAACAACAGCCTCCAAGAAAATACCTTGGTTACTGCGCACGTGCTTGGTCACGCGGATTTTGCCAAGAACAATATCCTGTTTAAGCGCAGCCAAGAACAGGTTGGATATCATATTGTCGAGCAAGCGGCCGCGCATGCCCGCCAGATCGCCGACGCGGTACAAGAACATGGCGCGCAGCGAGTAGAGATGGTATTGGATGCGGCCTTAGCGCTGGAACAGCATATCGATGTGAATAAACAACTACGCCGGCCCTTGTATCCAAGGTATCTGCCAGAGACCAAACGGCAGCCCGATGAATTTCATACCCGCTTCGGGATGCTGACGACTGAGCCCACAGACGTCGAGCATCATAGCGAGAGGCGGCGCGCGCCTGTACCGCCCTATCCGGAGCATGACTTGCTGTGGTTTACTGCACATTATGCGCCCGAACTTGAGGATTGGGAACGCGACATCTTTTTGGCGGTGCGTGAGGAGTCATTCTACTTTTATCCTGTCTTCGCTTGTCAAATTATGAACGAGGGCTGGGCCTCCTATTGGCATGCGCGACTCTTGAGCGAGGCGGATTTTCTCCCGCACCCCGTTTATCTAGACGCCATCAAGACGCACTCAGATGTGGTGCGTCCGTACGCAGGCGAACAACAAGTGGCACTCGCGGTGAACCCTTATCACCTTGGCTTTTCAATGTGGAGCAAGATCGTTGAGAAGCGCGGGCTCGATGAGGCACGCAATATCATGATCGAAGACGACGACTTCAGCTTTGTGCGCAATTACCTGAGCGAAGACCTAGCGCAGGAACTGGGCCTGTTCGGCTATACCGCTAAGAGGAACGGTGAGATCAAGGTAGAGGAAACCGACATTAACGACCTGCGCGAATCATTGCTGGCCACCAAATTCAACTTCGGCGCGCCCACCATAGGCGCTGTGGCGGTACAAACCGACGGCACGCTGGAACTGCGTCATGAACATAGCATAGACGGCCGCGGCTTAGACGCGCAACGCAGCGCCAAGGTGCTGGAGTATATATATCGCGTGTGGCGACGCCCAGTGGTTTTGCATACTGTGGACGAGCGCGGCGAGCCGAAGGTGTTAACCGCCGGTATCCGCTAGAACAAGCGGAGTAGGCAGTCCCCGCCTTGAAACGATTACAGCTTTTAAATCACTGTCCTCGTACGAATGGCAAGTAGCGGGGCTTGAAAAAGCGTGAACGCACATATGCATCTAAGTCGCGACCTTCCAAAGTCGTATTACCAGTGACGCCATCTTTGAGCGCACAGCGGATGACCCGCACCGCCACCCGCACGCTAACCTCCTGCAATTCCCGTATGGGCGGATAAACTAGGCCCGCATCAAGATGCTTGGCGGCGGTATAGTCGGCCAGCGCGTACGCCGCTTCCAACACCATGTTATCCGTGATCTCGCGACACTTGCTCAAAATGGCAGCAAAGCCTAAGCCTGGAAAGATGAAGGCATTATTGCCCTGACCTATGGAATACATCGAGCCCTTGTAGTTGACGTCGGGAAATGGACTGCCAGTTGCCACGATAGCGCGCCCATCGCTCCATTTGACTATATCTTCCGGCAAGGCCTCGCATACCGAAGTCGGATTGGAGAGCGCGAAGATTACCGGGCGTACGGTATTCTGGCACATGGCAGTGACGATGGGCTGATTGAATGCTCCGGTTTGGCCGCTCAGACCCAACAGTACGGTAGCCGAGGTGTTGTGGATGACCTCGAGTGTGGTTGGTATCGGGCCGGCGATGCGCCAATCTGAAATGCTGTCCTCGCTTTGGGCGAAGGCCTGCTTGTGAACATCCATGGCGCGTCCTTCCACCAGCAATCCTTTGGAATCAAGTACAAATACCCGATTGTGGGCCTCCGCGCGGCTTAAGCCCTCACGAACGAGCCCTTCCACGAGGGCCCAGGCCACGCCAATGCCGCCTGCGCCCGCGCCGAACACTACGATTTTTTGATCGGCGGGCGATTCGCCCTTCAACCGGCAGGCCGATAGCACCCCAGCCAATGCCACCGCACCGGTACCCTGAATGTCGTCGTTAAAAGAAGGGACCTTATGGCGATAACGTTCGAGCACCTTAAAGGCAACCTCTTTGGACAGGTCTTCCCATTGAATAACCGCATTGGGCCAGCGCTCGTGCACCGCTTGCACGAACTTATCGACGAACGTGAAATAGGTCTCGCCGCGCATGCGGCGCTGGCGCACACCTAGATAGGTGGGATCGTTGATTAAATCCAGCCGATCGGTACCGACGTCAAGCTTAACGGGACATGTATGAAAGGGGCTGACGCCTCCACCCACCGTATACAGCGCGAGCTTGCCTATGGCGATGGCCAAGCCACCGTAGCCTTGATCACCTAGACCTAAGATCGCTGACGAATCAGTCGCCACGATCATGCGCACGTCGTACCAAGGATAGCTTTTCACCACAGTATGGGCTCGGTCTATGTTGAGCGGTGAGAAAGAGAGCCCGCGCGGGTTCTGATAGATATAGCTATATTCCTGTACCGCTTGGCCTACCGTCGGTGTGTATACGATGGGCAACATCTCCTCCAAGTGCGCCGACAGCAGTGCATAAAATAGGATCTCGGAGCGTTCCTGCACGGCCCGCAGATATTGATACTTGCCCAGCGG
>DATACK010000197.1:0-2193 GCA_036259115.1 Gammaproteobacteria bacterium | reverse complement strand
GAGCGCCAGCTACGATGAGGGCGTGCTGAACCTGGCCTTCACACTACGTTCGGTTGCACCCGCGAATTGCGATCTTTGGTTGAATGTCCTCTCGTCTATGAGACAAATCATCACGTCGAAGCCGATCCAGATTGGTGCCCCGCGGACGTTCACTGCAACAATCGCCAAATCCCGCAAATCGGCAGGATCGGATTGGTGAACACCCTCAGCAGGAACAACAGGGGAATCATCTGTAGCGACGCGATGATTCTCAATACCGGCGCGCCGACGGGCACCGCATCCCGAACGCAGAGGAGATCGAGGCCCTGATCCGCGCCGCTCCACTGCAGCCTCAACCATGAGGCATGCGTGTCCAGCCGATTGACATTGTCAGCACTCGGTGTCACTCCAGCCGCGCTCCGCAACCGTGCGTTGCATCGCACCGACTCCGGTTTCATTAACCCTAAATCCGGCGTTTGGCTGAACGAGTCGGGTGGTAAGGCTCTGATATGGTGAGCCATGGCCGAAGAACCTGTGACGAGGTCTACTCACCTGCCGGGTGAGAGTGGGAAACAAGCGGTGGTGGAACGGGAGCTGAGCGCACTGGACACGTTTGGAGGCAAGGTGTTCATCCGCTGGGATCCAGATGCAAACGTCACTGGCTTGGGTCCCGCGGCATATTTCATCGAATTTCTGAAGACAAACGGGCTGTGGAAGGGATGGGTAGAGGATTGCCCACTGTACTACACAAGCCCCAACGCGCCACCGAAGCAGGACATTCTCGGCACCGTAATGCTTTCGGTGCTTGCGGGTCACAAGCGGTACGCGCACATCACAACGGTCCGCAGCGACAACGTGCTGCCCCAGTTGCTTGGGATGACGCGGGTACGCAGTGAAGACGCGGTGCGAAGAGCATTCCAGCACGGCCAGGAGGAGCCGTGGACAGGGTGGACGCGCAAGCACCTGGCGGCGACGTATGAGCCGTTGCTGAGCGAGGGGTGGATTCTTGACATGGACGCGACGGTGAAGCCACTCTATGGTCATCAGGAGAAGGCGGCGGTTGGCTACAACCCACGCAAGCCGGGGCGGCCGTCGCATGTCTACCACTGTTATTTCATTGCGGCCATTCGGCTGATTGTGGAGGTGGAGGTACAGGCGGGAAACCAGACCGCATCGCAGTATGCTCAGCCCGGACTGTGGGCATGGTTAGATGCACGCCCGCGGGAGCAGTGGCCGCATTTGCTGCGCGGCGACATCAGCTGGGGTACTGAGCGAATGATGCAGGAGGCCGAACAACGAGAGCTGCCATATCTGTTCAAGCTGAAGAAGACGGCAAAGGTCAACCGACACATCGAAAAGCTCTGGGGGCGGAAGGACTGGGCGGCCGCTGGCGCGGGCTGGGAGGGTTTGAGCAGCGAGTTGCAGCTCACTGGCTGGAGCCGGACGCGTCGAGTAGTCATTTTGCGACGCCAACTGCGCGAGACGGTGGCCGTCAGCGACGAAGAAAAACGGACCGGCCAGCGTGTCTTCAGTGGCATGGCGGAACTGAAGCGCGGCCAGGATTTGTACGAATACACGGTCCTGGTCACCTCGCTCGGCGACGAGGTACTGTCGCTGGCGCAGTTATATCGCGATCGCGCCGAGGCCGAGAACATCTTCGATGAGCTGAAGAACCAATGGGGCTGGACCGGCTTCACCACGCAGGATGTCCGGCGCTGTCAGATTCTGGCCCGGACGATAGCGGTGATCTACAACTGGTGGACTCTGTTCACCCGGCTGGCCATTCCGAACCGCCACACGGAGGCCATTACCAGCCGGCCACTGTTGCTCCATGGCGTGGCGCGGCAGACGACGCATAGCAATCAGGCCATGCTGACCATCACCAGCATGCATGCACAAGCGCCTGCAGTTCGCCGTGCTCTGGCCGCCGTCAGCACGTTTCTTCAACGGGTCCGTCAAACCGCGGAGCAGTTCGCCTCCGCCGATCGCTGGCGTGCTGTCCTGCGTTTCATTTACCGGGACTGGCTCAGCAGTGCCGGCGACCAACAGCCCAATTTTGCCGTTCTAAGGTCCTGATCCGCTACTCAACTGCCGGATTTAGGTTAATGTATACTGATTCGACTCGGAGGTGGCGCAATGGCCAAGATTCTCAGACGGTCCATGATTCGGGTCGCGGCGGGAGCTTCAGCTTCCACAGCCTTGGCCCAATCACAG
>DATACK010000196.1:0-10354 GCA_036259115.1 Gammaproteobacteria bacterium | reverse complement strand
TAGAACTGGCGCTCATGCGCGGCGATCACTACAAGGTTGCACGCACCTACGTGCTATATCGCGAGGAGCATGCCAAGGCGCGCGCGGCTCAGCAGGGCACACAAAACAAGACTGATGCGCAACCAATTCTCCATGTGACTTCATCCGACGGCAGCCTAAAGCCGCTGGACATCGAGCGCCTGCGACGGGTTGTGATAGAGGCCTGCTGTGGGACGGCCGATGTCGAAAACTGCTTAGCGCACACCTTGATGCGGCTGAATCGGTCAAAGCACTGGCGCGGCAATACAATCGTACGGAAGGCGCAATTCAGGCGGGGTCGGAAAAGTTGGGTAAGCTGCCATCTACTGCTAGCTCATGGCGGTTTGTTTGATCGTGCGTAGCGTTGCAAAGTAGATCAGATTCCACATGAGCGCCGAATCGGGCAAAATCCTGCGTTGCAATCCGGCCTCATGGCGGAGACCCGATTGCCGCAATTCAACTATTGGAATCAAAACCGGCTTTGCCGCGCTGGACGCGGTCTTGCCGGACGGCGGCTGGCCAGTCGGCGCGTTAACTGAAGTGCTGTCTAAGGCGTCAGACAGCGACGAGCTACGCTTGGTGGCACCAGCCCTAGCGCAACTCGGCCGCAACAGTCGTTGGCAGGCATGGATCGCCCCGCCTTATGTTCCTTATGCTCCCGCTTTGGTTGAGGCAGGCATCAATCTTTCTCGCACATTTTTTGCCCGCCCTAATCAAGGCACGGACCCACTTTGGGTAATCGAGCGAACGCTACGCGCTGGAGTCTGCGACGCGGTTCTGTCGTGGCCAGAGACGAATGACTTTCGCGCGCTGCGCCGCCTGCAATTGGCGGCTGAACAAGGCGGCTGCTGGGGCGTCATGTTCCGCGCTGCGCACTTCGCATCTGATCCTTCACCCGCGGCCCTGCGGCTGCGTCTGCATACGCTAGATGATGGCTTTGAAATACACATTCTTAATGCGCGTGGCGGCTGCCGTTATCCTAGCGTACGCTTGACGTTCTAAGTGCATACATCGCCTGGCCGCAAAAACCTCCGGTCAGCGATAATTTTTTGTAGGTCGTGAAGGAGATTACTGTGTAGGCGGGCCTATCCAGTCTATCCTGACCATGTCCCCAGCCCTATATTCAGATGAAAAAGCCAGACATCTCAATTGATTGGCGATGCATCCAGCGCCGTAATGCGACGGTAGCCAGCCTGGACATGGCAACCGTCTGCAAGACGCTGATTTGCCCGGCGAGACACCGACCAAAAAAGTTAATACGTTGATTGGTACGAAACGCATATCCTTTGCTCAGTCACTGGCATCTTGTTGCTCAACTGGGCGGACGTACTGCTGACTCTTGAACCTACTCAAACGGGGCGTGCAGGAGTTAAACGCGTTCATGGCGATGCTCATTAACATCCATGTGTAACTCTTCATCGCTTTAAAGTTGGCACTCACTGGGGCGGCCCTGATATTGCTCGTGATCCATCACCGCTTCCGAATATTCCGCCGCTTGCGCGTCGACCACGTACTGCATGCGGTGCTTCTGACTTATCTCCTGCTGGCGAGTTATGAACTCATGTTGGTACAGCCGATACGCATCTTAACGCCAACGGTTTCCATCATACTGCTGGGCGTCATGCTCTCGATCATGGGTTTGTACCTAGAGCGCAAGCACACAGCACGCCGAGATGATTGGCACCTGGAAATTGGGCAATGCTAAACCGCAACCTCAATCTCGCGGATTTGTTCGCCGCGAAGCTGCTCGCTGATAACAGCCACCTAAATTCACTCCTTGGGAAAAGAAATCAAAACTTTCTATTAATAAGAGGACGCGAAAACAACATTCGGCTCCTTCAGATAAGTGATGCGAGATCCGATGTTCTCGGCAGTTTGAAGCATACCGATCTCGTTTTCTACATTCGGTCGTGTCCGCTGCTCGTTGGTAACCGTCTCGTCCTCCACACTAGCTAAAGCAACGGCTTCAGTGCAAAGGCTCATGTAGTAACGCACTTTTTCGTTTACCGAAAGTTTAGATTCGGCAAATCCTTAGCAACGACAGGGCCAAGCCCGAGCGCCGCGATGAAATCCCTGACCATGTGAACATGAGTAAGAGTTGGGCCGTCGTGCGAGATAAAAAAATGAATGGAGTGCTTCGCACTGGTTCTTCTTGGGCTAGCCGCTCCACTGAATAGCGGTATCCTTTCAGCGTCGCATGGGCCTATCGGAGGCCGCTATCGAACCATGTTACCTCTGCCTTATACCGCTCACTATAGTTGGTGAACTGCCGCCCAAGAGACGGATTGAAATAAATGTTTTTGAAAGAATAAAGAGTGTCCGAAGCTGAACCAAAAATAGCCTCTACGGTTGACTCGCTCGCCTTTAGCCATACCGTGAAATCTTGCGACCATGTCACAAAGGCTTTAAAAAAACGCTATGGATCCTTTCAACTTCTGCGATTAAGTCGTCGAGCGTTGATAGCATCTGCTGCTTACTTAACGCTTAATCTGTCTCTATCACATCTCAATGCCTCTTCTCGCATGAATCCTTAGTTTATATAGGCGGCTATTGCGATGCTAATTCCGCGTGCCCCTGTTTCCCGAACATCTTCAACACCGCCTTGACGACATCGTTCGCATTTGGAATCGCGGCCAGCTCTAAGGTGTGATTGTAAGGTATAGGCACATGCCTGGCCGACACGCGTATGGGCGGGGCATCCAACTCATAAAAGCATTCCTCATTGATGATGGCCATCACCTCGGCGCCAACACCGACGATGGCCTCCGCCTCTTCAGCAATGACCACGCGATGAGTATTGCTCACCGAGTGCGCAATGCCTTCACGATCCAGCGGTGATAGCGCATAGAGGTCGATGACCTCCGCCTCAATGCCGTGTTTCTCCGCTAAGATCTTTGCCGCCTCTAGGCACCAATGCACCGATATGCTATAGCCGAACAAGGTCACGTCGCGACCCTCGCGTGCGAGCTCGCTGCCTTCCAGGGGATGAAAATACTCCTGATCCGGCACCCCGCCCTTTAGGTTATACATACGTTCGTGTTCGTTGATGAACACAGGATCATTGCAGCGCACCGCAGACTTGAGCAATCCATAAGCCTGTTTTGGATTCGAGGGTGCTACCACGCGCAGACCCGCGATACCCATGAACACCTTCTCCATGCGCGCGGAATGCTGTGAGCCAAGCTGATGCGCTGTGCCGCCTGGCGAACGCACCACGATTGGCGCGGCAAGCTGACCGCCGGACATGTAGCGCACCTTGGCGGCGCTATTGACAATCTGGTCCAATGCCAGCCATGCGAAATTCACCGACATGATCTCGATGATCGGCCGCACGCCTAAAAACGAGGCGCCTATCCCTAAGCCCGTGAAGCTGTTTTCCGAGATCGGCGTGTCGACCACACGCTCGGGGCCGTACTTAGCCCATAGCCCTTGCGTGGCCTTGTACGTGCCGCCAGCCACGCCGATGTCTTCGCCCATGCAGATCACATAAGGATCGTGCGCCAATTCTTCGTCATGCGCACGGCGGATGGCCTCCCAGATCATCATTTGCGCCATCAGCCAGGCCCTCCATACACCCATGGATCGTCTTCGGCCAGCATATATTTTTCAAGCTCTGCCACATCCGGTTCGGGTGACTCCTCGGCGTAGCGGATGATTTCGGTCTCGATGCGCTCTAAGATCTCATCGTCTAGCGCCTTATAGTCATCCAGACTCATCTCACCAGCCTTGATCAGCCGATCGCGCAATAAAACGACCGGATCGCGGCGACTCCAGCGGCGTTCTTCTTCTTTCTGACGATAAACATTGGAATCCGACATGGAGTGGCCGCGATAGCGGTAGGTTAGCAGTTCCAGAAAATAAGGCGCGCGCTGTCCGCGCACATGATTGACGGCCTCTGTAGCGGCTTTAAATACGGTCTCTATATCTTGTCCGTCCGCCTGTGCGGCGGGAAAGTTATAGCCGCAAACCCGCTTGTATTGATCGATGACCGCCGTCGACCGATCGATGCGCGTGCCGATGCCGTACAGATTGTTCTCGCACACGTAGAGCACTGGCAGCTTCCAGAGTCCCACCATATTCAAGGTCTCGTGGAAGGTGCCCTGATTGTTGGCGGCATCGCCTAAAAAGCAGATGACGATCTCGTCGCCGCCCATCAACTGCAACGCCTTGGCCATGCCGGCAGCGAGCGGAAATGGACCGCCGACCAATGCGTAACCGCCCATGAAGCGGCGCTTGACGTCGAACAGATGCATGGAACCGCCGCGGCCACGGCTACACCCCGTTTCTTTGCCGTAGAGCTCGGCCATGATAGCTTTCGGGTCGACGCCGCACTTGAGCGCATGTACGTGATCGCGGTAGCTGGTGATGACATAATCGAAAGCCGGCCGAGCTGCCTCCATCACGCCGTGTACGCAGGCCTCCTGGCCCGGGTAGAGGTGCAGAAAGCCGCCGATCTTGCGCTCCACGTAGGCTTCATAACAACGCTCCTCGAAACGCCGCGCGAACAGCATTTCGCGCAGCAGGCGGTGCTGGGCTTCAATAGTCAAGGACATAGATGGCGAACTTTGCTTATAAGCATGATCCTTATTATTGACAACGCCTCAAGAATGGCGTACGGCGGATTGCGCGGCGGCTAAGCGGACTTTGAGCGTGTAACATAGGCTGAGCGCATAGTTTTTACAATAACGATAGGCCGATCTTTATCGCTACACACCATTCGCTTTCTATGCAACTGACCCTGATCAAGCCCGACGATTGGCATTTGCACCTGCGCGACGGTGATGCGATGGCCTCAGTGCTGCCGCATTCGACCAAGCGCTTCAAGCGCGCCATCATCATGCCCAATCTAAAACATCCTGTGACAACGGTTAACATGGCGCGGGCATACCGAACTCGGATTCTGGCGGCCTTGCCGGCGGGAATGGACTTTGAACCCTTGATGACCCTGTATCTCACTGAAGACACGCCAGTTCAGGAGATCGCTCACGCGCGCGGCAGCGGGATCATCCACGGTATAAAACTCTACCCCGCCGGCGTCACCACGCACTCGCAGGCGGGTGTGCGCCGGATCGAACAGATTTATCCGCTGCTTGAGGCCATGCAGAAGCACGATCTGGTGCTAGAGGTGCACGGTGAGGTAGTTGATGCGCAAGTGGACGTTTTTGACCGCGAGCGCGTATTTGTTGAAAAAGTGCTGGCTCCGTTACACGAGCGCTATCCCGCGCTCAAGCTCGTGCTCGAACACATCACCACACAGACCGCCGTGCGCTTCGTGTGCTCTGCAGGCCCCGCAGTTGCGGCCACCATCACGCCGCACCATCTGCTTTATAACCGCAATGCTCTTTTCGCCGGAGGCTTAAGGCCGCATTATTACTGTCTGCCGGTACTCAAACGCGAGCGCGATCGGCAGGCGCTAATCGAGGCGGCCACCTCGGGCGATCCAAAGTTTTTTCTCGGCACTGATAGCGCCCCGCATCCAAAGGGCGCTAAGGAGTCCGCCTGCGGATGCGCGGGTATCTTCAGCGCGCATGCCGCCATTGAGCTTTATGCCGAGGCGTTCGAGGCTAGGCATGCATTGGACAAACTGGAGGCGTTCGCAAGCCGCAACGGCGCCGTATTCTACGGCCTGCAGACTAACTCCGAGACCATTACTTTGGTCCAAGAGGATTGGCAAGTGCCGGCGGAATATCCGTTGGGAGACAACACCGTAGTCCCGTTGCGCGCGGGCCAAATAGTCCATTGGCAGCTAATAGGGACTTAGCAACAGCTTAATCCCTTGCTGCCTTCGCTTTACCAGGCTCGTTCGGGTAAGCTGTCTTGTCATGGCCGAGGAATCGGAATTCACCCCCATAGGCAAACGCTTCAGGGGCTTTTTGCCCGTGGTAGTGGACGTCGAATGCGGTGGTTTCAACGCCCAGACAGATGCCTTGCTGGAAATCGCGGCGGTGTTGCTGCGCTCCGATCCCAAGGGTCTTTTATATGCGTACAAAACCTTCTCTACGCACGTCCAACCCTTTGAAGGCGCCAACTTGGAACCCTCTTCGCTGGAGGTCAATGGCATCGACCCGTGGCATCCGCTGCGCATGGCGATACCGGAAAAAGAGGCATTACAGCGGTTATTCAAAGAAGTGCGTCAGGCGCTGCGCGAGAATGAATGCCAGCGCGCCATTCTCGTCGGCCACAATGCTTGTTTCGACTTGAGCTTTCTCAATGCAGCAATCGCACGCACTGGCATCAAGAACAGCCCCTTTCATCCCTTCAGTAGCTTAGATACGGTGACTCTGGGCGCAGTGGCCTATGGGCAGACGGTGCTCGCGCGCATCGTGCAGGCCGCCAATATACCCTGGGATAAGAATGAAGCGCACTCGGCCATATATGATGCCGAGAAGACCGCCGAGTTGTTTTGCAAAATTGTAAACCGCTGGCGCGCGCTGAACACGCGGGAGAATAGCTGAGATCTAGGATGCTGAAGAGAATGGACATAAACGTACCACCAGCGCGACAGTGCAATCCCTGGTGAACGGTACCGCGGACGCGCAGGCCCCGCCTGTCGGGGCCTGTAGTTTTTTAACCTGAACCTCAGGCGCTATCGACAGCCTTCGCACGGCGCGCGACGGCCTCGGTCACCATCTTCTGCAGCTCTCCCTGCTCGAATAGATCTAGCGTGATGTCACACCCACCGATTAGCTCACCATTGATATAAACCTGCGGAAAGGTTGGCCAATTCGCATAGCGCGGCAGATTCTGCATGATCTCCCGGTCGGCAAGCACGTTGACGTAGGCGAACTCTGCACCGCAACGTTTCAATGCCTCGGCGGCGCGGCTGGAAAAACCGCATTGTGGAAACTGCGGCGTGCCCTTCATAAAGATAATTACGGGGTTCTTCTCCACATGCTCTTTGATACGGTCTAGTGCGTCCATCGGATTACCTCACGTTGGAAGAATATGGCTTACAACTTTAGATGCCGGCGTTATTCTGAAGGAGTGCGTCGCGCGTTGCAGAAGATATCGCTCGCCCGCGATCCCGCGTTTATGTCGGGCACGAACACCTGCTTTGCGCCGGATGCCATCCGCATCAATTGAAGGACAACGCTATTAAATAAGACGGCTTTTAGTAGAATAGTTTAGCTGTTTTCTTAGCCGAAACAAACAACGCCGCGCGTTCGCCCGCCAAGAAGCTACGCATGGCTGCTGTCTAGGTTACGCTGCAACCATAACTCCAACAAAGCCAGATGCCACAGCTTACTACCCTGAAGTGGCGTGATGTACGTCTCCGGTTTGGCAAGCAGCCGGTCGATATAGACCCGTTGAAACAGACCGCGTTCCCGGCAGGCTTGCGAGTTGAGGGTATCGACCATCAGTTGCAGAAAATCACCGCGCACGTATTTAAGCGCCGGCACCGGAAAATAACCCTTGGGCCGATCGATCACCGCATCCGGCAGCAAGCCGCGCGCCATACGCTTGAGCGGATACTTGCCGCCATCTTGAATTTTCAATTCGGGAGGCATCTGCATGGCCAATTCCACGAGCTCGTGGTCCAAAAATGGCACCCGTGCCTCCAAACCCCAGGCCATGGTCATGTTGTCCACCCGTTTAACTGGATCGTCCACGATCAAAGTGGTGACATCCATCTGCAAAACCTTGTCGAGAAAGGTGTCAGCCGAGGCCTCTGCAAGCAATTGTTCGATCAGCGCCGAGGTGTAATCTTCGCCTAGGCAGCTGGGGACTACGGTTTGCGCGAATTCGGCGTGGCTACGGTCGAAGTAGTGTTTGCCAAAGCGCGTTAAGTCATCGCCCGCTTCGGTCTCCATCAATGGATACCAGAAATAACCGCCGAATACCTCGTCGGCGCCCTGTCCGGTCTGGACGACCTTTACGTCGCGGCGCACTTGCTCGGCGAGCAGATAAAACGCCACGGCGTCCTGCCCGACCATGGGTTCGGCCATGTTGTCCACGGCCTCCGGCAGACGATCCAGCAATTCACAATTGGGCACGTGAAACTTGTGATGTTCAGTCGCGAAGCGCTCGACAATCAAATCTGAGAACTCGAATTCGCTGCCTTTCTCTTCTGGTTGGTCTTCAAATCCCACCGTATAGGTCTTGATATCCTGTACGCCGGAAGTCGCTAGCGCACCGACCAACAGACTCGAATCCAAGCCCCCGGAGAGCAATACGCCGACTGGAACATCGGAGGCGCCGATACGACGTTTTACCGCGGTGCATAGCGCCTCACGAGTCAGCTCCAGCCACTCGGATTCGCGGCGTGGCGTACGCGGCCGCCGGGCCTTCAATGTCCAATAGCGCTTGAGCCGCTGACGCCCGCCTCGATCTATGATCAGCGTGTGTGCCTGATTGAGCTTCCGGATGCCGCGCAACAAGGTGCGCGGCGCGGGCACCACCGCATGCAAGGTCAAATGGTGATGTAAAGCTATGGGGTCGATGCGGACGTCAACATCGCCGGCTGCCAGCAATGCCTGCGTATTGGAGGCAAAGAGCAGCCTATGATCGTTTATGCTGTAGTACAGTGGCTTGATGCCGAAACGGTCGCGCGCCATGAATAAACTTTGCGCGCGCATCTCCCATAATGCGAAGGCGAACATGCCCAGGAAGCGCTTGACGCAATCCTCACCCCAGGCGTGATAGGCCTTGATGATGACCTCGGTGTCGCCTGATGAGAAAAAGCGGTAGCCGAGTCGTTCAAGCTCGGCGCGCAGTTCACGATAGTTGTAAATGATGCCGTTGAAGACCAGCGCCAGACGCAACTCTTTATCCACCATCGGCTGATTGGCATGCGCGGACAGATCGATGATCGCCAGCCGTCGGTGCCCTAACGATATCGGGCCATCACCATAAGTCGCCTCGTGATCGGGGCCGCGGCGCTTCAGCTTCGGGAGCATGGCTTGGATCGCAGCCATGTCGGCCTGGCCACCATCCAGACGCAATTCACCGCAAATACCGCACATTGATTGAATAAGCTCGACGGAAAATTTAAATGCGTTGCATGTTATACCGGCTGCGCAGTCATTCGCGAGCCTCGAAAAAGCAAAGTGTATTTGCATGCCAATGCCGGGCTGCGACGGGCAAGCTGATGGCGCATAGTGCAACCGATGTGGATTCGGGTAGAGCGATCACTGCTATTGCAATAGTGAAGAGAGCCGTGCTTCCAAGGCGCGGCGGATGGAAAAGATTGCGTCTGGCGTGGCCTATTCGAACAGTGCCAGCCGGCGCTCTACTCTTTCTAATCGTTCATCGAGGCGATCGATGCGCCACGAGAGCGAAACATATTGCCCGTACAAGCTAGCGACCTGTTCCTCCAGATGACCGAGACGGCTCCTGACCTCCCGCATATCCTCGCGCAGGGCGTCCACGGCGGTACGCACGTGCCGTAAATATTCCAGGAAGATTTTCGATATCGGCCATAAAGCTATCGTAACAGACGCACTAAGCTATTCAAACTCGAAGCATCTCGAACGCGCAGCGTGGCAGAATGCCAAACTGAGATAGTATGTCCAGGGCTTTCGCGCGCTGCACGCACGGCGTTGCGCTGAAACTCCAGGCCGTGATGTCTATACTGTTTCGTGCTGCCGAACACTCAAGCGCATGCAGGTGCGAGGGCTAGGCATACGTTAAATGTCGTTATCTTCCATCCGGCTCGCCTAAGTAAGCGATACCAGCATCTCTAAACTTTGTACTAGCTGTCCCTGGCGCGGCTCAGTAGTTTTAATATCCCCAGCCCGTACATCCATGTACGGGCACTCGCCGGGGAAACTACACGTTGAGTGTCGTTTTCTTTATCCGGCTCTTCTGGCTGAGCTAATGATGCCTAAATCAAGATTTGTCCTGCCATCCATGGCGAGACAGCAGAGCATCTCTAACCCCCGGCCTCGCTTCCCAGCGCGTTGCTATCCATGCAATACGCGGAAGTCCGGGGCGGTCATCCATGCCCGCCCGTTCGCCGACTTGCGGCAAACCCATGGCGAGGCGTTCACCGGGAAAACGATATGTTAAATGTCGTTTTCTTAATCCGGCTGGTTCTAAGCTCGACCATTCTGGTCTCGCTAAAAACCCCAGGGCTGGGCCCTCCCCTGCCCAGCCCGTGCGGCCAAATCGAATGTTCCACCGGACATATCTCTGCGCTCACACGCATCGCCCAAGCCATCCCTGGCGGAGCATTGAAGCATCTTTAAGCCCTAGCCCGGCCATCCGTGGCCGGGCGTTCGACAGAATTGAATGTCCACTGGTCACTACATAGGCCATAGCATGGCGTTTCATTATGTTTCATGACCTCACATTAATGTATAATAAAATGAAACGGATAGGTGGAACCTATATCCAC
>DATACK010000195.1:0-12166 GCA_036259115.1 Gammaproteobacteria bacterium | reverse complement strand
TCATAACAAGCAAGAGAGAATTGCCATGTACAATTCGCTGGACCCGTTTGGCATCGCCGCCGCCTGTCGGAAAGTGCAAAGGGCATGGTGGGCCCACCCCTTTCTGTTGAGCGAGGAATTGACGCGGCTAGGCGGGCGAGCCTTGGCGCTGTCCACTTGGCAGCGCGCGGCCGGACTGCCCGGAGCCTGCGATCTCATCCCCGCGGTGGTCTATGATGAGCGGTTTCAACATCCGCTATGGACACAGAACCCATACCTCGACACGATCAAGGAAGTTTATCTGCTGTACACGCATTGGCTGGAAGACGCGATCTATAAAACGCCGCGTGTGTCGGACAAGATCAAGTGTAGGGCGGCCTTCTGGACGCGCGAGTTTCTCAATGCGCTGGCGCCGACCAATTTCTTCTGGACAAACCCAGAGGCGATAGTGCGCGCGCTACAAAGTGGGGGGCAAAGCTTGGCGAGTGGATGGCGCAACTTCATTGCCGACGTCAATGCGGGCAGGATCAGTATGGTGGATGAAAGCGCCTTCGAGGTCGGCGTAAACATCGCGACCACCCCAGGCGCGGTCGTGTATCGCAATGAACTGGTAGAGCTGATCCAATACGCGCCCAGCACGGATAAGGTACATGCGATGCCAATAGTGATCGTGGCGCCCTGGATCAACAAGTATTACATCCTCGACATCAACGAACGGCAAAGCCTAATACGCCATCTGGTCGGGCAGGGTTTTACGGTATTCGTGACCAGCTGGAAAAATCCTGGTGCGGATATGCGCAATACCACGCTTGATGACTACATGCTAAGAGGCGTACTAGAGTCGGTTAACGCGGCGCGGGACATCTGCGCAAGCACGCAGGCACACTTAGTCGGCTACTGTATCGGCGGCACCATTGTCGCGGCGCTAGCCGCCTGGCTTAACCGGGCTTCGGATCGTAGCGCGCAATCACCCGTTGCGCATATCACCTTACTCACTACGCTCGTGGACTTCTCGCAGTCGGGCGATATCGACGTGTTTATCGACGAGGACAGCCTGGATGCACTAGATGAGCTTATGGCACATCATGGCTATCTCGACGGCAAAGACATTGCGATGTCGTTTCGCAGCCTGCGCTCCAATAGCCTGATCTGGCATTACTGGGTACACAATTATCTGCTGGGTGAATCACCGCCGCCTTTCGATGTCCTGTATTGGAACTCAGACTCCACCCGCCTTCCTTATGCCATGCACTCGTTTTATCTGCGCGAGTTCTACTTGCATAACAAGCTGGTGAAGCCAGATGGCCTCACCTTGGGCGGGCGCCCGATCGATTTATCCCGGATCACACAACCAATCTATGCGATTGGCACCGAACAGGACCACATCGCGCCTTGGAGATCTGCGTTTAAGATATGCTCGCTGACAAACGGGCCGGTGCGTTTCATATTGGCCACGTCGGGACACATCATGGGGGTATTGAGCCCGCCGCTTGACCCACCTAAGCGGCGTTACTGGATGGGGGATGCTACCGGCCAGGATGATCCCGAGGCATGGCGCGAGGGCACAGAAAAGGTGTCCAACTCATGGTGGACGGACTGGGTGGCGTGGCTCAGTCCACGGTGCGGCGAACTGCGTACACCGCCCCCCCTTGGCAACAGAAAATATCCGCAGCTATTACCTGCGCCCGGCAACTACATCCTAGAAGAATAGTAAGCCGCGCATCAAGTCGACCGTGGCTTGATGCGCGCGACTTAAGCAGAGTTACGATGAAGCACTCTGCCGCGGCTCGGCGCTCTAAATGGCAGAAGTTGCCTTCTTTGCGGCGCTTGCGGTCTCTTGAGCCATCTGCGCGCTGTTACCGGCACCTGTCTTTACGGATTGCGTGATCTCCTCCGTAGCCTCAGCGCCAGTGGAGGCCAGGCTCGTCATCCAATCGGCTTGCACTTGGAGAGTTTTCTGCGTAGCCTGCTGCCATGCTTCGAACACGTTATCAGCATGGCTTTCTACTTTACCCGTGGAAGCGCCTTGCACACGATACGGATCCAGCTGCTTTACCGCGCTAAACCATGTCTTCCAGGCTTGACGTTGAGCATGGATCCAGTGTTGCGTTGCCTTCTCAAATTGATCGATCCATTCGCTCGCCACTTTGGGCGCGCCGGTGCCGGGGCGCAAACTTTTCATGGCAATTCGAATGCAGTCCGACTGCTGTTGTAGCATGCAATTAACGATGTCCTCACCGATATCCAGCGGCCGCCTGTAAAACTGCTCCCACGGTTGCGCTACGTTGCCGTTTCCGATGCCGAACAGGCTGTCCCATAAACACCCCTGAAAACGCGCCCAGGCGCTTACCATCTCTTCCACCTGGGTATTCACTCTTGCGTTCATTAAACCTCCCGTCGACAAGCTTAAGTGTAAGACTTATGCAGCAACATTCACTGATGCGCCAGCAATTACTGGCAATAGCGATAACTGGCGCGTACAACCGCGCCAATCGCAAAGGGAATGAGAGTAATTCTTTATAAGGCCTTGCGGGTATGTAGAAAATCCGTGCGAACACGTACGTGCTAACCCGTATCCTCACGACCATCAGCACAGCACGAGGTGAAGCAGAGCTCAAGTACACGCACGGACTATGGCTCAGTCTGCGGCGTGTCAAGCCCGCAGATCGCGGCCATGGAGACCAACTCTGGTAAGGTGTGAGCCTCCATTTTGGCCATCAGTCGCGAGCGGTGCACCTCGACTGTGCGGTGGCTGCATCGCAGCTTTAGCGCGATTTCTTTGTTCGAATGGCCCGCCACAACCAGGCTCATAACCTCTTGTTCGCGATCCGTCAGGCGCGCAAAACGCATTGCCACGAAGGAATTCTGCGCCTCAATCCGCCGCGCACGTGCGTCCTTAGCGAGCGCCTCCTGCACGCAAAAGACCAAGGTCTCATCGTCAAAGGGTTTTTCTAAAAAATCCACCGCGCCAGCCTTCATCGCCTTAACCGACATTGGTACATCACCGTGACCCGTGATAAAGATAATGGGGATGTTAAACCCTCGCGCCGCGAGTGTCTCCTGCAACTCCAAACCACTCATCTCTGGCATACGCACATCCAGCACTAGGCAGCCGGGGCGGTGCGGGCGATAGGCCTCTAGAAATTTCCGCGCGCTGGAGTAACACTCGGTTGGCAGATCTGCGGATTCGAGCAATAGACTGACTGAGTCCAGCATGGCCGGATCATCATCCACTAGGAATACAGTGGGCTGCTGATTCACGCGGCGCGCTCTTGGCTGATCGGCAAGGTAAAATGAAACACTGTACCACGCGCCGGTGGAGAGAGTGTCTCTGCCCATAGGTGACCGGCGTGCGCCTCGATGATGGAGCGACTGATCGGCAGGCCCATTCCCATACCCTCGCTTTTCGTCGTGTAAAACGGATCGAAGATATGGCTTAGGCTTTCCTGATCCAAACCTATACCGTTATCTCGTACTGAAACCTGCACCGTGCGTTCATCACGGAAGCGTGAGTAGACGATAAGCTGGCGCGGCACAGCATTACAATGCACCATGGCTTCCATACCGTTGCGCAGTAAATTCAAGATCACCTGTTCTAGCTGTATGCGATCGCCCATCACCCTGGGTAGGCCCTCGCACAGATCCAGCCGGATAGAGCCGCGCTTCTGATGTATCTCCGGCTCCGTCAGCCGCACCGCCTCACGCACGATGTCGTTCAGTCCGATATAGGCGCGGCGGCGAGTATCCTTGCGCAAGAAATCTCTGATATGGTGAATAATCTCGCCTGCGCGTTGCGCTTGGACAGTCGCCTTCTCTAGGGCCCTGCGAACTTTTTCAATATCATCCGTGCCAGAGCGCAGCAGCCTTAAAGCCGCACTGCAATAATTAGCTACAGCACCCAGCGGCTGATTGAGTTCGTGCGCTAGGCTCGAGGCCATTTCGCCTACAGAACTTAGGCGCGCCATGTGCGCCAGCTCGTCCCGATGTTTGCGTGCCAGCCGCTCGGCGCGCTTATGCTCAGTAACGTCCTCCGCGATGCCTGCCACCCGATACACCTCACCCGCCTCGTCGCGAATGGCGAACGCGCGGTCGCGAATCCAGCGGATGCTACCGTCGGGCTGAATGATACGGTACTCTTGCTCGGTGTCCTCCGTTGGCACCTCGTTTAGGTAGCCAGGGCCGATGAGTTTCCGATCATCGAGATGTATCGCCTCTATCCAACTCCTGGGGTTATTGTACAGACTTTGTAGCGAACGCCCCCAGACACGCTCGTACGCGGGACTGACGTAGCACGGTGTGCCGTCTGCGTCGATCATCCAGAATACGTCGCGGATATGCTCGGCCAGTTGACGGAATCGCGCTTCGCTTTGCTTGAGCGCCTGTTCTTTACGCCTTTGCTCAATAGCGACGGCCGCCAAGCTGGCGGTGGCGGCCATGAATTGCAGATCAGATTGCTCAGGTCGACGCGGCTCGCGGTGATACATGACAAAGGCTCCCAGAATCTCGCCATGAGACGAGACAATCGGTTCGCTCCAGCAGGCGCGCACGCCTGCTCGTTGCGCAAGCCGCCGGTAGGCGTACCAATAAGGATGCGTCAGCACATCTTCAACGATCATGCGCGCGCCGGTGCAAGCAGCGACTGCGCAGGATGCATCGCTATCGCCGAATTCGATGCCTTGCAGCGCGTCGACATAGTATTCGGGCAGGCTCGGCGCAGCACCAACCTTAAGCTTACCCGCTTGCATAACCATCACCGCACAGCATGTATCGGCGCGCGTCTCTTCGGCCGTTTGCGCCAAGATGGTCAATACCTCATTCAGCGGCGCACCCATAGCCAGCCGCTCAAGCACCTCGCGCCGACCGTTTAGCGTAGTCTCTATGCGCCTACGGCGTGTGATATCCGTATAGACTACAAAGCTACCGACTGGCTCCCCAGTCTCATCGAAAATTAGATGTGGTGATACTTGCAGATAAATCTTGCGCCCATCCTTACGCTTGACCTCCAGCTCGTAAGGTCGAACTCGGTGGGCATTACGCTTGGCCTCCGGTTCATAAGGATCGGGCTTATCAAATCTTCTAGCGCTCACCAGTTCCAACCATAACGCCTGATTGATCTCATCGATGTGCGCCGTGACGGGTTTACCCACGATCTCCTCGCGCTCGTAGCCTACAATTTCGCAGAACCGATCATTGGCATAGGTCACTACGCCATCCTTGTTCTGTACCACAAGACCCTGGTTCATAGTGCTGACCAGGGTGCGAAACTGTTCACGGCTGGCGAATAGCGCCTTCTCAGTGTGCAGGCGCTCAACGAACAAGGCAGCCACGCTCAAGGCCGTGAAGGCAGTTACCGCGATATAAAAAATGCTAAGCAATAGCCTGTTTAGGTCGCTGTATGGTGCAAACGCACCATATCCATGCTGTGTGCCCCAGAGCATGACCACGCATACCAGCATGGCGACCAGAGTCGCACCATATTGGTGAAAGCGTGCAGCAGCCCAGATTGCGAAAGGCAGCATAAGATAAAGCACCAACGGCAGGTGCAGATCATAGCCGGCGATCAGATAGAAATTGGTCCATGCGGTTACCCCCACCACACCCAGCAGCGCGATCAGTTCTGAGACCTTCCGCAGATCCAAGCGCACTCGTCGCCAATGCCGCCAAACCAACAGCAAAGGGGTAACCACGATGATGCCGACGGCATCGCTCAGCCACCATGTAAACCATACGGTCTCGGCGTGGTTCCAGGGCACCAATCCGCTTGCCGCCAGCGCAAACGTGCCAAGCATAGAGCCTATGAGCGTGGCACCCACGGCCGCACAACCGGTGAGCATCAGCACATCCTTGATGCGCTGCATCCCATACTTGAAGTCCGCGCGCGACCGGTGCAGCGCAGCATAGCCGAGCATTGCTTCGACTACGTGCCCGCCGGCGACTATCAGCATGCTTACCCAGGGCACATTCTCGGTATGGACTAAGAGCTGAGAGCCCAGCAGGACACCCGGCCACACACGTGGCCCCGCCACCAGGAAAGCAAACAGCGTCAGGCCCGCCGACGGCCACAACGGCAATATGTCCTCGTAGCCGCTGCCAACCAGCAAGCCCAACTCGCCCGTAAACCAATAACTGACGGTGAATAATAGTAGATGTTGTGCGTAACGCAGGCTCAACACGCCACCAAGCGCCCGCAGCATGCGATGAAGGATCGACGATCTATCGCCGCGCGCCACGTCACTATGGTTAACGTCTACGGCCGCGTTGCGCTCAGAGGACCTGCGCCCGCTATCGTCATCACGAGGCTGATTGGTACTGATCACGTGGCTCCGTTCATACGGGATACACGCCCGTAAGCGTGTTAAGTAGATTGGAATATCGCTTGTATCATGTATTTAAGCTTAGCAGAATCGCTGCGCGAGCGGCAGTGCGTGCTCGAGCGCCACAACGCTGACGTGCATACAATGCTGCGACACCGTGGCTTTGGGTACGTCGCATAAGTCGGTATAATTGTAATTGGATTTTCGCATATGCCCCGGCGCGCATCACTGCAATGCCGCGGTTCTATTTTCAGCTATTAGCCATCCTGTCACCCATGGCGCCTCAATCCGACGAATTACAAAGCATTGTCTCGCGCGCGGGCGCCGAGGAGCTGCTGCCGCGTTTCCACCAGGTGGGCCATCGCGTCAAGAACGACGGCAGCATTCTCACCGAAGCTGACATTGCCATGCAGAGGCGTTTATGTGCCGAACTGGCGCAGCGCTGGCCGGAGATCGATTTTATGAGCGAAGAGATGCCGCCTGAACGCCAACAGGCGCTACTGCGTGATGCCGAGCGCCCATTGTGGTGCCTGGATCCATTGGACGGCACTAGCAATTTCGCGGCCGGACTGCCATGTTTTGCCGTCTCGTTGGCCCTGTTGGTGGGCGGCAAACCGGTGATGGGCGTGATCTACGATCCCATGCACAACGAATGTTTCCGTGCCGATAAGAACCAAGGCGCGTGGCTTAATGAGCAACGGCTGATGGCGCGTGCCACACGCGATTCGCTTGATCTAACCGTCGCGCTGGTCGATCTGAAGCGTCTAGCCACGCCGCTGGCGCGCAAGCTCGCGGAGTACCCGCCGTATGCCTCACAGCGCAATTTCGGCTCGTCCGCGCTAGAGTGGGCATGGGTGGCCGCGGGCCGTGGACATGTTTACCTGCACGGTGGACAGAAGCTGTGGGACTTCGCAGCGGGCAGCCTGATCCTCGATGAGGCAGGAGGCTACAGTTCTACTCTAGAATGCGAACCCGTGTTCAAGCGGACGCTGAGCTCGCGCTCGGTGGTCGCGGCGAGCAACGATGCCCTGTTTCAATGTTGGCGTCAATGGTTGACGGACGTGGAAAACTAAGGCGTGTGCGCCTAACCCCCTACCACAATATAACCATATCCCTGCGCACCGGCTTCAAGCGCTTGCACCGTGCTGGCGCTCATCGACATCTAGTAAGCCTTGCCTTTCGTATCGCATTCAGCGACGGCGATTGAGCCGCGCGAATGACTGCAATCTTACCCGCGCGGCCGGGCTTGACCTTTATACCGACGGCGCCGTCAGTATCTAGACCGTATCTGCAGCCGCGCCATCTTTGGTCGGAGATAGTGTTTCCCTAGCGGGTCCAATAGGGTGCCCGGACAGAATTTCGTCTGACATCACGGGAATTATCCTGCCATGCTCGTTCCGGAGGTAAGCTTAAGACCGATAATACCCACGACGATCAGCGCGATAGACAATAACCTGCCCGGGTTCGTCGACTCCGAAAAGAGCACGATTCCTAGTACGGCAGTGCCGATCGCGCCGATGCCCGTCCATACGGCATAGCCGGTACCTACCGGAATGGCCTTGAGCGCCTGAGCCAGAAAAACAATGCTCGCGATCATGGCGACCGTGGTAAACACGCTAGGCCATAATCGGGTAAAACCTGCGGTGTATTTCAGACCAATTGCCCAACCCACTTCCAATAAACCGGCGATTATGAGGTAAAGCCAAGCCATTGGTTTCTGTGTAATGTAATAGCGTTACGATAACGATACCAGCAGATCATTCAGCATCGCCTGCACAAGAAGCTCACCCTTCTCTTTCGATGCCAACCGCGGATCGCCATAGACTCCGCTACGAGAAAAGTTGGGTTCGTTCGGTCGGGCTGCTGTGATTGAGCGACCCTGATGTCATTTCGCGCGTGCATGCCTGGGCCATGTGCATATGCATGGTTTCAGGCGCGATGGCAAGCATAGAAGCCGTAGTAAATCATCTCGAGCGGGGTTTGGATGGCGGATTCGCTGGAGATAAAGACGATACGCCCCAATCGTGCGCCAACATGCCCGGTAGATAATGGCGCGTCAGGCGCACGTCGCTCATGACGTTGATATCGAAGAACCGCTGCCACTCGGCATCATCGATCTTCGCGAACGGCTTGGTGCTGAAGATGCCGAAGTTCTTGATCAGGATATTCACCTGCGGCTGTGCCTACGTGAGATGTTGGATGCCTTCTACCATTCCTAAGCCAGCGGCGACGCCGATGACCTGCGTGCCATCGACAGTGGCTCTAATTTTATCTGCCGCTGTATCCACGCGTGCTTGGGTGCGCCCGTTGACAATCACGGTTGCGCCGAGGCGCGCCAGACCTAACGGAGCAATGTAACCAATGCCAGCGGTCGAGCCGTGACGAGTGCTTGTTTGAGGGAGAGATCGAGGTTCATGCGCGCTTCCTTGAATTATGAGAAATGAAAAATTGGTTTGTGGCGTGGACAAAAAGTTAACCGCGATCAGAAGATCGCGTCTACATCGTAGTCAACCACTCTCGCATCGAGGCAGTGACCTGCTCGGGTTGCTCTATGGCTGACAGATGGCCGCTCTCCTTGATGATGACCAGCCGGCTATTAGGAATAGTATCGGCCATTTCTTGAGCGAGCTCCGGTGGTGTCAAGCTATCCTCACGGCCGCATAGCACCAGAGTCGGACAGCGGATATCCGGCAGTAACGAACGGCTATCCGGACGATTCATAATGGCGTTTTGTTGGCGCACGAAGGCATCAACACCGACCTCTTCCGCCATGCGGGTTAGCCGCTCGACAATGGTTTTATCCTTCAGATGTTTTGGATGCAGCAGGTTGGGTAAGTTAGCCTTCAACACACTATGCAGGCCTTGTTCGCGGGCTAGCTGGATAGCGTTCCTGCGCTGCTGCATTTTGTCTTCCGTATCCGGGCGGGCAGTGGTATCCAATAGCGCAAGCGTGATTACCCGCTCCGGCGCCTGTCGCAGAATCTCAAAGGCCACGTAACCACCTAAGGAAAGCCCAGCCAGGGCAAAACGCTCGGGTGTCGCGTTTAAAATTCGGTCGGCGATCTCCGGCATATTGTCGTAGTCGCGCTGCTCGGTGGTGACGAGTACGTTGCCAAGATCAGCCAGCCCTTGCATCTGATCCCGCCATAGATCCTCAGTGTTGAGCAGGCCGGGAATTAAAACGATGGGAATGCCACTTTCAAGAGCCATACTGTTTGCCTCCTAATAATCGTTACCGGCAGTGGACAGCACTCAAAAACCAGTCACCGGCAATGCTATTAAAATATTCATGCGTTTGACTCCGATCGCTCAAGGCTACGTGAATAAGATGTTTGCAAAAATAGGGCCGTCTTAAACATTTCTGCCCGCGATCGAGCGGTATGCGTGAGCACGGCTTAACCTACCCTCAGGGTAAACCCTAATACAAGTTACCCATTCTCATCGATGTCAGTCGTTGACCGCCGGCTATAAAAAGCTGTCATAGGAGCGCTTGCTCCAGTAGATGATAGCGCCACATGGCACAACACTACTGCTTCAGGGGTCACTTATATGTGATTAACAGTAGAAGGCCAACCACAACATGGACAATGTCTTATGGGAGCAAGAAGCCACGGCAATCATAATGTGCATAGCGCTTTTAGGATGACCCTTGCCGAGCCTGAGCAATAAACACAATTCACATCCTAACGAACTGATATGCACAAGCGCTTGCCCGTCATCGCCTTCCGTTGTTCCGCTTGCTCTGTTCGCACCGGCAGCTATAGCGCAGGCTGGTGAGTCATCAGCCCAAGGAACAAAAGATAACAACCCTGCGCACTGGCTGTTTCGTTCTGGCGATGGTCTTGCGTGGAAACGATCTATGCTCTCAACAAGAGTCAGGCGCCCGATCAAGGTTATCCGGCCGTTGGCAGGCCCAGGGTCCTACAAGCCCCTCGGGAATTGCCTGGTAGCGGCACCTGCATATTCCCGAAACTGCGTGCAGAAGCCGAGCTCAGTGTCGCTTTCGGGCGTATTTTTAACCCAGACCAGGTACTCTTTAACAGCGTGCCAATCGGCGCTGAAGGCCACATTGGCGAACAGGCCATAGAAGCAGAAGCGCACGCTAAAACCAGAGTCTACCGCGTTCTACGCAATGCTATTCACTATGGTAGTGGCAACTGCTGGCCGTGTGCATCAAGAAACGCAGGCACGCGGTCTGCGGCATCATAATCGTCCGATCGGGATCGGCGACATAGCATGCTCAGCATGAAAGCCGAGGGCGCGGACTTTCGCGTTGCAGTTTTCAAGGCATGATCATCGGCCTGTTTGTAGTGCTGGTATTGTTCTCAATATTTCTGTATCTAACGGGCCGGAGGGATCGCACTTCGGCCTGTTCCTGGTTGTGATTGCCGCCGCTGCCTTCCTGGATTCACTGTATTTTATGATTTGGGCTTCAAGGCTCCATTAATCCAGCGCGTGATCTATGCGCTCAACCGCTTGCGTCTTTCCTGCTGCTGTTGGTGTTCACGTTATCGGTTATCACACGCCGATATGGAAGAAGGTAGCTGTAGCCGTTATGGCGGCGCTAAGCACGCTGCTGCTGCCGCCGGAAGTGTTAGAAATGGTACTGCCGGTGGCGGCTGCGTCCCAGGGATTGAGGATGTGCAGGTGGCGGAGGCTGTGTTTGTGTAGACGGTGGCGCAGGCAATAAACAGCTCTCGTTAAATTCGTAATTGCCTGCGTCAGCCGACACGATGCCAACAGTCATCGTCACGCGTTCCGATGCCTCGAATATCCGTAATTGCTGCATCTGAAGCCTTCCGGCAGGATATCGATGGCAGGCAAGCCTGACGGTATGGGGTGAATGAAAGCGGTGTCAGCGCTGACGAGTGAATGGCCTTTGCTATAGATGCACTTTCGCTATGCAAAGCTAAACAGGCTCTTCTTTAGTCCCGAGCGAACTGAAATTCAGTGAATACTGCACTATGATCGGATACGCTCGGCGTGGTATCGCCAGCCACGAGCGGGTTAAATACGACTCTGCTATGCTGAACCTGAAGCCCTTCACGGTTGAAAAATATGAAGTCAATTCGCGCAGGGTGATCCGCTGTGTTATTCGGTAGTAGTCCGCCGATGCGTGACACGTCAATCGTACAACCCTGACGAGGCCCACCTTCCGGTTCGCTGCAAAACGTAGCAGTACTCGGATTACTTTCGGCATACGAGTCGACAAAGCCAGCGCCTCTGATGAGGCGGTAAACGGGATTATTAAGGTCCGCAACACTAGCGACATTAATATTGAAATCACCAGCAAGAATGCTGCTTATGTCGGGAAAGACTGCGTCTACGCCTTGCACGAAATCAATCAGCGACTGGGCTTGATAGGAGCGTTCTTCCTCTCGGCAATCCGAGCACAAATGGGTATTGTAGACATTGATCATTCCTGCCCCCGGAATGCTGATTCGGGACATTAAGACACTTCGAGGCAGTGTAATCTCTCGCCCTTGCACATGGATCTCTTCAGCTGGCGGTAAACGTTTTGCAAGGCTGAATTCAATTGAGCAGCGACTTAGTGTGGCATTGTACACTGCCAGCACACCCGGCACGCCATTTGCCAGCGCTCGCGCGGACTGGTAGTCCAGTCCAAACTGCTGCGCAAGAATCACGCGCAGGTTTTCGGCCGTATCCTGTCTGATGCTTGTATGGCCCAGCCGCTTTGCCAACGCATCTGCTAACCTACCACCGACTACCTCTTGCAACGCAATGACATCAACCGGCTCAGGGAAGGCGGAAACGAACTGGTCGGCCACGAACTGCGCGATATTGTTCAACCTTGTATCAAGCGTCTTAAACTCGGAGTACAAGATATTGATCGTCAGCACGTTCAGAGAGCC
>DATACK010000194.1:0-7253 GCA_036259115.1 Gammaproteobacteria bacterium | reverse complement strand
AAGCCGACGTACTAAGTGCTCATTTTGATCATGTGCGCCGTGCCGCCTTTCTCAAACGGCTGTAGTTCAGCGCGCTGGTCGCGGGACTTTGCGGCCAGATTGCCTTCGATGCGCACTGGGATACCTGTCATGTCGGCGCCGCCGCGGGCCTGGGCCCGGCCACAACAACAAGCCACTGCCGGGCTGGCTGATCCGGTTTCAGGTGCGACATGGCTTAGGTGCGATGCCATCCTTTTCTGAGGAGCAGATCAGCGACAGCGAACTTAATGCTATCGTGAGCCACTTGCAAGCGCTGCGTCAACAAGAGTGGCCTAATACTCACCTGTCGATAGAGGCACGATGAGGGCAGTATATAGCAGCGTCTTAGGCCAGCGCGTTGGGCACCAGCCCTCTTGAGCCGCTGGTGTGGTCAGTGGTCCAATAGATCAATCCCAAAGGAATTCATGCTCAACAGATGCAGCTAGGCGATAAGACAAAGCGGTCAGGCAGGGCAGTTCCGTTGGTCCAGCTGGCGCTCTCCGGAGCGCGTATAACGCGGCATGCCTATGCGTGCTTATACGCCATGACCGTGCCGGTACGGATGGCTACTGAGGCAATATGACACCTTACCCAAGGCTTAAATCCATACACCGCAGCGGATTGGTTGAGCCGGCTGTTAGGTGAACACCTGGATGCGGCGGGTTTGGGTCGGCGGGAGACGCTCTGTGAATGCGTCTACACTGAAGACGAGATGAGCTTGAGGCGGTACACGCCGCAGCGTGCATTCGAAGGGCCGATCCTGCTCATCGTACCCGCTCCGATAAAGGGTGCTTACATTTGGTATGCCGCGCCTTCGATCAGCGTAGTGCAAAGATTGATTGAAGGTAATTGCCGAGTTTATCTGGTTGAATGGGCGCGGCCGGACTAGTATTCCCGAGCGCTCGGCCTAGATGACTATGCGGACCGTTTATTGCTCAAGTGCCTTGACGTCGTTCAAGTCGAGACCGGCGAACGATCCGTTTTTTTGGCTGGATACTCGTTGGGCGGAACTTTTGCGGCGTTATACGCTGCGCTGCATCCACAGCGGGTAAAGGGCCTGGTCTTGATCGGAACACCACTGCATTTTGGTACGCATGTAGGGCCGCTCGATCGATTAATCGCCGCATCGCCCCGCGCGCAGATAATGACAGCGGCGATGGACGCTGTACCTGGCTCACTGCTCGACGTTCTCGCCTCAGTGGCGGCGCCGAGGAGCTTCGTGTGGTTTCGCTGGATGGATTGGCTAAACAGCCTGTCTGCCCCCGAAGTACTTAGGAGTTACCCCATAGTAGCGCGTTGGATACTGGATGAGGTGCCACTTGCCAGACGGCTGTTCGAGGAGGTAGTGGAACTCCTATATCGTGAAAACCGCTTCATGAACGGGTGCCTGGACATCGGTGGACAAAAGGCAGCACTTGATCAGGTGGTTGCTCCGCTGTTAACTGTACCGGATAAGCGCTGTAACGTTGTGCCGCCAGAGGCGATTTTGCCCTTTCACCGTGCGGCGCGCAGTGCCGATAAGACGCTCTTGTGGTATCCAGGTGATGCTGATGTGGCGCCTCGACATGTCGGTGCACTCGTAGGCAGAAACGCGCACCGTGTTCTCTGGCCGCAGATAATCCGTTGGATTCACGCTCATCATCGGACCGCGGCATGAATGCAATGCGGTAAGGCCCCAGATTTAGGCGTCGAACGAGCTGTTAGACTCCTGTTTTATACGGTGCCGTGTAAAGCGCACTGAATGGCTACGACGTTCGATCCTAACAGCCCCAATGAGCCAGCGGCTGGGTTCGGCGGTGTACGCCATGCCCGTCGGTCGCACTGAACTTGAGGGCGCGGAACCTATTCCTTTGGGCGGATGGCACGCTCGAGTAACTCATGCACCTCTTTGTCGGTGGTCTGCGAGAAGTCGTGATACCACATACCTACAGCAAAAAACTGCTCCGGCGTTTCGGCGCATATGATCTCGTCGACTTGCGCTCTAAATTCATTACACGTACTCGGCGCCGCCACCGGCACGGCGACTACAATACGCTTAGGCTGCTGCGCGCGCAGTGCCTTAACCGCTGCACGCATGCTGGCACCTGTCGCCAAGCCATCGTCCACGAGAATAACGGTGCGGCCGCCCACCATGGGCCTAGGACGCGCCCCACGGTAAGTCCGCTCGCGCGCTTCGAGAGTATGCTGTTCTTCGGCGGCGACCTTCTCGATGGTCTGCTCGCCGATACCTAACATCTGTACGATATCCTCATTCAGCACCCGCACGCCACCTGAGGCGATGGCCCCCATCGCCAGCTCTTGACGTCCCGGCACACCGAGCTTGCGGACGAGAAAGACATCCAGAGGCGCCTTGAGGGCTTGAGCCACCTCGAAGGCCACCGGCACCCCGCCGCGTGGCAGTGCGAGCACCAAAACGTCCGGTTGATTGGCATAGGCCTTAAGCCTTGCCGCCAGCTGCCGTCCGGCGTCACGTCGATCCTGAAAACGCTGTAGCCCGTTCATGATCTCGGCAAAGTTCTGCCTCTCAGGCTGCTTTCAACCGCAGGTGCATCCAGCTCTTCCTCGTCGCTTATAAGGGGTGCCATGCCTGACCTGCATCTGTTCTGAAAGTAAAAATCGGCATTCATTACTTACCTCGTCTCGGCTTGGCATAAAGTCCATGGCGGATCGAAACCGTACAGGGTCGTTACGGCGTTCTGCGCTGTTTTCTCTCTATCGATCCCATATTGAATCAGCAAACTGCACTGCGGCCGCATGTTTTGGATACGAGGTGCGTGACTCCGCTTGAATTCTACTCCTGTAAGCGCCAGATAAGACGAAACTGTGGGGATCTCTGGTTCATATCGAAGTTCCTCACTGCCAGTGAGTCGTTAAGCATTACAACCACACGTAACACGTAACAGCCAGCATCTCCAGTGATGCTGCCGGCTCTTCTTAGCAGCGTACAGTATCATGTGGAGCCTCGGTGATTCCACGTGATTTCACATAAAAGTCAGCTGAAACCACGAGGTCTCAGAATAGATTTGTTAAGTCACGGTGCGAGCGAGTTGGCGTATCTTCTAAGCGGGTACTTGGATCACTGACCGCATCCCAAAGGCCACAATTTCGGAGCGAAAATTGCTTGGTGTTGTCGTATGGGTTTAGATCCGATCGTTTAATGATGACGGAGGGAAAGATCATGGTTTCAAGACTTCCACGAGTCACGGGGGCAGCGCTTGGAGCCGCCCTCATGTATCTGTTCGATCCTGATAAAGGCAAGCGCCGGCGGGCGCTTTTGCGCGACCAAATGGTTAGTGGCCTAAACCAATTGGACGATGGTGTCGAAGTAATCGCACGCGACCTCGCCCATCGCGCCCAAGGCATTTGGGCGCAACTTCGTTCGACGATAACAAACGAGCCGGTCTCGGACGAGGTTTTAGCAGAGCGCGTGCGATCTAAGATGGGCCGGATTGTATCACACCCCGGAGCCATTGAGGTACAAGTCGAACAGGGACGCGTGCGTTTAAGCGGTCCCGTGCTTAGACACGAGCATGAAGATCTGATGGCAGGGATTCGTTCAGTGCGAGGGGTGGTCGACGTCGAGGATAATCTTGAGGTGCATAAGACCGCTGAGAATGTGCCGGCGCTGCAGGGTGGGCGACCACGTGCCGGCGACCGCTTCGAGCTATTGCAGGAGAACTGGGCGCCGGCTGCACGCGCACTGGTAGGGACGACTGGAGGCGCGCTGGTCTTCTACGGGTTACGCATGCGAAACCCCTTAGGAGTGTTGGCCGCTGGCGCGGGCTCCACCTTGCTCCTGCGCAGCGTTCTCAATAAGCCGGTCAGAAGAGTGGTAGGGGTAGGCGCAGGACGCCGCGCCATCGATATTCAGAAAACGATCAATATAGATGCCCCGGTGGAGAAGGTGTTCGACATCCTGTCCCATCTTGAGAATCTACCACATTTCATGTCGAATGTACGTGAAGTGAAGGTCCGCGAGGACGGCAGCTCGCACTGGCGAGTGGCGGGTCCGGCCGGGCAGTCGGTGGAGTGGGATGCGGTAACGACTCAACTCATCCCCAACGAGGTGTTGGCCTGGAAGACCACGCCCGGTTCGACCGTAGAGCATGCCGGTTTCATCCGCTTTGAACGGGTCAATGATGGTACCCGTCTTGATGTCAAGATGAGCTACAACCCACCGGCTGGTGCGCTTGGGCATACGGCTGCCATGCTCTTTGGCGCTGATCCTAAAACCGAACTCGACCAAGATCTGCTGCGAATGAAGACCTATCTCGAGACAGGCAAAACGCCACACGATGCGGCCCAGATTTGAAGGCCTCGGGCTCTATCAACTTTTGAGAAGCATCACATGGCGCTGTTTTTCAAACCGTTAGTAGCGTTTGCTGCTGGCTTATGAGATGCGGCAACATACCGGGCCGGCCAGAGATAGAGCGGATTGATTTCCTGGTACGGCGCGATGGCAAGGCAGCGGCGCGTGCCTGGGTGGAGCGGACGCTTGCCATCTATCGTGCGGCGATCGCTAAACCAGGTAGCTACGCCTCGAGTACCACTTATCGGCCATTGTTTGAAGACTCAATCCGCACCTTTGAGGCATGGTTGGCTAAGGGAGGTTAATCAAGGGTTGATTCAGCGGTAATCGACCAAGGCTGGGTTCTTGCAACCTAGGCTTGGCTTCTCCGATTCGACTTACCGAAGATGGTGGGGGCGGGACATGAATCGAATTACCTGTGATGCTGACGAGGGCGATCTCTATTCTTACCGACTCGATATCGGCTCCCTAAAGAAAGACTGATCTGTTGATGAGCCGTTTCTTAGTGCCGAATCCTTCCTAGCGCTTGCAAGTAAGACGGAGCGTGTTGATTGCGATATGCGAGTACGATCCAGTGAGGGTGAGACGGTGATTATCGCGCGGCGCATTGGTAAGTTTGCCGTCACGGCAGGCCTAGCTGGTGCGCTGTTCGCAGTAGATGGAGCACACGCCAACTTGCGCCTGAGTGCCTATGGCGGCGTGGCCGAGACACTGGATACGGATGTCGAGTTCGAACAAGACGGTGGAACCGCTCTGACCCTCAACGACATCAGTTGGGACAATGAATCATTTCAGTCACCGATCTACTACGGACTTCGCTTCTCGTATTGGTTCGATCGCGCGCCGAGCTGGGGGCTCGCCCTTGATTTCACCCACACGAAGATGATCGCTGATACAGACCAGATCGTAACCGTAAACGGAACGCGCGCCGGGATGAGTGTTGCGGGTCGTGAAAGACTTGGCGAGACCTTCAGTAACCTTCAGCTCTCGCATGGGCACAATCTGCTGACACTCAATGCCCTGCATCGCCTTTTCCCTGCGGATCGTCTTGAAACCTATATTGGCCTCGGCATTGGCGCCGCTATACCGCACGTCGAGACAGAGATAGACGGCATCGGAACCAGTGAATATCAGCTTGCCGGGGCGGCAGCCCAAGGGCTGCTCGGTGTACATGTTGGTCTTATCAAGCATCTGTCGGCATTTATCGAATACAAGCTCAGCTATGCCGATATCGACGCTGATCTACAAGGCGGCAGTAGCCTCCATGTTGAGCCATGGACTAACCACTTCATCCTTGGGCTTTCACTCAGCTTCTTCTAGGCCATCCGGCCCGGCTGCCAAGCCTTAGTATCTCCATCAGTTCCCACTGACGAAGAAAATCGGGCGTACGCAGTCCCACGGCAGCTGTTTTGGTTACATGTAAGCGCGTAAGCACGGTGGTTGAACTGGTTGTGCAATACCTACAAAACGAGCGGCTTTTAAGTAAATAAAAGTACTCAGTTACGCGCTTGAAGTCAGCCCTATCCAATCGCTCTTGAGAGTTAAACAACCCCTGATTTCAGACAAACTTGCTCGGTACACGGCTTGCTACAACGCGTATGCAGCACTTCGCGAAGTGCGTCGATAAGGACCGATCACATGCCGCGATCTATGGCGAGTAGGACGACGAACTTGGTACGTTGGCGTCAAGCCAAGCTTTCCTAGAAGGAGGACAAAATGAGCATGCGCCCATCACTTACACGGCAATATATTCGCCAGGCGCTGTTGTCTGGGCCCGCGCTGCTGAGTGTCTCATGGGCTTTGCCCGCCCGCTATTTCCCCCATTACCTACGGCCAGACTGTTCAAGGCACCTTGGATGATGCCAATGATGCAGTTCTCCCAGACGGCAGACCTACTGATCGGTAGCGCGCGATTGCCCGCGCACCGGTACAAAACTGTGTCGTCAGGGCAATATTGGCTACTTAGCTGACTTACGAGAGATGTCGTGTGCCGCTGCTCGTTTGCGAGCCCCCATTTAAAAGAAACACTCTCGCCGGAGAGCCGTAGTCGAAGCAAACCACGTACACCCTTCGCCCAAGAACGTCATCACGGCCACATGAATAGGTAATAGTGCCTTTTCGCATGCGCACCACTTGAGAGACCTTTAGCACGCCTTAGATCTAACACGTCCCATAAGATATGTCGCCTTGGCTGGTCCTGATGATTCCCCGAGTTCAGGTACATCGGCAAGTGCTACGGCAGATCGAAGCAGCTATACACCTCTCTTATCTGCGCTGATGCGCACGGCCAGCATCGCCTACAATGCTGCATCAAACCAAGGCTAACTCGACCTGTTGCCGGGCTCATCGGTTCTCTGGCTATACGTCTTGTCGCCGCAGTTCGGGCATGCAGGGATGGGCCTCCCCTTGTGCACGCGCACCTTCTCATTGCGGCGTTGGCAGTGTAAAGTCCCGGTTTCCCACGCCTTCTCTCCCGCATGTGCTGCTATAAGTCAGCTCTTCAACTGCATGGATACACAGTGGGCGGCAAATCGCATTCCAATATTGCGCGTAACAGGGCGTCAAGAAGCGGCGGATCAAAGGCGTGGGAGCCGCCTCCAATCCAGCCTGCTCGGCTAATTGCAACAAGATCTAGCCAGCTACGCGGTAAGCACGTTTCAAGACACTAGCTGTCGTTGATAACAACGGCAACAACTCACCTAGGTCCTTGATCCAAGCTAAGTCATGTCGCATCTTGCTGCCATGCTGATCAGTCTTATGGAAATGCATGGTCGTGGCACAATCTTTGATGAGTTATCACCTGTGCACGGCATACGCACTGCTGAAACGGTGCGAAACAAACACCTTACCTACTTCTTGAGGAGGCCTCGATGGCTACCGCAACTGAAAATCTCATTACCTGGCTCAAAGACGCCCATGCGATGGA
>DATACK010000193.1:0-4139 GCA_036259115.1 Gammaproteobacteria bacterium | reverse complement strand
CTGCTACCAAACTGAAACGGGAACTGTATAGAATTTCCCGTGGTTGGAGAGAGTCTGAGACACACATTGTCGCTACGTAGATGTGATGTCTAAAAGATGCGGAAGTGCCGATTCTATAAGCATTGCGGGCTATAGAGGCGGTATGCCTTGCTATACTCCCCATCGGCTGGAATGTTTGGCAATGACTTCACGAGGAATCATGCCTGTGGATACGACTAGTTCTGCTATGTATAGAATCTACGGTGACAGTTAATAGCCCGTATCCGAGACGGCTCTTAGCAGAACGCTGCACGGAACTTAAGTCTACCGCACGGCTGTGCTACAAGGTAACATACCAGCCGTCATGATCTATAGCCGGTAATCCATGCGTTTAAGACACCCTAGCGTAACCGCCTGGCTTATAGGGATTGTCCTAATCGCAGCGCAGACGTTACTGATCGTTCATGACGCCGCACCGCATTCGCCTGATCATACTAAACAATGTCAGATCTGCACCAATGGTGCGGCTTCTGGTTACGCCTTACCCAGTGCTGGCGTCACGTTTAATCCGCAACTCGCTGGTACGCTCCCCTCACCAACATACCTCCTCAGCATACCCTCGTCCCGATATGCCATCCCTGCGGCGCGCAGTCCACCTCAGAAAGCCTTCATCTGAACAGTATCAACTGATTTTGGTTTAGTTGCTTCGGGTCCTCCATACAGCACTGTTACCAAACGCTGCATGGAGTTTGAGGAGGTCTTATGACCATCTGCATGCGCACTGCACTGACCGTGCTTAGCGTCAGTCTATGTCTATTGATTTTTCCGGCTCCACTCTTCGCGCAACAGCAAGCCACCAGTAACGCCTTTAATCCGGCCATAAGCTTGATCCTCGACGGGCGCTATGGTCTGTTTTCCAACGATCCAGAAGATTATCGGTTGCCTGGTTTTCAGTTGGGCGGTGAGTCAGGGCCTGGTACGGAGAGTTTTAATCTGGGCGAATCGGAGTTGCTTGCCAGTGCGAATATCGATGACCGCTTCTACGGTACGTTCACCGCCGCGTTACACAGCGAGAACGGTGAAACCCATGTAGAGCTCGAGGAGGCTTATTTAGAGACCATTGGTCTTGGCCACGGATTTACGATCCGGGCCGGTCGCTTCTTTTCGCAGCTTGGCTACCTAAACAATATCCATCTCCACGCCCAGGACTTTGTCGACTTGCCGCTAGTATATCGAGCCATGTTCGGCGGGCAGTTCAACGAGGACGGCGTGCAGATACGTTGGCTCGCACCCACCCTTACGTTTATCGAACTGGGGCTAGAAATCGGCGGCGGTAACGATTTTCCCACCTCGCGCGGAAGCGGCAGCATCGGTTCAGCGGTGGGTACCTTGACCTTCGGCGGTGATATTGGCGTGAGCCACAGTTGGCAGTTCGGCCTATCTTATCTGCACGCTAGCGTGAATGATCGTACTGGGGGCATTCATCCAGAAGACAATCCTGTCGAAAGCAGCTTTACCGGAGATGATCATATCCCTGGGATCGATCTGGTATACAAATGGGCACCGCGTGGAAATGCAACCGAGCGCAACTTCAAGTTCCAAGCTGAATACTTTCATCGTAATGAGGATGGCGCAATCACGCTAGTCGATGCGCCTGGTATCAGCACCTTGGACGGGCGTCAAAGCGGCTGGTACGCACAGGGCGTTTATCAATTTATCCGGAGGTGGCGAGTGGGCCTGCGCTACGACCAGCTCGACGCGGACAATGATGGTTCTAATCCCACAGCGCTGGCCGCAGGCGGTTTTGGCGATCAGGGCTATACGCCGCGCCGCTATAGCGCCATGGTGGACTACAGCTACAGTGAGTTCAGTCGTTTCCGCTTGCAGTACAACCACGACGAGTCTTATCCGGACACAGACGACGAGATCTTCGCCCAATTCATCGTGAGCCTGGGCGCCCATCGCGCACACACGTTTTAGGAAAAATCATGAAAAGATCCGTCATGAAGAGACTCGTACTGCTGTTGGTCAGCGTGCTGACACTGATCGCGCAACCAGCGGTCGCCGACTTGCTTGTCCTCGCCTGCGAACCCGAATGGGGGTCGCTCACTCAAGAACTAGGTGGCGGCAACGTAGAAGTTTATTCAGCGACCACGGCGTTCCAGGATCCACACCGTATTGAGGCACGGCCTAGCCTGATCGCGCAGACGCGTTTGGCCAATTTATTGGTTTGTTCCGGTGCACAACTCGAGATTGGCTGGCTACCGCTATTGCTGCGGCAGTCCAGCAACGGAAACATTCAGCCGGGTGGCCCGGGTTACGTGGAAGCCTCAAGCCTGGTTCAGCGACTTGAGATTCCGTCACGCGTGGATCGCAGCATGGGGGACGTACATCCTGGCGGCAATCCGCATGTGCATCTGGATCCGCGAAGGGTGCTGAAGATCGCGGCTGTGCTTTCCGCGCGCATGCAACAACTAGACCCTGATGAAGCTCGTACCTATCAAGCGCGTTTCAAGGGGTTCAAGAGGCGCTGGACGAAGGCAATCGCGCGCTGGGAGGCACAAGCCAAACCCCTCAAGGGCGTGCCGGTGGTCGTGCATCATAAAAACTTCACTTATCTCTTCGATTGGCTGGGTATTAAGGCAGTGGGCGTACTAGAGCCTAAGCCTGGTATTCCGCCGACGGCCACACATCTGGCGCAATTGGTGAGCCAGCTTCAGACACAACCGGCCAAGATGGTGATCCGCGCCGCCTATGAAAGCGATCAAGCATCGCAATTCTTGAGCGAGCGACTAGGCATTCCTGCTGTAATGCTTCCGTACACGATTGGTGGTACACCGGCCGCCGATGACCTATTCGGGCTGTTTGACGATACGATCGACCGTTTATTACATGGCCTAAAAGAGGGGTCGCGATGAACCTGGAGACGATGGTGGGGATCCTGATCCCCGCCTTTCTGACGGGTTTGTTGGTCTTGTCGACTCACGTGCCGCTAGGGCGTCAAGTGCTCGCGCGCGGCATTATCTTTATCGATCTCGCGGTGGCACAGATCGCGGGGCTCGGCGTTATTGCCGCATACACCCTGCAACTGGAGCCGGGCGGCTGGCAGGTACAGCTAATTGCAGGCGCGGCGGCACTCGCCGGTGCACTGGCGCTTTACTTAGCGGAACGGCGCTGGCCGGAAATACAGGAAGCGCTAATCGGAACGGCATTTGTGCTCGCGGCGACTGGCGGTATTTTGCTGTTGGCTCAGAATCCGCAAGGCGCCGAACACCTACAGGATCTGCTGGCCGGGCAGATTCTGTGGGTCACTTACGCCCAGCTCGGGCCGCTTGCGCTGTTTAATATAGTCATCCTAGGACTATGGATGGCTCTAGGCCAGCGCGGTGGCTCGCTCGCCTTTTATCTTTTGTTTGCGCTTGCGGTTACCGCCGCAGTGCAACTGGTGGGCGTATTTCTGGTATTTGCCAGTTTGATCATTCCGGCCCTAGCTATTCGCCATCTGGATGGCACTCGCGCTTTGATGAGCGGCTATGCACTGGGTGCCGGCGGTTACGCGCTTGGACTCGTACTATCGGCGGCATTTGATCTGCCATCAGGCGCAATCATCGTGTGGGCATTGGCGGCGTTTGCGACTGGTAGTTCATTGTGCCGTAGCCTAAGTCCGCCGGAGGTTACTCAATAGCCAAGTAGAGCCAGTTTCTAAATTGGAATCGCTTCAGCCGGGCTTTCTATTAAGCAACTGATTATAAATTTCTATGGCAAACCATGTAGTAGTGCCACCTACCACCAATGGACTAAGAGTTCGAAACCTCTATGAATCGAACCATCGAACCGAAGCAGAAGCCCTTCGAACTGGTATCGAACCGCCGCAAGTCAAGATGAGCCTTAAAGCCTTGGCCAATAAAGTTCCCCGCTGTTAGCTCGCGATAAGAACCTGTGGGACATCCGACGTATGAGGTGTGCTGCTTGGAAACAGAAGCTTGGTTATCACCGCCGTAGTTTGGCTGAAACGGCGGTGTTCGGATCAAGGCCATCTTCGGCGATCGGGTGCGCTCGCGACTGTTCGAGGCACAGGGTACACAGATACTCATCCGCTGCGCCGCATTGAACCGCATGAGCCACTTAGGCATGCCAGATAGTTACGCCGTGTGAAGCAC
>DATACK010000192.1:0-6439 GCA_036259115.1 Gammaproteobacteria bacterium | reverse complement strand
GCTAGCGTGAAACTTTGCATCGTGGCCACGAGCACCAACACCAATCGCTTGCGCGTTTTCACCGCACCAGAACTTTCAATCGAGACGCTGTTGGCGTCGATCTGCCTACCGCAACTTCGGCAGGCCTTGGAGATCAACGGCGACTATGACTGGGACGGCGGCTACATGGGCAATCCGGTGCTCGAAACGCTGGTGAGATTTTGCGAGTCTAACGACATCATCATCGTCCAAATCAATCCCAATCGCCGGGATGGTCTTCTCTCCACGGCACCCCAATTCGGCGATCGGGTCAACGACATCACCTTCGACGCCAGCCTCTTGCGAGAGCTGCGCAGCATGGCCTTTATCACGCAGCTGGTGGAGCCTGGCGAAATTAAAGATCCGCACATTCAACGCGCGTATTTTCACCAAATCGCCGACGAAGAGAAGATGCCTGCCTTGACTCTACACAGTAAGCTCGCCACGGACTGGCCACTTCTCTTGCGGCTGCGCGAAAGCAGTCGTCGATGCGCCGACCAATGGTTAGAGGAAAACTTTGTGCACCTCGGCAAACGCTCTACGTTGGACCTGAAGGCGTGGGCTCCAGATTATTATCGTGGCCCGGGCCTAGCCACGTTCCCGATCAACCGCCTGCGAGGTTCTCAAAACTTAGAAAACTATCACGCTTGTTTCAAGATGATAGTTACTCGCGCGCCAATTTGGTGGCGATTGTTGCTACGTGCTTGCCTCAAAAGCGCGCAATCGCCAGCTCATTATCGCTGTGCCAACGGCTGCCGTCACCGGTGGCGATGATTGAGGCACCATACACTATACTGCCACTGACGGCGGTGACATCACTCAACGCTTTGCTGGTGTACGGCCCGGCGACGATCACCAGCCCCAGGTGTAGTAGGGTAAAGTGCGTGGAGGCAATTGTCGTTTCCTGTCCGCCGTGCTGCATGGCCGTGTTGGTGAAAACGCTGGCCGCCTTACCGACTAGCGCGTTCGACGTCCATAGGCCTGTCTGATTCAGAAAATTGCGCATCTGCGCGGCCATATTGCCGTAGCACGTGGGCGTGCCGATGATGATGCCATCGCAGTCCGCCAATTCCTCCGGAACCAGTTCTGGCACGTGCTTGAGATCAACTTGCGTATCGCCTACTTTTCGCGCACCTTCCACGACCACGCGCGAGCGTTTCGATGTGGTTATACATGCTGTAGTAAAGAACGAGGATCTTGGCCATTTCACGTCTCCGACGGGTTACATGAATGTATGCAGAAGGGGCAATAGTCTCGATTGCTCGATTTGCGGCTAAAGTCACGCTTACTGCATATGCCAGCCGTGACTGATGACTACAGACTGACCAGTTAGGGCACATTGGCTGGGAATGATGCGCAAAGCCCGGCAAATTCCGCCATATCGACGGCGGTAGTGAACTCGGCATCCACCGTTTCCTTGAGCGTAACATTTCTGACGATCTCTTCCTCGCTGATGCCAAGGGCTTGCGCCTGTTCGGGAATCTACTTTTCCACCAAGGGGACCGGGACAGATGATATTAGCGTGCACGACACGCCGCGTGCTTAGCGCCGTCGATCGCCACCCTTTTGCACAAGCCGAGCAGACCATGGTTGGCCCGCGGCATAGGGTGCTTTCATCAGTGGCGAGGCCTCTTTGGAATGCGCCGGACCCATGTAAATCACGCTGCCGCGGTCTGCTGTATACATGTGCGGCCGGCAGCCTTGGTCGTTTTGTTTCACGCTGCGTATGCTTACAGCCTCGGGGTTGAATGAATTGGCGCGGATTAACTGCACACCATCACGGCCACCGAGCCTTCGTTTGCTCAAGGTGTTCTTGAGCAGCGTAATATTGCAAAACGGTCGTCGCAGCATCATCGAGCTCCGATCGAATCGTTATGCCCAGCAGTAACGATGCCAACATATGGGCGGATATGCCGCGCTTACCAGATGACCTGAGATTTATTGCCATCAACTCTAAGGCTAAACTGGACGAGCGGAGCGGTGCGTAGCTGCCTGGTAATTAATGCATCGCTTGTCTATCTTTGATTAACATTCAACGCCTGAAGCGGAATCTAAATATGCATAGAAAAATTCTGCTGGTCTAGACAGAGAGGCCAACGCCAGAGGAAGAGCAGCGGTCGCAGGGCGAAGGTACCTGTCGCATGCCTCCTGATTAGGCGCATGCGCGGTAATCGATCACGCGGATCATGCTGCGGCCACTTAGATTTTTCGCCTTAGCATCGGCACCCTCGCCTTCAGCGATCTGGAAATTGGCTAGGTGCCGCAGCGCTAGACGCAGCCTCTCGATCATCATCCTCGCGTTCGCCTTCGCCGGAATCGTTCTTCTGGTATCTGCTTTTAAAGTAGGGCCATAAATACAGCTCTTCGAAAAGCTATTGAACACTAGGTGGGAACGTGGTGAAAACTCGCGAAGAACTATTCAACAAAGTCAACCAAGAACTGGGGCACATACCCAACTTACGGAAAAGCTGTTCTACCTGGCGTTGGAAGAACTCGAAAACATGCATGATCTGGATCTGATAATGGAGGCGACTGAAGTACGCCACACCATCAACCCACCGTTGCATAGCGCAAAGGCATAGGGAAGAATGGCGATCAATGAATCGCTAGGCTCACAGCATTATTAAGGTAGAACGCCAAGCATTTCATGTTGAAGAAGAAGAAATCGACTTGCTTCTAACGGCACACCAAGCTATTAAGCGATGCGCAAGCCTGATATGGACGACAGATCACTTAGGAAAAGGAAATTCGCTCAAGGGTAGCTAACACATCAATACATGGCACACACGTCCACGAACGAGCCGATCTACTTGCATAGTCTCGGCTACGCGCCCTCGCAACCAAGTTAAGGTAAAACTTTAGACTGGTAATTCTTACAATTACCTTTGTAAAATTGTGAAAATCTGCTTTGGCAGCGTGTGTGGTAGTGTTCTTTGCCTGCATCATCTTCTTGTTCAACAACAACAAGAATCGATTTTCTAGGCAAGCTGGTATAGAATCTGCTCTAGCATTGTATAGGCAGCCACACTGCCTAGGCTGTCGCCACAAATTGGGCGCGGGAACAGCAGTCATAATCGGCTGCCATATACGCGCAAAGATGTTATCAAGCTGTTTTACGGCTTGATCGCGCCCGTATAAAGCTAAGCAAGCTCTGAAGTTCGTAGAGCTTGCTCGATACAAGCGAGTAGCATCAGTCAGTGAGAATACCAATGAATAAACGGGTTCTTGTATGCGGCGGCGCCGGTTTTCTTGGTTCGAATCTCTGTGAGCGCCTACTGCGGGATGGTCATGAGGTACTTTGTCTGGATAACTTTACGACCAGCGACGCTCGCAACATTCATCATCTCTCAGGTCATCCCCGCTTTAAGTTCCTTTATCACGACATCTTAAAGCCCGTCGAGGCGGAAGCGGATGATATCTACAATCTAGCCTGCCCCGCCTCACCAATTCATTACCAGGCCGATCCCATACGCACCATCATCACTAGCGTACGCGGCGCCTACAACGTGCTAAAGCTGGCGCATCGCAGTGAAGCGCGCGCTTTTCAAGCTTCCACCAGTGAAGTGTATGGCGATCCGGCGGTACACCCGCAACGGGAAAATTACTGGGGCCATGTCAACCCGGTCGGGCCGCGCGCCTGCTATGACGAGGGCAAGCGCTGTGCGGAGGCCTTGTTTCTCGATTACCGCCGCCAGTGTGGTCTGCGCGTCAAGGTGGGTCGCATCTTCAACACCTATGGCCCACGCATGCAAGTCAATGATGGTCGCGTGGTTTCCAATTTCATCGTGCAGGCGTTACGTAACCGACCGCTCAGCATCTATGGTGATGGCAGCCAGACCCGCTCGTTCTGCTATGTCGACGATCTCATTGAGGGCATGTTGCGCTTCATGGATACAGACGACGAACTCAGCGGACCACTCAACCTGGGCAACCCTGCAGAGATTACGGTCTCGGAACTGGCGGCGCGCATCATCGATTTGACTGCATCAAAGTCACGCCTGGTTTACCACCCATTACCTCACGACGACCCCACGCGCCGTTGTCCGGATATCACGCTGGCTAAACGCTACCTGGGCTGGCGACCGGCAGTCTCCTTGGACGAAGGATTGAAAAAAACCATTGCCTATTTCGACCGTATGCTAGCTGCGCCCGCAGCTTCGCCAATGATCGATTTCAATTCGCAGCGGTCTAACGTTGCTGCTACCTCCAAGTCATAACCATGCCCGCCGGAGCTTCCACGCGAGAGACGATCCTGATTACGGGTGGGGCCGGTTTTGTGGGTTCTCACCTCGCCGATGAGTTGCTTGCGCACGGCTATCGGGTGCGCGTGTTGGACAATCTCACTGAGCAGGTGCATGGCCCGGGAGCCGCGTTTCCCGATTATTTGAATTCTGACGTGGAATGCCTGTTGGGCGACGTACGCAATCGTGATGACGTACGCCGCGCACTGCATGGCGTCGATGCGGTGTATCACCTCGCCGCCGCTGTAGGTGTTGGCCAAAGCATGTACCACATTGCACATTACACGGACGTAAACAATCGAGGCACCGCCGTCTTGCTAGAAGCGCTGCTCGAACAGCCCGTTAAGCGCCTGATCGTCGCATCCAGCATGAGTCTCTACGGCGAAGGGCTCTATCGCGCCGAGGACGGTAGCCTGCGTGCACCGCCGGAGCGCCCCATCGCGCAATTACGAGCCGGTCGCTGGGAACTCGACGACGGCGGTAGCGTGTTAACGCCCGTGCCGACGCCAGAGACTAAGCTAGCATCGCCTGCCTCTATCTATGCGCTGTCCAAATACGACCAGGAGAGTATGGCCTTGCTGTTCGGGCGCGCCTATAACGTGCCGGTGGTGGCGCTGCGCTTTTTTAACATCTACGGACCGCGGCAGGCGTTATCCAACCCTTATACCGGTGTGCTGGCGATATTCTCGGCCTGTTACTTAAATGACACTCCCCCGCTCATATTCGAGGATGGCAATCAGCAGCGTGATTTCGTAAGCGTGTACGATGTGGCAAAAGCCTGTCGTTTGGCGCTGGAGACACCAGCGGCCTCCAATCAGGTTTTCAACGTCGGCAGCGGCAACGCCTACACAGTCAGCGGAGTCACCGCGCTATTAGCCGCCCACCTCCAAAAGCATGATATCGAGCCGCAGATCACCGGTCGCTACCGCAGCGGAGACATCCGCCATTGCTTCGCTGACATCTCTCGCGCGCGTGAAGTCTTAGGTTACGCGCCGCAGGTGAGCTTAGAAGATGGGCTTGCCCAACTGGTGGAGTGGCTACGTGGACAGAACGTCAGCAGCAGGCTGAGGGCTGCGCACAGCGAGCTCGTCGCGCGCGGACTAACCGCATGAGCGGGGAAATGGACAATGCAGATGCCAAACACCTCGTATGCCCGGTACTTGGCGTGCAGGAATGGCTGCAGCCGGGTGCGCACCAACGCGTCGAGGCGCTATTGGCAGATTTAAGAGCGCTTAATGTGCGCGAGTTGCGCATGGGTTTTTCGTGGGCGGACTGGCATACCAAGGAAGACCGAGCTTGGTACGAGTGGCTCTTGCCCCGCCTGGCCTCAGAGGTGAACGTCACCCTATATTTCACCTTCGCACCGCCTCGGTTGGAACTGCAATCCAAAGCTTACGCGCGGCCACGTAATCCGCGCGATTATGCCGATTTTCTAGATCTCATCATTACCGGTCTCGGCGAGCATTTCACATGGATCGAGTTGTGGAATGAATGCAACAATATCAACGGCTGGAGCTGGCGCTTAGACCCTGAGTGGAAAAATTTTTATGAGATGATCGGCGCAGCGGCTTACCGGACCAAGCAGCGCGGCAAAAAGACTTTGTTAAGCGGGATGGCGCCAATGAACCCGCACTGGCTGGAATCGCTGTGCGAGCGCGGCGTCATTGAGCACATCGACGCAGTCGGCGTGCAAGGCTTCCCCGGCACTCGGGAATTCGACTGGTACGACTGGCGTGAGCCGGTCGGCAAGCTGCGTGACATGCTACGCCATCACGGTCTTGACCCAGAGATCTGGATTACGGCAACTGGCTATTCGACGTGGCGGTACGATGAATTCCGCCAACTGTGCATGCTCGATGAACTCCTGCAGGCGCCAGTGGAGCGTATCTACTGGTATTCATTCTACGACTTACATCTAGATCAGTGTCATCAAAACGGATTTCGTGAAGACGAGCGGCATTATCACTTCGGCCTCAAGAATGCTCATGGAAAACCAAAACTGTTGTATCGGACTTGGGCTAACGAAGGCATCGCAGGCGTGCGTGCGCTGGCGGTACTTGGCCGTTATACCGGTGCAAACCTCCCGCAAGATGTAACCAAGCGTCAACCAGCTAAAAGGGCGAAAGTACGCCGTTCTACGCTTATTACTGGCGGCGCGGGTTTTATCGGCATCAATCTGG
>DATACK010000191.1:0-2639 GCA_036259115.1 Gammaproteobacteria bacterium | reverse complement strand
GGATTGTATTGCCGTTGGTGGTATTTTGCTTGGCGCGTTCGCGTTTGCCGCTATACGTGTTGCCGCTCTTCGTGCCTATCGCCCTGCTGCTGCCCATGCGCTTGCGGAATCGGGCGTTGGGCGCCGCCTGTGCTAACGTTGATCGTGATTTTCTTGCTGGGCATAAAGTGGGACGCCGCGATTTATCCTTATCACAGGGATGCGTGTGCCGTGGCACAGCTCATCGTAAAAGAAGTCGTTTACCTGGATTTTTGGCCTCAGTATAGCCTGTCGCTATACCTGAACACGGCGGTTGAAGAGGCTTCGCTCTCGCCGCCGGGTAATTGGTGTAGCGAATTGCGGGAGCCGGGGCGCCATGTTTTCGCGGTTCCTCAGGAATACGTAAAAGAGATTCAGCGTCAGGCGAACACTTGCGGCCGCTACGTGCTTCATAAGAGATTTCGTTGGCAGGAACTGGTGTTTATGACTATCGTTGCGTCGGACGCTGGATGAATAATCAGAGCGCAGTCATTAACTTAGCGATTATCCCCATTCCGACGTATCAAGCGATGCAACCAGGGTGAAATAAGCAGCAGCGCGCAACCGGCTATCGCCGCGACAACCGCGATCTGTGTGAATACATGGCCATAAAGGTCAATCGACTCAATGGGAGACAAGGCGTGGATTGCCCCGCCGGACTGCGGCGCGCTGGTAAGTTTGGCTATTAGCCCGGCGATGTACTGTGCGAACGCCGTCGATAAGAACCAGATGCCCATCATGGCACCGACCAGCCGTGCCGGCGCTAGGCGGGTGATCATGGACAAACCCACTGGTGACAGAGACAGCTCGCCGCTGGTGATCAGCGCATAACCAAGCAGTAGCCACACGAGCGACGTTCTGCCCTGATCGCCCGCTAAGCTTGCGCCTAAGCTCAACACTGCGAAGCCCGCCGCGAGCAGCATAATGCCAAGCGCAAACTTGACAGGCGTGGACGGTTCAATGCCACGACTGGCCAAGTTAGGCCACAGCATAGAAAACATGGGCGCCATCAGTATAATGAACATAGGATTGATTGCCTGAAACAGCGAGGCCGGAACATCCCAGCCGAATAGTTCGCGGTTGATGTTACGGTCGGTGAATAGGTTAATCGAACTGCCCCCTTGTTCGAAGAAAGACCAGAACGCAATCGAGAAACCCGCGAGAATCAGGATTACCCAAAGCCTACCGCGCTGCGCACGTTCACTTGAGATCGCGATGTAGAGCATCCATCCCAGTGCCGCCGCACCGACGACAATCAGCATCCAGCCAGTCAGGTGGTTGTGAGGCACGAGCATGCCAAACATCGGCACGCTTAAAATCAAACCTACATAAATGCCGTTGCGAACGTTTAGCACGATAGGCAATGATTTTTGCAGCGCTTGCGGCGAAGGCGGCAGGCCAAGCCCCTTGAAGCGGCGGAGGCCGAGCAGGAATACACAAAGTGCAGTCAACATGCCCACGCCGGCGAGCCCGAAGCCATAATGCCAGCCGTAGGTCTGGCCGACGAAACCACAGGCCAGCGGCGCCAGCAAGGCGCCGAGGTTGATGCCCATATAAAAGATGGTGAAGCCCGCGTCGCGACGAGGATCGTTCTGGGCGTAGAGTTGACCAACCAGGCTGGAGACGTTGGGTTTGAATAAACCGCTGCCCACGATCAGCAGGCCCAGCCCGCCGTAAAATGATAGCGCTTGTGGAATCGCCAGACAGAAGTGACCAAGCGCCATGAGCGAGGCGCCTAGGATAATCGCGCGCCGATAACCGAGCCACCGATCCGCCAACAAACCACCTATCACGGGCGTGGTATAGACGAGCGCGTTATAGGCGCCATAGATGCCATATGCCTGATCATCGCTGAGTAATAGAGCTTTTGTCAGGTAAAGCACCAGCAGCGCGCGCATGCCATAGAAACTGAAGCGCTCCCAAAGCTCGGTGAAAAAGAGGACATACAGCCCGCGAGGATGACCTGTTTTCAATGGCTTGATTTCCGACTTGAAGCGCTTGCGAGTTTGCGCGAGCCTGGCGAAAGGCGCAAACCGAACCTTGCAATCCACCACGCCGACTCGTGAGTGAGTGGTCGATATTGCTTATCTTATCGCACTGATCTACATTCGTTTCAAACTAGCGTCCGCAGGCAATGTGCCCTACAGCAGAATAATGAGATCTTAAATGGTCTATATTCGGCTATCATGAGGCGGCTCGAATACGCCCATTGCCTGCGCTGAATTTATTCTCTTAGTTGGTAAGCGCAAGGCATAGGGCCGTCATGTATGGCGGAAGATATCAGCGCGCCAGTTTCATCCGTTGAATACGAGAAAATGATCGTGCGGATATTGTAAGGAGACGGGCCTAACCCCAAATTATCTTGAGCTAGAGTCAACCGAAAGCCTGCCGCAGAACGTGGGTGGAGGATGTGATGCACGCTTTAATCGAGTGCTTGGGATCAGGACTGCAATCAATGGCTTCAGCGTATGACTCCTTGAGCGGTCTCAAGCCTTTCCCCATCCGATAAGTGAAGATCGACCGGTGGTTTGCGCACGGGAGCCCACGGATGCGGATAACATCGCAATCGTCAAGGCGATTATCTCCATAATGCACAGCCTGGAATTGGAAGTCACCGCCGG
>DATACK010000190.1:0-2677 GCA_036259115.1 Gammaproteobacteria bacterium | reverse complement strand
ATAAGCATACGTGCACGTTATAGCTTTCCAGCTTCCATTGATCTATTGCAGAGGAGTCTGACATGGCTAAGTGTGAAGTCTGCGGCAATGATTATCATCTCTCCTTTGAGATCATCACGGCGGGACAGACGCACGTCTTCGACAGCTTCGAGTGTGCGATCCAGAAGTTGGCGCCGGTGTGCAATCACTGTGGCTGTAAGATCATCGGCCACGGTATTGAAGCAAACAACACCTTCTACTGCTGCGCCAATTGCGCACGCCAGCAAGGGGTGCATCAAGCGGTAGATCATGCTTGATTCTTACAGCCCGATCAATGCGCAAGGCGCAACACTGAGAGATTTCCAGTTGGCGATTGATCTTAAACGATACTCGCATGTATGACAGTCTTAGAGGAGAATCAATTTAAAGCGCTGGAGGGTGACTGGAGCGTAGAGCGCCTAAGCGGGCTGCTGCCGCCAATGCTCGGTGTTCGGAAGCGGATCCGGGGCGGCTGTGGTGAGACCCGCCTCGGATGCTTACCCGGTGTTCCCTTCTACATCCAGGCGCACGAGGGCGGTGTCGCGTTGATCTATCTCCCACCGTTCTCGATGTTTATCGACAAGTTATGGCCAGCACCGGACGGCTCTTGGCTTGGGCATTGGACGCTCGGCAATCGAAGACTGGGTAAATTTCGCTTGGTCCGACGATAGGTATATTCGGGGCGAGGTATCTTGAGGGAGATGTGGAATCTTTAAATCTGAGACTGCTCTATGGACAGAAACTGAAGATCAAAAAGAATAGCATCACTGGATGAGGTGGCCAGTTGAAGGTGATGGACGGAAATGCGAAGGTGTGCCGCCGAAGGATCTTACTATCAGACCATGCCACGAATGAAAGGAGCTAAGGTGCCTGCCGCTGAATCGCTTCCTTCAGGCGTCGAAATGGCCATCACATTCCCGCTCACGGCATTAGTCAGGAATGTCGCAAGCGTATCTGCGCATCGGGAGGGCTGTTCGACGTGAGGTAGATGCCCCGATTCTGGGATCACCGTAAGCTGGCCATGACGCAGGCGGCGGAGCGCCGCCTTAGCCCGGGCAACGGGGAAGATCAAGTCCTCTCTCCCCCAGAGGATTATGGCAGGTATCTCAAGTGCAGCAAGCTGATCTAGCATGACAATGCGCTGCCCGCCAGCATCGATCTGCGCACGCAGAAGCGAGCGTTGCATCCAGAAAATAGGGTAATTGTGCGAGGCGATACTGCTCACTGTACCACACCGGCGGGATCTGTCCGGGGCGAGCAAACAATAACGGTGCACGCGTCCATACGCGTTGCAGGGCGCCAAGCGGCGTTTTGCACCAGGTGACGGTAAAATCTCCATAAGCTGGCGTAACCGACATGATCATAGCCGGGTGAACCAGGCGCCCGAGCCCTGCGCTGTCAATAAGCCCAAGGGCTGTCACGCGCGCAGGGAAAGCTAAAGCCAAGCGAAGCGCGATGAGACCGGCGAGCGAATTACCGATGACGGCCGCGCGCGCAATGCCAAGCGCAGTCAAAAGGGCGCCAACGAAACTCGAAAAGAAATCAGGTGAGTAGTTCGTAGGCACAAGCCTATGCTCGCCGGGATATAAATCGGGCGCATAGACTCGATGGGTGCGGGCAAGCATGGGCAGTATCCACTGCCAGTCTGCGGCGCTCTCGCCTGCCGCGTGCAATAATACCAGCGCAGGGCCAGATCCGGCGGTTAAGTACCGCGTGCGCCGCCCGGCAATGTCGACAAACTGCTCCTTTATCATCACCCGTTATGACAAGCACACCGGAAACGACCGCGGGCCAGGATCCGCTTGCTTATCGCTGCATTAATCTCGCTCGATCTCTCCCTCGCAAACATATATCCAACCTGCTTATATGATCAAACACGCACACTGCCATGTTATAAATTCGCTTGGCTTTAGTCACCGAGCTACACCTATTGTACGCGCAGGAACTGTTTAAACCGCACCGTTCGCTAATGATAGGCTGCCACTTCAGGCAAATTCGACAATAGCTTAGTTAAAGGCCGAGGCCGACGGCGCCGCGTTAGTACATCACATGATGTAAGCCACTCAATGTACACCACTCTATTCTATGTTATGCGAGCGCAGGTCTGCGGCCGGATTGCTCGTAAAACTCGGAAATCCATGGCGTGGCCATTATCCACGCACTAGCAGTGGCATGTGCCGTGTGGAGGGATTCGAAAAGGGCGAAAAAACAAAGGGAGCAGTAATGAAACAATTCATGATGCGCGCGACCTGCGGTTGCCGGAAGATACCTTACCATGCCGAAAGTGGATCATGCCTAGTGCCCCTTTTCGTAATGGATGCCCTAAGCCACTTCGTGAGCATTGCCTGTACGCTGCCTGAAGCACTCAAGGTTGCGCAATACTGATGGACGCGAATGATGAAACAAAACTCCGCCAATGTGCGGACCTTATCTGTACATTGGCGCGCTGGATCCACAACCGCAAAATGGACCCGTTGATTGCAATGTCTAACAGTAGCGTCAGCGCCTCGGACTTGCGCGATGTCGTAAGTTCCCCGGGGTCACAATCAATAGGCGCGTCCGCGGGCCTACGATGATACTGGCAAATTACTGGACACAATCGCGCAATGGCGTCATATACGCGCGCACCAATGGCGGTGCGCAATCGCGCGACTTGCCG
>DATACK010000189.1:0-7295 GCA_036259115.1 Gammaproteobacteria bacterium | reverse complement strand
CGGTCTTGGCGAGGATACGACACACGTCCACAGCCACGTTGCCTTGACCGATGACCACCGCCACCTCGGTAGATAGATCGAATTCGCGATGCCGATAATCGGGATGGCCGTTATACCAGCCCACGAACTCAGTTGCGGTATTCCCGGCGAAGACTTGCCCGGCAGTCATACCGCAACCGAGTTCGTGGGCTGGTATAACGGTCATCCCGATCATCGGCATCGCGAATTCGATCTATCTACCGAGGTGGCGGTGGTCATCGGTCAAGGCAACGTGGCTGTGGACGTGTGCCGTATCCTCGCCAAGACTGCCGATGAATTGAAACACACCGATATCGCGCAGCACGCGCTGGAACGGCTTGCCGAAAGCCAAATCCGCGAGATCTACATGATCGGTCGGCGCGGCCCAGCGCAGGCCAAGTTCACGCACGTGGAACTGCGGGAACTTGGGGAACTGGCCAACTGTGATCCTATCGTGAATCCAGGCGATTTGAAGCTCAATGCAGAGAGCGAAGCAGAGCTTGCGGACAAGCGCAATCGCACCCCTATCAAGAACATGGAGATTTTGCGAGAGTTCGCGGCGCGCCCAACTGGCACTAAGTGGCGCCGGGTTTACATACGCTTCCTGGAGAGTCCAATTGAGCTCAAGGGAGAGAAAAAGGTCGAACATCTGGTAATAGCAAAAAACCGTCTTGAAGGACCACCTTTTCAGCAGATTGCGCGCGAAACCGGAGACAGAATCGAGCTTGGATGCGGGCTTGTGTTTCGCTCTATCGGCTATCGGGGCATGCCTGTACCCGGTTTGCCGTTTGACGAGCGTCGCGGTGTGTTTCCCAACCAAGACGGTCGCATCACCGATGCAGGGAACGAGATCTTACCAGGCCTTTACTGCGCCGGATGGGTCAAGCGGGGCCCGACCGGCATCATTGGCACCAACCGCGCGGACAGCGTCGCGACAGTAAAGTCACTCCTCGCGGATGTTGAACAGAACGCTATCGATACCGCACCTAAGTCTGGCGCCGAGGGGATTTATCCGCTGCTCAAGGCGCGGGGCGTGCGCGTAGTCGGATATTCGGATTGGCTTAAGATCGATTCCGCCGAGATCAAGCGCGGCGAGACTTACGGAAAACCCCGCGAGAAGTTTACCTCGATAAAAGAGATGCTGGCGGCGCTAAACTGAGCATAAGTTCCGCGAAGGGTTGTTGTGTCCTTTGCGGCATGGCTAAGTCAGCCACGGTGTGTTATCAGGACTTAACGATCCGCCTTGTTCGCGGCCGATACGTCAAGTAAATGCCTATCTCGGTTCCGCTCAGGCTCTTCATACAGTCGAATAGCGCATAGATCAGCGGAATCGCGCCGACCATCTCCCACGTCTCTTTCGCCGTTGCGCTCAGGCCGAACGGTAGACTCTCCAGTCCATATGTTTGAGCATAGTGCGCCGCAATCAATTCGCCAGCAAGGACCCCACTGAGATACAGTAATCCCGCAGTTGAAAACAGAATTCGTGACCGGCGCGGCAGATTGATAAGAAACCTCAAATACGTCAGGCCGAAGGCTACCACGAAGACGATGCCGACAATAACCCGTGCCAATTCTAGAAAGCTGTACAAATCGAAAAAATTCGCTCAGTGGTCGGTCGCGCCGCTCATGAAGACTTACCACTTCATCCATGGGTATGAACAAGAAAATGATCGAGAGCCCTAACCAGTATCCAGTATATGCTCATGATGCTTTTTCTTCGGAACCGCAATAAGCCATGCCAGCAGCGCCGCAGAGCCAAGCAGCAGACTTGAGAAATAGGCGGGGACGCTGTCCTCGGTGCCAAGGTAAAACTGCGCCACAAGATTGTACACATTTTGATGCCCGCCTACGTATTTGAACAGCTGCCCGATCACGCTCGCCACGATTAGTACTGTGGCGATTAGAGTAAGGCCCAGCACGATCCTAGACGGATAAATACTGATAAAATTCGCGGTTTCCGGCATCGCTAAAAAACGGTGGGATGCGCCAAAACCCCACGGATTTTAGAATAATACCGCCCCGGTATCTCCAGCAACTGGCACGATGAAGAAGCAAACGCTAGGGTACGAGGTGCGGCCGGTGATTCCAGAATGATAGGTGCAGCGTATCCGACCTTGTGCCAAGGGATCTCTAAAGTCGGTCTGGGAATCTACGTCGTCCGGATTAGTCGCAATGCCTTGGCTCGGAGGGCGAGCTGAATAGCGCGGTCAATGCCCATATGTTCTCCCAACCGCGCGACAAGTTCACCTTAACATAGATATAGAGATGCTGGTGAGATTGGATGCTAGTCTTTCCCTTGCTCCTTAATTTAAGCTTTTTATTTCCAAGGGGCGAAGGAATACAGCGCTATAGTCGGTTTCGAATACTGCGATGCTGCCTCTAACTAAGGCGGCCATATTGCTTGCTGGGAACGAGAGGATCAAAAACGCGGCATGTCATTTCATAATCGACCGTCCGATATCTGCTCGAGTGCGACCTCGCGTTCTAAAGAGGCCTCGCACGGAGGATTCGTTGCCGAACACCCAGGCCTCTTCGCGTCCGTGGCGGCCTCCAACGCCTATTGGCGAGTTGAGCTGATGGAAAAAAGCCTGCTGATGTGAGCGTCGAAGGCCTCATGGTAGGCGCTTTCAGCCGGAACGCCGTGTATCTCAAGCGCTGCCCTGTCCAGGCCTCTACTATCGGCTCATCATCGCGCTGTAATGAATCGGTTTAACCATCACTATGCGTATTAAGACGCTAATGGGCGTTTTCTTCGTCAGGCCCTTCTTCGTAAGACTTATGGGTCTTTCCCAGCTTAAGGTCTTTGAATCCTGCCCCAAAGCAACTGCGATCGCGTTCAGGTAGAATTCATCGGCACCATACGGGTCTTAGGTGAGAGATAAAGCGGTCTCGTCCATTTGGTCAGCGCCCATCGCTTCTCCGACGCGCGTAAGTAGCCGCCGACGATTGTCGCGCATCACGCGGCTGGTTTTCCAGCATAGCTAATCAATGAACTTATCCTAGCGCAAGCGCGGCCAGCACCGGGTTTGTAAACTGAAGAGATGACAACAAACTTTTTCAAGACATCGCCCAGCGGCGTGACGGCGCTGCTGATGACTGTGCTGTTAACGGCCTGCGGCGGCAAGAGCGATCCCGTGCCCAAGCCACCGCCGCCGACGGTGACGGTAGCAAGGCCATTGGTTAAGCAGGTCACCGATTGGGATGAATATACCGGTCGCTTAGCCGCCGTGGATTCAGTCAATGTGCGAGCGCGAGTCAGCGGTTACCTGAAATCCATGCATTTCAAGGATGGCGCCTTCGTCAGCAAAGGCGATCTCCTGTTTGTCATCGATCCACGGCCTTATCAGGCGGCGCTAGATCGGGCCAAGGCCCGAGCAGATCAAGCTAAGGCGCAGTTAGAACTGGCGCGAGATGAGCGCGCTCGGGCCGAGCGGCTTTTTGAGTCCAATGCCGTGTCGCAACAAGAGTTCCAGGCGCGCGTTCAGGCCGAGCGCGAAGCGGTAGCCAGACTTGAGGCGGCCCAGGCGGCCGTGCAGTCCGCGCGGCTCAACCTAGGATTCACTCACGTCCGCGCGCCCATTTCCGGTCGAATCTCGCGTGAGTTCGTTACTAATGGGAATCTGATCAGCGGCGGGACGGCTAATTCGACCCTGCTCACCACGATCGTCTCGCTCGATCCGATCTATGTGTACTTCACGGCCGACGAACGCTCGGTACTGCGTTACATGCGGCTTGCGCGTAGGGGTATCCGGCCGAGCTCTCGCGATTTCCGCAATCCGGTGCGATTGCAACTGGCCGATGAGAAGGGCTTCCCGCATAAAGGCTATATGGATTTCGTCGATAATCAGATCGATGAAGCGACAGGCACCATGATGGGCAGGGCCGTGATCCCCAATCCCAATTACCTGCTGGTGCCGGGTCTGTTCGCGCGTGTCAAGCTGCGGGGCGAAGGACCCTATAAGGCGCTACTGGTGCCCGATGCGGCAATAGGCACAGACCAAGTGCAGAAATTCGTGTACGTACTTGGCAGGAACAACATTATCGCCCGCAGGCAAGTGCAACTCGGGGAAGTCATCGGTGGCCTACGTGTAATCCGCGCGGGCTTAAGCGCCGATGATGAGGTCGTGATCAAGGGATTTCAGCGGGTGCACGCAGGTAGTCCAGCGGCGCCGGAACGTGCCAGCCTTGGCGCCCCGAATCAATCCAATATCGCCACGCGAGCCCCTAACTAAGTCGTGAAGTTCCCGCATTTCTTTATCGAGCATCCACGCTTTGCTGCGGTGTGCTCACTCATCATCGTCATCGTCGGCGGCGTGGCTTACTTCGCACTACCGGTCACGCAATATCCGCAGATCGCACCGCCTACTATCGTGGTGTCAGCCACTTACCCCGGCGCGACACCCGAGGAAGTAGCCGAGACGATCGCCACTCCCATTGAAGAGGAGATCAACGGCGTCGAGGGCATGCTGTATATGACTTCTGATGCCACCACTAACGGTGCTGCGGAGATCGAGGTTACTTTCGAACTCGGCACCGATCTGGATACCGCGCAGGTGCTGGTGGAAAACAGAGTTGCCGTCGCTGAACCGAGGCTGCCGGAAGAGGTGCGCCGACAAGGAATTCTCGTACGCAAGCGCTCGCCGGACTTGATGATGGTGGTGCATGTGCTGTCGCCGAATGGCACTTACGACGAGCTTTACATCAGCAATTACGTGGAGCTGCACATTGCCGATGTGCTAAGGCGCATTGAAGGCGTAGGCGACATCACGGTGTTCGGCGCGCGCGAGTACAGCATGCGCATCTGGCTCGATCCGGAGCGCCTGGCCTGGCTTAATCTAACGGCCAATGATGTGATCAACGCGCTGCGGGGACAAAATGTGCAGGTTGCTGCCGGCATTTTGGGACAGCCGCCGATGCCGCTGAATAACGCCTTTCAATTCATGGTCAACACGCAGGGTCGCTTCGTCTCTGCCGAGCAGTTTGCCAACGTGATCATTAAGGCAGGTAGGGATGGGCGCCTGGTGAGGTTAAACGATGTAGCAAGGGTGGAGCTGGGCGCGCAAGACTACGTGCGCAACAGCTATCTCGACGGCCAGCAAGCCGCCGGGATCGGCATCTTTCAGCTCCCCGGTGGTAACGCCTTGGCCACCGCGGAAAAGGTGCGGACAACGATGGCGCAGCTGGCTAAGGATTTCCCACCAGGATTGACTTACGACATCGTCTACGATCCGACACAGTTCGTCGCGGAGTCGGTACATGCGGTTTATGCAACGATTTTTGAGGCGGTGGCACTGGTCTGTTTGGTCATCATTGCTTTTCTGCAATCGTGGCGGGCGGCGGTGATTCCGATTGTAGCCATTCCGGTGGCGCTCATTGGCACCTTTGCAGTTATGGCGGCGCTGGGGTTTTCGCTGAATAATCTATCGCTATTTGGCCTAGTGCTCGCGGTGGGCATTGTGGTCGATGACGCGATCGTCGTCGTCGAGAACATGGAGCGCAACCTGGGGCGGGGGATAAGCGCTCGCAAGGCCGCGCATATGAGCATGGACGAGGTTGGGGCGGCGCTGATCTCTATCGGACTGGTGCTGTCTGCGGTGTTTATTCCGACCGCGTTCCTCACTGGCATCTCGGGGCAGTTCTTCCGTCAGTTTGCGGTGACCATCGCGGCCGCCACCCTCATCTCGACCTTCATGTCGCTCACCTTGAGCCCGGCGCTGGGTGCGCTGTTGCTAAAGCCCAAAGAGGAGATTTCTGAAGGCCTTTTGCATCGGCTGGCCAGTCCATTCTTCCGAGTTTTCGACCGCGCCTTCGGCACTGTGAGCCATGGCTACGCCGGCGCGGTGCGCCGGGTCGTGCATCGCCCGGTGCTCTCGCTCGTTGCATTCACGATCCTGCTTGGCTTGACTTTATTCGCCATTCGGCAGGTGCCGACCGGCTTCATTCCGCAGCAAGATCAAGGCTATCTGATCGTCTCCGTCGAGCTACCTAAGGGCGCCTCGCTACAGCGTACGGACGCTGTCGTGCGGCGGGCGGACGAGCTCATTCGCGCGACGCAAGGCGTCGAACACGTCGTGGGGATTGCAGGATATTCTGGCGCAACCCGCTCAACTGCACCGAATGCGGCGGCGCTGTTCGTGTTGCTTGCGCCCTTCAATGAGCGCGCCCCCGGCGATACATCTGAAGCACTCATAGACCGGCTGCAAGGTGTTTTACAACAGATTCAGGAGGCCGAGTTCCTGGTCATCGATCCACCGCCGGTGCGCGGTCTCGGCACCGCAGGCGGTTTCAAGATGATGGTCGAAGACCGCAGCGGCGCTGGCCTGAATGCTCTGGAGGGTGCTGCCAACCGATTAGTGGCGGCGGCTAATCAGACACGTGGTTTGGAGCGTGTGTTCAGCACGTTCAACACCGCCACGCCGCGCTACTTTCTCGATATCGATCGCACCAAGGCCGAGATGCTGAATGTGCCCGTAGAGAACGTGTTCAGCACTTTACAGACCAACCTTGGCTCGGCGTACGTGAATGATTTCAACCTGTTCGGACGCACCTTTAGAGTTACGGCGCAAGCCGACGCGCCGTATCGGCTCGATCCCGCGGATATCATGCGCCTGCGCGCACGCAGCAGCACCGGTGCCATGGTGCCGTTGGGCTCGATTGCGGAGCTTCGTTGGACTACAGGACCCGATCGCGTGGTGCGACATAATCTGTATCCGGCGGCTGAGATACAGGGCAACGCGGTGCCGGGTACCAGTTCGGGTGCGGCACTGACGGCGATGGAAGATGTGGCGACCAAGGTCTTGCCTCACAGTTTCGATTTCGAATGGGTGGATACGGCCTATCAGGAGCGCATGGCCAGCAACGTGGGCCTGTTGATCTTTCCTTTGAGTGTGCTGTTCGTGTTCCTGGTCTTGACCGCGCAATACGAGAGTTGGTCGCTGCCGCTCGCCATTATTCTGATTGTGCCACTGTGTTTGTTATTTGCGATCACGGGTGTGTGGTTGCGCGGCATGGATAACAACATCCTCACGCAGATCGGCTTTGTGGTGCTCGTGGGCCTCGCCTGTAAGAACGCGGTCTTGATCGTGGAGTTTGCCAAACAGCGGCAGAATGCCGGTAGAGACCGCTTCACGGCCGCAGTCGAAGCCGCGCAACTGCGGCTGCGGCCGATCCTGATGACCTCGTTTGCGTTTATCTTAGGCGTGGTGCCGCTGGTGCTCGCCACCGGCGCCGGGCATGAGATGCGCCAGGTACTGGGCACCGCGGTGTTCAGCGGAATG
>DATACK010000188.1:0-7861 GCA_036259115.1 Gammaproteobacteria bacterium | reverse complement strand
CAAGCGCACGGCCAGACGCTCCGGCTTGAAGCCTAACCACGATAAGGGCTTAACCAACCAGTAGATACCCTGCATTAACCGTGCACGGCCCGTGGTCCGCACCAACCAATGAACCAGGCTTAAGATCACAATCAGCACCGCGCACCGAAATAATCCCTCCGCCAGACCTCGCCAACTGGGCGAGTATTCTCCAAACTCCGGCAGCAAGGCCGCACCTGGCGTGCTCCATGCGTACAGGATTATGATCGAGAGCAAAAACCAGCGCATGCGTAAGATCCTGCGTAACATATCTACATCCAGCTCTGAGCCTGCCGCCACATGTAATACGAACGATAGGATAAAGCCCGCAGACAAGGCGTGTAGATTGCCCGTGACCATAAACCCGGTGACGACGACCAAAATAAGTATGCGTATGGCGGGATGCAGCGCCATGGCTCAAGCCGATGCGATTAAAAGAAACGATTAAATGCAAAGGTCGTGATGCTAACACCTCCCCGCATTCTGTATGGGATCCACCGGATACGTTCAGTTCACGCGATCTTCTTCACTAATTCCTGCGCCTGCCTGCGTTGGTCGTCATCGCCTTCCTGTAATACTTCTTTTAGTATGCTAGCGCGCCGTCTGAGTCACCCATATCGATATAATGCCTGGCAAGATCTAGCTTTTTGCTGACCGTATTAGCACCAGATAATGCAAGGTCATCACCCCCCGGTTCGTTGGGCAGCTCCATGATGATTTCACCCAAGATCAGGTCGCTCTGTGCAGGCAGTCCAGTTCCATCTACACCCGATGTGGTCGATCCGCCGTTGACACTTTCATTACGCGCCATAAGTAGCGCATCATCCGCCAAATCAGCACTCAGATCGCCAAACTCGGATTGTGGCGGCATCTGCTGATTAGTCTGCGCATTATGGAATATAGCGCTACCATCAGCCTCGAGGTCGGACACGTCGGAATCTAATACGGTTTGATCAAACTTCGCTGCCATCTTTGATAATTCAGTCGACGGCTCGGCAATGGTTGTAGCATCGACGTCACTCATATCGGAGCACGGCATCGTCTAACTGTTTGCCGACGCATCGGCGCGCGTATCTTCACGTGGAAGACCGCGAAGCTAACGTGCTGGGTTTCGATTCAGCCTGTGCGGGGGATCCGGCCTCGGTTGATTGGGCCCGAGCCCGACATTGACGACGCTTGTTTCCGCGGATCCTGTGTGTCGACAGTGGAATTACTGAACAACAGATTATGGGGGCTGATCTCTCTACCCATTGCCACCGTACGCTCCCAGAGCGGGTTAGGTTTTCCGCCTAAAGCTTGATAAAGGTTCTGCGCTTCCGCATCAAAGCTTGCAGAATCCTTGCCTGCATAATAGGCCTCCAGCAACTTTAAGCGGTAATCGTCGTTATTAGGGTTTCGCCTGATAGCCTCTTTGAGAAGATCTTGAGCCTGCTGATAAAGCCCGTAGGCGATATAGACATCCGCCTCGGCAAGCGTATCGTCACCAAGCGCGCGACTTTGCGCTTCATCATCCTGGGGTGATGCTGACTGGACTTGCACGGCGGCGGATTCGGTATGAGTCTGCTCCGGCAGCACCGTAGTGGCCGGTGCGCTTGGCATCGCAGGATTGATGCTGCTTTGCGCCTCCGCCTCGACATCGAAGTGCGGCTGCACTGTCTGCGCTTGGGCACTCACGGTATCGCCACTGTCGCCTTGGTAAGCCACAAGATCTATGGTTTCCCCTCGCTTAGACGCCGCACGTCTGATCACCAGCCACACAAGCGCCAGTAACAGTGCCGCACCAATCCCCATGCCTGTAAACCGTGCCGGATTGGCGAACATCTCCCGCATTAGGCTTACAGATGGCGGCAAAGTCGGTGTTTTGGTCTGATCCTGCAGTGTGTCCGCAGCGGCTTTGGCGGACGTTGTAGTCGTCGAGTCGGTGGACGGCCTGTCGGTATCTCCGGCTGTTGTACCTACTGTCAATGCGGATTCATCCGAGATGCCGACGTGCTGGTTTACGGACAGTGGCTGCGCTTGTGCGTTAGGGGTATTTCTGCCCTCTTCCACCCTTTGCTGCAAGCTGGCCAGCGTTTTGCTCTGCAGAGAGATAATACGCCTCTGCTTGGCGAGCACCGACTCTAACTCGGCCATCTTAGACTTCAGCGATTCGATCTCTACTTGCCGTGATGCGGCCAATTCTTTGATTAGCGCTGGGTTGAGCTGTGCCTGGCCATTCTCAGTGTCGCCATCAACATTAGGCACTTGGACGTGTGCGCCGTCTTGGTCAGACGCCATGATCTCAAGCCGTCCACCCTTAGGCGATTTTGCTTGAATTGCATCCTCATTGGCTGCATTCAGGCTTATGGAGTTCTGCGTTTCCGACCGACTATTATGCGTGGCAGATACTTTTTGCTGCGCCGCATTGTCCGATGATGACGGGACCGAGGACGTTTGCCCGCTCTGCTCGGAAGAAACCGCCGCCGTGAGCTGCGCCTGAAAATCGCGCCACAGATTGTTCTGCCGCCTGATCTCGGCCATTGCTTCCTGCTCGTCGACAGCGGCGATGTCCTGATCGGCGGGTATGCGCAAGATCGCGCCGGCCTTCAAATTATTTATATTACCTTGCGAAAACGCATCCGGGTTGGCACGCGATATCGTCACCATCATCTGCGAAACACTGACATCACTAGAAGGTAGATACCGCTGTGCAATCTGGTAAAGGGTGTCGCCCGACGCGACGCTATACTCGACAGGTTTGCTCGCTGTCACTTGGGGATTCGCACGCCTATCTGATGCTTGCGCCGTCCCCTCGCGAGCGGACACAGCTTTTATTGGCCCCTCCATGCGCGCGGCTTGGCGCATCGGATGTTCAGCTGCGTTCGCTGCCGCGGGCGCGGCCTGCTCCGGCGCAACTATAGGCGTCTGGTCAACAGCGCCACCGCGCTGATCCATAAACACAGGCGGGTCCAGCAGCACAGTATACTCACGAAGCAAGCGTCCATTGGGCCATTCAACCTCTACCAAGAAATCTAGGAATGGCTCGCGAATTGGCTGCTTAGTTGTTACCTCTATAATAGAGCCTCTATCCGGCGTTTGCTTAGGCTGGAAATGAAGCTGAGTCAGTACGAACGGACGTTGGATACCCACTCGCTCAAAGGTTGCTTGCGAGGCCAGCGAGACCTGCATGTTGTTGAGTTCGTCTAGCGAGACTGACAGGAGTTTAATCTGCGCGCGCAGGGGCTGGTTGAGCGTGGTGTCGACTGTTATGTCGCCAAGCCCCAAACTCCAGGCGGCGCTCGGCGCCAGTAGACTTGAGAGCACCGAGACCCCAACCAGTGTACGCACTGACATTACCTTCCCATCCTGAATGTATTTATAGTCGGTATACAATCCGCCTGCATCTATCTACCAGAGACGACGGTTCTAAGCGTGATTTCCTATTATCCGCTTATAAGAAGTCCTTTATTAAATGCTCCGCGATCTGAATGCTGTTTAGCGCCGCCCCCTTGCGTACATTGTCACTCACCACCCACAGATTGAGCCCGCGCGGATGCGAGATATCTTCGCGTATGCGCCCCACGAACACGGCATCATGCTCTGCGGCCTCAGTCACGGCGGTGGGATAACCGCCGTCCTGGTGCTCATCAATAACGGTTATGCCTGGCGCCTCACTTAGCAGCCTGCGCACGGCCTTAGCCGTGATCTTTTCGCGCGTCTCGATGTGCAGGGCCTCCGAATGACCATAGAACACCGGCACACGCACAGCGGTTGGATTCACCCGGATGCGATTATCGCCCATGATCTTGCGTGCCTCCCACACCATCTTCATCTCTTCCTTGGTGTAGCCATTGTCCTGAAATTGGTCGATGTGCGGCAGTACATTGAAGGCGATTTGCTTAGGATACACTTGGCACTCGATCGGTTTCCCATTCAGCAACTGAGCCGTCTGGCGTGCCAGTTCCTCGATTGCGTCCTTGCCGGTGCCAGAGACGGCCTGATAAGTCGCGACATTGATGCGCTCGATACCAACGGCGTCATAGATCGGCTTCAAGGCCACTAGCATTTGAATGGTAGAACAATTCGGATTCGCGATGATGCCGCGCGCTTTGTAGTGTGCAATGGCTTGTGGATTCACCTCTGGCACCACCAGCGGCACGTCATCGTCATAGCGGAAGCACGAAGTATTGTCGATTACCACACAACCCGCCGCAGCTGCGCGCGGGGCGTAATCGCTAGATACCGATGCGCCGGCGGAGAACAGACCGATTTGCGCCTGCGAAAAATCGAAGGTTCCCACATCTTTTACGATTAGTTGCCGATCTTTGAATGCGACCTGGTGGCCTACCGATCGTTGACTTGCTAATGCATAGATATTTCTGACCGGAAAATCTCGTTCGGCCAGAACAGATAACAAGGCTTCCCCCACTGCTCCAGTTGCTCCAACTATTGCGACATCAAACTGCTTACTTATCATCCTTTACATGGCTCTCTTTTGCATTGACGCTCGATTTCAACGGAGATTACTGCACCCTAACCCGTTTAACCGGTCGCGCGCAACGCCGCGACGACGGCATCGCCCATCTGCTGAGTGCTGGCAAGCCGATCGCCAGGCGCGTGAATATCTGGCGTGCGCAAACCATCATCCAGTACACGTCCGACCGCCTCTTCTATCTGCCGCGCGAGTTCAGGCTCGTTCAGGCTATACCGTAACATCATGGCAACTGACAGTATGGTCGCGAGTGGATTGGCAATACCCTTGCCCGCGATATCTGGCGCCGAACCGTGTACCGGCTCATACAGCCCTTTGTGCTCGGCATTGAGCGAGGCGGACGGCAACATGCCGATCGATCCCGTCAACTGAGCTGCAGCATCAGACAAAATGTCGCCAAACATGTTATCGGTTACGATCACGTCGAACTGCTTTGGTGCCTTTATCAACTGCATCGCAGCGTTGTCAACGTACATGAAGCTGAGCCGCACCTGCGGGTAACACTCGCCTATCCGTTGCACGACCTCACGCCACAACTCAGAGACCTCAAGCACATTCGCCTTATCTACCGAGCATAGTCGCCGGTCGCGGCGCATGGCGATCTCGAATGCTAAATAGACCACTCTTTCGATCTCGAGCTCCCGGTAGATGAGGGTATTAAGGCCTTCTCGCTCACCGCTCTCGAGCGTACGGATGCCGCGCGGCTTACCGAAATAGAGGCCGCCGGTTAGCTCTCGCACAATCATAAGGTCAAGGCCTGCCACCAGTTCGGGCTTAAGCGCCGACGCCCTGGCAAGCTGCGGATACAGCAAGGCTGGACGCAGGTTTGCAAACAGACCTAATTCATAGCGTAGACCCAATAGGCCACGCTCGGGACGCAATGCCCGCGGACAACTCTCATACTGAGGACCGCCGACCGCACCCAGCAAAACGGTGTCGCATTCGCGTGCGAGCTTGAGCGTAGCCTCGGGTAGCGGATATCCGTACGCGTCGAACGCCGCGCCACCAATCAAACCTTGCTCGGCTTCGAACCTAAAATCAAATGCACGTCTTAGTGCCTCGAGCACTTTCAGCGCTTCGCCCACGATTTCGGGGCCTATTCCGTCGCCCGGCAAGATGAGGAGCTTATAACTCATAGTCCGGCAGACGGCCTCTGCGGCCGATAGATGCAGATAAGATTAGAATCGGCGGATGCCTCTGGCGGTATTCGCCAATGTCGCGGCCAATCACTCGACTGCAGTCTGTTGACCTGTAAACAGCCAGGGCGCTTCGCGACGCCGCCGTGCCTCGTATTGGCGGATCTCCTCGGCATGCTGCAAGGTGAGGCCGATATCATCCAGCCCATTGAGTAAACAGTGCTTGCGAAATGGATCAATCTCAAACCACAGGGTCTCTCCGTCCGGCGTAGTAACTATCTGAGCCGGAACATCTATTTGCAATTTAAAGCCAACGTTGTCGACCACCGCAGCAAACAATCGATCAACGGCCGCATCCGCCAGGACAACCGGCAATAGCCCATTTTTTAAGCTGTTATTGAAAAAAATATCGGCAAAACTGGGCGCGATCACCGCGCGAAAGCCCGCATCCAGCAGTGCCCATACCGCATGTTCGCGCGAGGATCCGCAACCGAAGTTCTTGCGCGCCAACAGAATTTGCGCTCCACTGTAGCGCGGCTGATTCAATATAAACTCCGGATTAAGCCGGCGAGTGCTTGGATCTTGACCCGGCACGCCAGAATCCAGATAACGCCAATCGTCGAACAGGTTCGGCCCGAAGCCACTGCGCTTGATCGATTTGAGGTACTGCTTCGGGATGATGGCATCGGTGTCGACATCTGCGCGATCTAACGGCGCGACTAGGCCGCTTATGGTCCTAATTGACTCCATCATAATCCTCCTGCGGAATATTTTGCGCTGCCGCTTTTAACGACTTGGCAAATGCCCTTCATGTATTGCAGCCGACTGGACCTAACCAGAACATGGCAATCAGCAAGTGCAACAAACGACTTCACGATTCCTTTATTCTCCCGGTGTTGAAGTTTCAATTGGTGTTAAACCTCGCGCACGTCAACGAAATGCCCTGCAACCGCAGCGGCGGCAGCCATCGCGGGACTCACCAGATGAGTACGCCCGCCCTGCCCCTGTCGGCCCTCGAAGTTACGGTTGGAAGTTGAGGCGCAGCGCTCGCCCGGCGCAAGCCGATCGTCGTTCATGCCTAAACACAGAGAACAGCCTGGTTCCCGCCATTCAAAACCGGCCTCTATAAATATCCTGTCCAATCCCTCCGCTTCGGCCTGTCGCTTGACCAGTCCCGATCCCGGCACCACCATCGCCAGCTTGATCGTGTTCGCCACCTTCCGCCCTTTCACCACCGCCGCTGCCGCGCGCAGATCTTCGATACGCGAATTGGTACATGAGCCGATGAAAATCTTGTCCAGCGCGATGTCCGTAATCGCCGTCCCAGGCCGTAGATCCATATACTTTAGCGCGCGGCGTATGCCCTCAGCCTTGACCCGATCGCCCTGCGCATCAGGATCGGGAACGCGCGCGTTCACCGGCGCGACCATCTCCGGCGAAGTACCCCAACTGACCTGCGGCTCAATGGACGCCGCATCGATCTGCACGATGCGGTCGAAATTCGCGCCCGGGTCCGATTTGAGATCGGCCCATGCGGTCACGGCCCTATCCCACAATTCTCCCTTAGGCGCGTACGGACGTCCCTTGACGTACTCGATGGTCGTTTGATCGACTGCCACCATACCAGCGCGCGCGCCAGCTTCGATAGTCATATTACACACCGTCATGCGACCCTCCATGGATAACGCACGGATCGCCTCACCGTCGAACTCAATGGCATAGCCCGTGCCACCTGCAGTGCCGATCTTGCCAATAATCGCCAGCATGATGTCTTTGGCGGTGACGCCAGGACCGACCTGCCCATCTACGCTAATCAGCATGTTTTTGGACTTCTTTTGCAGCAGGCATTGGGTGGCAAGCACGTGCTCAACCTCGGAGGTGCCGACGCCGAACGCCAATGTGCCAAAGGCGCCGTGCGTAGAGGTATGCGAATCGCCGCAAACAACTGTCATTCCAGGCAGCGTGGCACCCTGCTCTGGGCCGATAATGTGCACGATACCTTGACGACTGTCGCCCAACGCGAACTCTATAATCCCGTACTCGGCACAGTTACTATTCAGCGTCTCCACCTGGACGCGCGAGATAGGATCGACAATGCCACGATCGCGCCTTGTGGTAGGCACGTTGTGATCCGCCGTCGCCAGGATAGAGCTGGTCCGCCACAGCTTGCGTCCGGCCAAGCGCAATCCCTCAAAGGCCTGCGGTGAGGTCACCTCATGTACCAGATGCCGATCGA
>DATACK010000187.1:0-7387 GCA_036259115.1 Gammaproteobacteria bacterium | reverse complement strand
TCTTCGGCGATCGGGTACGCTCGCGACTGTTCGAGGCATAGGGTACACAGATACTCAGCCGCTGCGCCGCATTGAACCGCATGAGCCACTTAGGCATGCCAGATAGTTACGCCGTGTGAAGCACGCTTCACAACCAGGCAGTCTGCCTTGCCCAAGATCTATGCAACAAAGCCAAGCGCGAAGACAAATCCTAGTTTGATGAACCGATGGCTATCGGTGCGGCGCGCATCCACCGCACGGCCGATTTGAGTTATGGTGTAGTCTCCCACTTTTCTCTTCCCCTAATACGCGTCGCATTGCGCGACTTCGTCGTTAAAGCGCTAGGGCTTAAAACGGCCGCCTATATATTGGACCTTAAGGCCGTGCCTCCTAACGCAGGGTGCCTCCTTCATCTTGTATTATCCTTATAAACTACTTCTTGGCGCGAATCAGTAAGGGATCAATAAGCGTTTGTCCGCTTCCGCGGCTGTGAAACGAGGTTTATGCAGGATGTTGAGAGGATTCGCTGGCGATCTTAAGGGCCAATCGATAGAGCGCGTTCTTCTTATCACCAGTCACATCGGCGGCCAGTCGAGCTGCGGTCTTGACCGGTAATTCGGTCAGTAATACGGATAACAGGCGCCGGATGTCCAATGACGGGGCGCGGTGTGGGCTTTCGGACGCGCCCTCCACCACCACCACAAATTCACCCCGTCGGCGCTTTGCTTCGGCGTTAATCCAGTCGCAAAGTGCTGCTAATGTGTCGCCATGAGAGTTTTCAAAAGTCTTGGTCAATTCGCGCGCAACCACCGCGCGGCGCTCGCGGCCTAAAACATCGCGCATGGCATTGAGGCTCGCGGCGATGCGATGGCTGGCCTCGTAAAATACCAGCGTGCGCATCTCGACAGTCAGTTCCTGTAACCGCCGTTGCCTCGCCCCCGCCTTAGGGGGCAGGAAGCCCTCGAATACGAAGCGATTGGTGGGCAGTCCCGCAGTACTTAAGGCGGCGATAACCGCGCTGGGGCCGGGGATAGGCGTTACTGGCAGTCCCGCTGCGCGTGCGTTGGCCACCAGACGGTAGCCGGGGTCGCTGATCAAAGGCGTGCCCGCGTCCGAGATCATGGCGATGGACTCGCCTGCGCGCAGGCGCGCCGTCAATTCGACGGCTCGCGCCTGTTCATTGTGTTCATGTAGGCTAATCAGCAGCGTATCAATGCCATAGTACCTCAGCAGAGGAAGACTATGACGGGTATCCTCGGCGGCGATCAGATCCACGTCTCGCAAGACCTGCACGGCACGATAGGTAATGTCCGCTAGGTTTCCAAGCGGTGTCGCTACTATATACAAAATACCAGTCTCGATTGACACCCGCGCGTCCAGCCAAGATACTAATGCTGAAAAAGTCCTAGATGGACTTTTTCAAGTACGAACCGGAAAATGCGATTTCCGGTTTCTCTATTGCTCAACGATTAGACTCGTTGAACGATGTTAACGCATTGATGCGCACGGAAAATTGAAGCACATTGCGAACACGCTCCGGATCTATGTGCGAGATGCGTTTCAATTATAAACCACTCATGCATGATACACAGCGAGGCACCCTCGCAAACCAGTAATGCCATCACCCCATCGACTTCGCGGCGGTGTCTTAATTGCCGCTGTGCTGATCACGTTAACCTGTTGCAAGATGGCTCCGCCGCGTGGCGAGGGGCCTCGAGCGCAACCGGGTCATGCGGCCGAATTACTTAAAGCAGGGGATTTGAAGGGCACAGCCGCGCTACTCTGGGAGCAAGCCGCAAGTCAGCCTTCGCCGCAGCGCGAAGATCTGCAATTGCGCGCGGTGGAGACGCTGCTTACCCCTAAGACGGCGCCGCTCGCCAGGCAATATCTGGATGAGGTCTTGAAAGAGGAACTGCGTGGCCCCTTGCTGGTGCGTGCGCGCATTGCGCAAGCGCGACTGGCGCTGCTCGAAGGACAGCCGACTATAGCGTTACGCGCTTTGCCCCCGGGTATCAGCCTGGCGACGCCGCAGTTCGAGAAGCAGGTGGATGAACTGCGCGCACAGGCACTGCTAGATACAGGGCAGATCCTGCAAAGCGTGCGAACGCGCGTGGCTCTTGCGCCGAAGCTCACCGACCATCAGGCCATCGTGGCCAATCAACAAAAGCTCTGGCGGGCGCTAGGTCGGGCGAGCGAGCAACAGATTTCGCGCTGGGCCCAAGATGAAATGGACAAGACCCTGCGTGGTTGGCTGGCGTTGGGCTATATCGCCAAGACGTCACCGACCGATTCGCGGCTCTTCGATCGAGAATTAAACGCCTGGCGACAGCAATATCCACATCATCCCGCCGCGAATATGATCATTGGGCAATTACGTCGAGACTGGAGGCAGCTACAGTTAAGCCCACGCAGAATCGCCGTGATACTGCCGCTAACCGGTCCTTATGCAAGCATCGCCAAGGCCGTACAGACGGGCTTCATGGCAGCCTACTACACCGATGACCAAGCACACCACAAGCCGTCGATCCGAGTTTACGATGTAGGGGAAAGCGGCACGGACGTATGGGAGCAGTACATGCGCGCCGTGCGAGAGGGTGCGCAACTGGTCGTTGGCCCGCTGGATAAAGTAGGGGTTGACGCGCTGGCTGGGCGCCGCAAGCTGCCGGTGCCGGTGCTGAGTCTCAACTATAGTGAGCGACCTAGTAATCCGCCAAATAATCTTTATGAATTCGGGTTGCTTCCAGAAGACGAGGCCAGGCAGGTCGCCGAGCGGGCGCGACTTGCCGGCTATCAAACGGCCCTGGCGCTAGCGCCGCAAGGCGAATGGGGTGAGCGGCTGTTGAACGCATTTCGTAGGCGATTCGAGGAGTTGGGTGGTCTGGTGCTGGATACAGCGCGTTACGATCCAAACGGCACTGACTTTTCGGCGCCCATCAAAGATGTGCTGGGGATTGATCTCAGCGAGCAGCGTTGCGCCGAGTTGCGCACATTGCTCAGGCGCGACCTACAGTGTGAACCGCGCCGCCGGCCGGATGCTGATATGCTGTTCATGGCGGCCTTGCCGCGCCCGGCACGCCTGCTACGTCCGCAGTTGAGATTCAACTATGCGACCGACCTGCCCGTCTACGCGACCTCGCATATCTATACCGGCGTGGAGGATGTGAGATCGGACCGCGACATCGATGGCGTTATCTATTGCGACATGCCGTGGATGCTTAAAGGGGCAAATCCGGAACCACAACTGCGAGCCCGACTCGATAGCCTTTTCCCCAGTGAGAGTCAGGACTTGGCGCGTTTAATGGCGCTCGGCGTTGACGCCTATAGAATCATCTACTATTTGAAGCGTCTAGCCGCGCGACCCTACGCGCGCTATACGGGATTGACTGGAAATCTATACATGGACGATCTGGGTCGCATCCATCGCGAGCTAGACTGGGCGCGTTTCGTGGATGGCGAACCCACGTTATTGGGTAATGCGCTAAGCCAGCCCAGTTCCGGCGCCGTTGCGGCCATGCCGTGACAAGGCAGCAGCGCGGCCGTGATGCAGAAGCGCGCGCAGATCTATTTGGAGGCGCAGGGTCTACGCCTGCTCGAAAGCAACTATTGCTGCCGCTATAGCGAGATCGATCTTATCATGCGTGATGGTTGAATGCTGGATTTTATCGAGGTGCGTCTGCGGCGCAATCCGAACTTAGGCGGCGCGGTGATGAGCATCGATCACTCCAAGCGCGAGCGGCTTGCGGGCAGCGCGCAGCATTATATGCAGACCCTGTCACGCGTGTCTCCGGCGCGTTTCGATGTGATTGCCATCGATCAAGCTGAATGCATAGAGTGGGTGCGTAATGCTTTCGAGGCCTAGTATGTATGCCGATGCAAAACAGCTGCGCCGAGCGCGCACGTATAGGCGGCGACTTATCAGGTAGATGCAGACAGACTTTAATCATAATTTGAATTATTTTTTGAGTCAGTCGTTCACAATGGATGAAGTCGAACATATTCGCCAGATCTTCGCCGTCAGCATCGAAATCAAACAGCAGGCGGCGACTGTGCTTGCCGAGCCGATCGCGCGCGCGGCTGATATGATTTTCGATGCGCTGCTCAGTGATCACAAGGTGCTCAGCTGTGGCAATGGCGGCTCGGCTGGCGACGCTCAGCACTTTTCTTCCGAGATGCTCAACCGTTTCGAGCGCGAGCGCCCCGGCTTGCCCGCTATCGCGCTTACCACAGACAGCTCTGCGCTGACCTCGATTGCCAATGATTACAGTTATGACCAGATCTTTTCGAAGCAGATCAAGGTGCTGGGTAAGTCCGGCGATATCCTGCTCGCCATCTCGACCTCAGGTGAATCGGCTAACGTGCTAGATGCCGTGATCGCGGCGCACGAGCGTGGTATGAAGACCATCGCCTTGAGCGGCAAGCGTGGCGGGCGCCTGGCGCAACTGCTGAATGATGAAGACGTCGAAATCCGCGTGCCATCGGAATCCACCGCCCGTATTCAGGAGGTGCATCTTTTGGTCATTCATTGCCTGTGCGATCTGATCGATCGGCGCCTCCTCGGCAACTGACTTGCAACCGGGCCATGCTCGGTTCCGCGTTTCTTGAGGCACTAAGTAAGGCCGCAGGCGACGGTAATGTATTGACCGATCCCGCCGAGTGTTGGCCTTACGGCTATGACAACAGCCGCCTGCACGTGCCGCCCGAGGCCGTGGTGTTCGCCACCAGTCATACGCAGGTGCGCGAGATCATGCGGCTTTGTAATGAGCATGCCGTGCCGCTGACGCCGCGTGGGCGCGGCACTGGCACCACGGGTGGGTCGGTACCGGTGTGCGGTGGTCTGGTCATATCGATGGAGCGCATGGATCGCATCCTCGAAGTCAGCACGGCCGACCGGCTGATGGTGGTGCAGGCCGGCGTCACTAATCAGGCCGTACAGGATGCCGCGGCCACATGCGGCTTTTTCTGGCCACCTGATCCCACCAGTGCGGCGTATTGTACGGTAGGAGGCAATCTCGCCTTCAATTCCGCCGGCCCCCGCGCCGTCAAATACGGCACGCCACGCGAAAACACCCTGGGGCTTAGCGTGGTCATCGGCGCGGGCGAGGCGTTGCGTACCGGCGTGCGCACGACCAAGGGCGTGGTGGGTCTGGATCTAACGCGCCTGTTAATCGGCTCGGAGGGGCAACTTGCGATTATCACTGAGGCTACCTTGAGGCTTACGCCGCTGCCTGAGGCCAAGCGCAGCCTGCGCGCGGTATACGTCAACGTGGAAGCCGCCACGTGCGCGGTATCAGCCATTATGGCTCAGCCTGTTGTGCCTTGTGCGCTGGAATTCATCGATGGCACCGCCATCGATATGATACGCTCTTATTCTAGAGCGGATTTGCCCGCAGATGGCGGGGCTTTGCTGATGATCGAGGTCGATGGCGCGCAAGCGCACGTCGACAGTGCGGCTGAGGCTGTGGCGCAAGCGGCGCGAGTCTCAGGCTGCCTGGAGCTCAAGCAGGCGCACGGTGCTCAGGAGATAGCGGATCTGTGGGCCACGCGCAAGGCGCTGTCACCTGCGCTGCGCAACGTCGCGCCCGGCAAGATCAATGAAGACGTGGTGGTACCTGTATCGCACATGGCGGAGTTGATCGGCGGGTTGCAGGCATTGGGCAAGGCGCATGACATCACCATCGTCAATTTCGGCCATGCGGGCAACGGCAATATTCATGTCAATCTGCTCATCGATCCACATAACGCAAAGCAGATGCGCGCGGCCGAACGCTGTTTGGACGAGGTTTTCAGCCTGGTGCTGGCATTAGACGGAACCTTGTCAGGTGAACACGGAGTGGGTATTTCCAAGCGCGACTTCATCACGCGCGAGCTTGATCCCGTGGCGCTTAGATTAATGCGCGCGATCAAACGCCAGTTCGATCCTAAGGGGATATTGAATCCGGACAAGGTGCTGCCGGACGGGTAGCGTGATTCCTTGATCGCGATCTTAAAAAGGGAGTGGGCGTCCACACCCGCCTTTCGGTAAGCTCAGGACTTGCTCTGAGCCTCTCAACGACCTTGATAAAATCCAGCGCAGGGCCGTCGCGCCGACACTTGCACTGATAGCACGCAGTTAAGAATTAGGTATTATGTTTATTTTGGGCCTACATAATTGTCGTTGATTCTAGCAGCTGGTATATGCCAGGATAGCGAAGTTACAATGAATTAAAAACTAATGGTCCACTTGCGTAGGCCATAGCATTCACGAATAAGAGCACGAATCGTGAAGGGGCCGACATGGCTCGGCCCGCTATGCTCTGGGTCGACTTAACCCAGGGCGAGCGCGGCTCTGATCGGGCAACGATAGGCCTCGCTTGCCGGGTCTATCTGCCATGTGGTTCTGAAGATCTAGGTGAAATGATCCGCTCAATTCAGCCGTGCGCCTTGTCCTCAATTCGATTATGCCACCTCTTTTGGGCTCGCGATGCTCAGGGCGACCAAGCACAGTCATCCTTTCTCATCATAATGCTCACGGAGCCGCACTCGGAATCGCTTGCGATTTGGGCACTACGCGCCCGGGTGTGGGACTACTTTGTAAAGTCCATCTCCGAGTCAGCGATCATGCATTCCATCATGCCCCTGCAAAGAGAGGGGGGTTGCCAGGGCTGCAACAGGCGCACACCGAGAAATCCTATCATGCCGGCACACCACAGCCCCGATAACTCTATACTCTATACCCTTGGAATCATCACGGACCGAAAGGACGATTCTCCGAGCATACGCCTACACCGAAGCGCATCTTGAGGAGAAAATCTCGGAGGGAACTGTGGCGAGATTTTGTGGCCTTAGTCCCGCTTGTTTCAGCCGCACCTTCGAGCGCATCAACGGACTGACCTTCAGCCGGTTTGTGCTAAAGGCCCGCGTAAAAGAGGCGGTGGAATTCCTCCAAAATAGGCCGCCAGTATGACAGAGGTGTGTCACGCAGCCGGCTTAAAAACTTGTCTCATTTCTCACTGACATTCCGATGCTATATCGGCTATCACAGCGTATTTCACGTGCTATGATTTCGGGCATTCAAAAGAACTTGGTACTGGCGCCAGTCGTGGAAACCGGTATGACAGATCATGGCCAGAGCTTGCAGGAGACAGCGCCTTTGGCGAACTAAAGGGCTTTTATCGTCTAACGAAAGGAAAAGCGAGTAGCTGATTGACGGGGCAGTTTAGGATAACGTGAGGTCTTTTCTCTCCCCCTTGTGCGGCCAAACGCCACCCATACCTAGACTGCCCCGCCCTTGCCCTCAGATCTTGTACTATCCGGCATATAGCCTATGTAGATCTTCTATGTAGTCTATACAGATCTACTAGTGGTTCAAGCCTGCCTGCCAGGCGTCAATCCAAAAACCCAAACGATCTCACGTCGCAAGCCAGCTCTA
>DATACK010000186.1:0-4843 GCA_036259115.1 Gammaproteobacteria bacterium | reverse complement strand
GGGGCCCGAAAGCCTGCGATGCGCGATTGGCTGGCCGCGCCACCAGGCTATCTATTCAATTCAACACGTTGTTATCAGAAAAGATTACCCAAATGGAGCGTGAGCTTGGTCTAGACCTCGTTGATTTCAATCTCTATGGATACTCGCACTTTATCGCTAGCAATAATCTAGCGCTCGGATTTACGAATGCGTTACGAATGATGCCGATGCCTGGTTTAGCAGCGTGAGCTTGACCTTTAATCCCGCTTGCGATTCCGGCTCGTCCGGCGGCGTTTGGTCGGCTAAGGACGAGGATCCGTCCACCTATGCCGGTTACGTTCAGTCAATGGATAGGCGGGAAGGGAAAAGAGCTTGAGCGCGTGGGGCGTGACCACGGCACCCATTGGTCGTCTGCTTGCTTTCCAACATGATCTGGCGTACGTGCGACGCCTACTCGCAAGGGCTATCGAACAGTCGATCCCGGGACGACTCTAGCAAGGACAGCATCTAGCTCCGGTGCGTGTGGCAGCACTAGCTTAAATAGCTCTTGCAGTGCTTCACGCAATTCGGCGGCGCTGGTGAGTAAACGGTATTCGGTGCCACCGTGTAGACGGTACTCGGCCCGATTTTCGATCTGCGTTTCGAGACGGGTCCTACAGTGCTGCACAAGCTAAACGGCCAGCCCGTTTGGGCGCTGTCTGTACAAGGCCACGGCCTACGAAACCGTTAGCGGCAGCCCTCGATCCAGAAGGCCGCGATAGCTTGACGGGCGACTTCGTCGCCTACCACAAATGCTTTACGCCTGGCCTGGGGATAGCCATACCGCGCGATTATCTCGTGACCATCGGTATCCGCAAGTAGCAGCCATGTAGAGAACCAAAGCAGCAATGTCTTGATCTACTAGAAAAACATATGTACCGATTTGATCATACTAATCCGCAGAAGCCGTGCCGCTAACACCTGCCTCTGCCACATAACCATCTGCCCATACCCAAGTCATTCAGATGGCGACTTCTTGCTGAGTATCCCGCGCAGTGAATGGAGCCGCTTGACTTCGGCCTGCCGACGTCCCTAGCGACGGCCCTAAGAGCGTAGAAGATCTCGCCCTTGCTACTAAGAACCATGACGCGTCCCTCTAGCATCTTATGCGCGCACTCGCGAGCTTGGGCTTTTCACCGAAAGTGCGGATCATTACTTCGCGCCCGCGTCACTGGGCACCACACTCGACACCAGCGGTCTGGGTGCGGCTCGGTCCGGTCGACGGTACTGGCGCTTGCCGACCGATGGATGTGAGATACTTGGGGCGAGTTTATGTACAGCCTGCATACGGGGAGGACTGCCTTTGATAAGGTACCGAGCATGACAATGTTCGATTATCTCACTCAACATCCCGATGAGGTAAAGTTGATCGGCAAAGCCATGATCGGCGTTCATGGCGACGAGCACTCTGCCATCGCGGACGCCTACGATTTCGCAGATATTCAGACGCTTACGGATTTCGGCAGCGGCGCCGGCGATCTCCTGGCGACTATCCGGCGCACGCACCCACACCTTGTGGGAACTCTGTACGATTTGTCGGACGTTGTGGCGCAGGCGTATGCCAGTTTTACGGTGGCTGGTGTCGCGCATCGATGTAGCGCTGTCGGCGGTAACTTCTTCGAATTAGTGCCGGCAGGTGGGGGCGCCTATCTTCTGTCACACGTCATCCATGACTCAAACGAGGAGATGTGCCTGACGATCCTGAGTAATTGCCTGCGAGTCATGGGGGGCAACCGACGCCTGTTCATCATTGAATCCGTGCTTCCGGCTGGCGACGCGCCCCACCCTGGCAAGATCCTGGATCTGGTGATGCTAACTACCCCAGGCGGCATTGAGCGACCGGGCGAGCAATACAATGCGCTGCTCGCAAAGGCCAGCTTTCTACTTACTCGCATCATCCCGATAGCATCTGCGGTAGGCCTTGTGCAAGCCGTGGCCAATTGATTGGAAATGATAAACCAGGCAGTCAAAGTCGCCTTCCGAAGACACGAATCCTGGCCTGAGATAGCGTGACCAGATATAGGCCTGTTACAAGCTATGCTTTCAAGTTCCTTGTCATCGGCGCCGGCCGGGGTGGCACGAGCTTGCTCGCTGGCCTCCTCGATGCGCACTCGCAGCTTGAGGTAGGCTTTGAGCGGTTCTCGGCAGCGTATTTGATGGGCACCGGTTTGCCCTTGGACTTCACGACCACGCCAGCCACATTGGCCCAAGATCGCGCGCAGCTCTTCCGTAGCGCGTGCTGTGCCGAGGCGGCGCGGCACCCGCAAAAGCTCTGGGGCGACAAGATCACGACCGAGCATTTGGGTGCGCTTCGTGAGCAACCCGGTATCAACACACTCGACCTTTTCTTCAATCGTGTGATGCCAGACATCAAGATCATCTTTATCCTTCGAGATGGCCGCACCTGCGTGCGCTCAAAGGTCACACGCACCGGACAAGAGGTGGGTACGGCGATCGAACGCTGGCGATACTCGGTGGAGGTTTGGCGATGGCTTGGGGGCCTTAAGCACCGAGTACACCGCCTACGCTACGAAGACCTCGTCACGCATCCAACACCGGTGCTTAAGGCAGTATGTGCCTTTTTGCATATCCCCTTCGAGTCGGAGATACTTCAAGGAACCAACAGTGACAAGATGCGTCCGGAATATCGCGCGCACGGCATGCGCTACGATGGACTCTCGGTGGGCCCAGAGCTCAATGCGATCGCCGCGCAGCTCGAGCCAGAGCTGCGTGAGTGCGGCTATCTCTAGTGCTTAACCGAGCATAGTTGCAGTTGCTGCGACAGATCGGGAGCTGTCCAGTTTCGTGGACACCTGATCGTTTAGGCGAGTAAACCTGGGAAAAATAGCTACCCAAAAGCGGCGAGCACCAGACCCAAAATAAGGACCTTAGGAGAAGATCGAGCGCATCATCACCAGCGATTCGAGTGAATGTCGCTCCGCATCGTGTGGAATCATTTCTAGACAGCGGCCTGTATGGCAGCTGGTCTTTCGCAGTTCATGGTGAGGTCAGGAATGCCTGCGATGTCGTAAACTCACGATCATGGTCAAACCCAAACCTATCCTGGTTTACGACGGAGATTGCGCGTTCTGCACGTATTGGGTCCGCTATTGGCAGAAGCTCACAGAAGCCACATAAACTTCACGCCTTATCAGCAAGTCGCTAGCGCGTACCCGGAAATTTCCGCGGATGAGTTTCGAGCCGCAATCCAGTAGGTTACGCCAGAACGTAGGATTGCACGCGGCGCCGAGGCCACGCTCCGCACCTTGAGTCATGCGCCGGGGCGCGCGCACTGGCTCAAGCTCTACCGGAGCGTCCCTGGATTTGCTTGGACCTCGGAACATACCTACGATCTCTGAGTTCACGAGCTGGCCTTTTCTACGTCTGATTGGGCTGATTTTTCTCTGCGGCTTCGTGTCCTTCGGCGTGCAGGTACTCGGGCTGATCGGGTGCAAGGAATCCTGGCGTTACCGGCGTTTCGTGCGGCGAAATCTTGGGCGATGCCGCTTACTGCCATCTTCCAACTTAAGGAGGCGCTGCTGATCTTCGCCGCTTATATCATCGTCCTTGGCACCATGGAGGTCGCCCCCAAGTTTTCACGTGGGCACGAAGGCTGAACGAGCCCTGTGAATATATTGGAAGCACTATGCCTCGTGACTCCGTATGGGCCTTTCTCACTGATGACGGTCCGGCGCCCGAAGATCATCATCGGGGGCTCGACTGACACACACGCCATTGGCGCCACTACGTATCCGAGTACAAACCTGGACCACTGGTTCGCCGCCGCTATGGAATGTTCCGCCTCAGCCACGACTCGACTGGCAGATGTGGTTTGCAGCGCTTGATATCGCGCCCGATCAGCCGTGGTTCGAAGCGTTTTGCCCCGCCTGCTGCAAGGCTCGCCGCAGGTCACTGCACTGCTCACTGCACTGCTCGAACAAAATCCTTTCCCCAAAGTGCCACCCAAATACATGCAGCGCATGCTTTATGATTATCGTTTCACGAGCCTGCGGGAGAAAGCTGCGAGCGGTCGCTGGTGGGTGCGCAGGCTCTCTGGCACGTACTATCGCCGACGTCAGTGATTTCGCTCAGCGAACTGCGCCGCCCGCGTATAGTCTCCTTGACTCTATCCTGCGTGGGCTAGTGAACGCCCATAGCGAACAACACATTAGGAGTCCTAATGAAACATACTGGTGGATGTCATTGCGGACGCGTTCGGTTCGAAGTCATTGCGCCCGCACATATTCAAGTGCTCGAATGTAACTGCTCGATCTGTAGCAAGGCCGGCTACCTACACCTCATCGTGCCGCGCGATCGCTTTACGTTGCTCAGCGGCCGCGAGGCATTGACCCTGTACACCTTCAACACGCATACCGCGAGGCACTGGTTTTGTTCCATATGCGGCATCAAGTCATTCTATGTTCCACGCTCTCATCCTGACGGACTCAGCATCAATGTCCGCTGCCTGGATCCTGACACCGTGGAGCGTATGACAATCACGCAGATCAACGGCAAGGAGTGGGAAAAACAATACCCAGAGGGTCACAGGGAGTTCTCTCAAGAGAGAGAACTTATTTCATAACTTTCCTGTCCTTAGACCATGAGAGAAAATGGCAATGGCTTGTAACCACAGTTCACATAACAAGACCCTCGCCACGAAGCCAGGGCATCGAGCGAAACGCGTTGAGCGCTCGAAACACTGACACATTTCTAGTGGCTTTTCCCCCGGGCGCGTTATCTTTAATTACATTACTGACTGAGCCGGATTCGTCGGCAAAGCGCCTACGCGGGTTCAAAGAAGACATCAAGCCTAGGAAGGATGCTC
>DATACK010000185.1:0-2012 GCA_036259115.1 Gammaproteobacteria bacterium | reverse complement strand
GGAGAGATTAAGGATTTCTCCGCCCATTGCAGGCGAAGCGTTAGGCCTGATCGAGGCGGCACCACTGATCGGATACCGCCGTTCGCTAGTATTCGTGCTGTCCGATTTCCATTTCCCGTTGGACTTCACGCGCCGCCTGTTGCGCGCGTTAAGCAGGCACGATGTGGTGCCGATCGTATTATGGGACAGCGTGGAGTTTCAGTATCCACCACGGCTTGGCATCGCACGCGTGCGCGACAGCGAGACCGGCGCGGAACGCCATGTTTTGCTGCGATCTAAATTGTGTTGGCGTCTGCGTGAGACGTTCGAGCAGCGCCGCAAGACGCTTGAGGGTGTCTTTGTAGAGTTTGGATACACGCCGTATTTTTTGATTGACAGGATTGATTGCGATCACCTCAACCAGTTTTTTATCGAGCGATGACGGGGCGGGGCTTAATACTTAGTCATGTGCTCGGCGGCGTTGCCATGGCGCTGATCGGTGCGGTGTTAGTGTGCGCTGTCCGGCCCTGCCACGCGCAGGCCTCCGACTTTGGTTGGGCGCGGGTCCCGGGCGCCGGTCAGCCTACGGCGCGCCAAGGTCAGCATCACCTAATCCCGGGTTGGGCAGCGCAGCCGAAACAGAATGCGCGCGTCAAGGTCTTTCATCTGCGCGCCCCGCGCGCGTACGGTCTTCTGACCGGAGACAAGGTTCGCCAGCAAGTGCAGGTCGCGGTGGAGCGACCTTATCACCTGCAGCGCAGCTCATTGCCGGCCTCGCGGTGGGTAACTTCGTGGTTGGAGTTGCAGGGGGCCAGGATGAAAAAAGCGCGGCGAGATAACCTCAATCGTTATCTTGTTACGATCAACTATCAGATTTTCGCCACGCCACGGTTGGTGACGCTCGACGTGATTCCTGGCTTTGAGCTGCGCTTCACCAGCAAAAATGACAGCTTCGCGGTAAAGGTGCCGGACTGGATTTTCTCTATTTCGCCGTTGCTGGAGCCGGAGCCGTTGGTGGAAAACATTTGGGACATTCCCGTTCGAGCCGATGCGCCACCATCATTGATCGATACGACACGGCCAGCGTACGCGCTCGCGTTGTTTGCGAGCTTAAGCGTCTTATCAGGCATTTACTGGCTCTATCTTTATTCGATTTGGCCATTCCGGCGTGGCATTAAGGCACCATTTGCTCAGGCGTGCCGCGCACTGCGTCGATTAAAGCGCCAGGAAGACGATGAGCAGGCACTGCGGGATGGCTTCCGCACCGTCCACCAGGCTTTCAATCAGACTGCAGGCGAAGTCGTGTTCGCCGAGCATCTGGAGCGCTTCTTCGCACAGCGGCCAAGCTTCGCCTCGCTGCGCACCAGCATTGAGACCTTCTTCGATAGTTCACGGCGATTATTTTTTGGCGATCGCGCTGCGCCTCACAGCGCAGAAGTTGACCTTGCCTGGCTGGAGTCACTTTGCCGCCAATGCCGGTTGGCAGAGCAGGGTATCTTGTGAATCTCCAGGTTGAACATCCGTGGGCTTTGGCATTGTTGGTGCTGACTGGTTTGCCGTATATGTTCAGCGGATTGACGGCGGCGACCTATCCGTGGCTGAGCCTCATTCCCCGAGATGGCTTGTCCGAGGCATCGGGCCTGGCGCTGCGCACCATTGGAGCACTAGCCATCGCGGCTCTAGTGATTGGGCTCAGTGGATTGCAGCGAAGTGAGCGCAAGACGGAGCGGGTTGTGGAGGGCGCGCAGATGGTGATTGTCTTGGATCGCAGCCGCAGTATGAACGATACCTTTGCCGGTGACACGCCCACCGGGGGTCAAGAAAGTAAGGCAGCGGCGGCCAGCCGCCTATTGTTGAACTTTGTCAATCGACGGCCCAATAATGTCTATGGGATGGTCGCATTCACCAGCTCGCCGATCTACGTTATGCCCTTGACAAGCAAGGTTACGGCAGTCCGAGCCGCTATCGAGGCTGCAGGAGATCATGGTCTTGCCTTGACGGATATCGCCACGCCCTTGGTCATGGCGGCGGAG
>DATACK010000184.1:0-7331 GCA_036259115.1 Gammaproteobacteria bacterium | reverse complement strand
CCTCGGTTTTGATGCGTGCGAAGATCGCATCGAAGTCGTCTTCGCTGACCTTAAACGCATAATGATGAGGCTCAAACTTCGTGCTGTTGGCGAAGTCGAGGGTCAATGAACCGTTCACACGCACCGCCGCGAAATAAGCATGCGAATCCTCCCTGTACGGCAGTCCGAAAATCCTCGCGAAGAATGTCGCCGATGCGACCTTATCGTACGCTGGCACGATCGTATGATTGAGTTCAATAGCCATAATGGCCTCCTTGGTTTATCAGGCGACGCCGAAACACCGCCTGACTTGCCTGTTGTGCTTGCTTGCAGCCATAAGCGACTTAAGGATTGCACGTATACTCGTGTTGGAGAAATATCACCTGCGCGAGAGTGTCGCCTCAATGGACATCCCTGGCCCTCAGGTGCCAAGTACAGCCGGATTGACAGTACTAGGAGCAGAAACAATGGCTGTGAAACAGTTCCTTATTCCGCCCGTATCTGGCCCCTCATTGTGACCGGATGGAGAATGCAGTAGTACGCCAGTATCTTGCTTTCCGGCACGACAAACCGCAGCACCGCCAACTCGCCGGGGCTAAGTACCGGGGTTTTCACGTCGAGTGCATCAATCGTTAGATTATGATCGGCACCCGTGTCCTCATTCCGAATTTCGATTTCCACTAGGCGGTTACTAGGGAGGACCAGCTCCGGGTTTCTCACATTGGGCCGGTCGCGCAGCGTGAAGGCCATTCCCATGGCGATCAAAGTGATCCGGTAGGGACGGGAGCTCTCCTGAGCCTGGTTATGAAAAAGAATACTCGTCACCGCAACCCCGATGGTCAGGACGACAAGTAATCTGCCCACCAACCTTTTCCTCTGTGTCGCGGGCATGAAATCAACCGTATTCTAGTCTCGAGACAACAAATCAGCGGCTGGGCTCTTGAGGGCAGGTACATTTTCTATCATCCCCCCCGAAAATCTTGCAATAATGCCAGCGAATGCCTCTACGTCTGGCGTGACGTTGTTAAGGGCGGTTGCATGTGCCGACGCTTAGCGCAGTGTCCCATTGAGCGTATAGATTAGTTTAGTGTTGAAAAATAGCTAGTATTCGGATGCGCCATCTGCATCGGTGGTGCCGAGATATTCAACGTACAATGCAGCGGCTTTAACTACTTCAAGCTCCAGCACCGCCATGTGATGAAACGCCATGTCTAACCATCCTCCCCCTCATTGTAAACAGCTTTCTTTATACGGCCACGAACAAACCCGTGACGTACATCACCATATAACCAGCTGCTAAGCTGCCGATATTGCTCGGTAGCTTAAATATCCCTCGCCAATCATCAGGCGCTATCTGCCGGCAAATCTGCACCACTACCTGAGAGATGGCTCCGGCTCCAATCGCCAGAAAAATTACCGACCACACCGGCGAATAGGCAAAAGCCCCCGCCCAGCCGCCAAGCACAGTTGGCCCGCCGGCCAGCAATCCTAACCATCCGAGTTGCGCGAGCCTAACCTTGCTTCGCCCGAGCGGTGCCACGATTGCCAGCCCCTCCGTGATGTTGTGCAGCGTAAAGCCGACGATCAGCATGGCCCCCAACGAGACCGCCCCGAGGTTGAAGGCTCCGCCTATGGCCAACCCCTCTCCCAAATTATGCAGGCCTATAGCAAAGGCGATCATCGACGCCAATGCTAGGTGCTCGCCCCCTATCCGCCGTTGTCGCATCACGTTCGTAAGCCATTGATCCACGGCCGTGAGCACTAACATGCTCCCCACGGTCCCCAGTACGATCAGCGCGATTCCCCCGTAAATCTCCGGCAACTGGCCTGCCGTCTCGAACGCCTCGACCGCCGTATCAATCAACAAAAATGCCAGTAGACCGACAGCAAAGCACAACAAAATGTTGATCGTTCGCTCACTTAGCCGCCGCATCAACGGGTACCATCCTAAGCCGAGATATACCGGAATCACTCCTACCAGCAGACCGAGCAGGGCAAACAATCCAAAATACCCTGCGGTCGGAGCCGATGATTCGACGGCCACCTCGATCTCGCTTGGGAAAGTCGCCCCCGTTTCGGAGACTAGCACGACTTCATGCGCCTCGCCGCTCACCCAAGGGTATGGCACCATGATGCGAGCACGGCCAAGGTGATCAACAGTTTGCCGGCGCTCAAGTTCCGCCGCGCGCTCTGCCGGAGCGAGCGCCTTGAGCGATGGATCATTTGTCGCTCCATTGCCCGACTCCATCCAGAATGACCAGTAAGCTTCATCCACCATCACCTGGGCGATCGTCACGGGGTCGGGACCACCATTGACAACGTACAGCTCAATCAGTCCCGGCCGCGGAAGTACTGTGTGGGTTACCGTGAGCTCCTCGACCGGCGGAAGGTCCTCGCCGTGCAACACCTCCAGCGGCTTAATCGCCAGAATGCCCCAGATCACCAATCCGAGCAGAACTAGTGGCCCAGTCAACGTAAGCCATGTAGGAATGCGGTTCGACCAGTGAAGCACTTTTGAGCGATCCCTAAATTTTGGGCCATTTTCAGTTGTGGTGTTCATGTCTGCTAATCTATGTTGATGAGTCGCTCGGAAACCCTGAACGCCTCAGGCAACTCGATCAACTGCCTCGAACAGCCCCATCCATCCCAATTCCGCGAATTCGCTCTGATGCGCGTGGAACATATACTTACCCGGCCAGCGAAAACGATACTCGAGAATCATTCGCTCGGCCTGACACATCATCACAGTATCTGTATATTCGTGTGATACAAAGCTGGTCCCCGTTCGGTAGACTCGAAAGAACCCCGCGTGTAGGTGGAATGAATTGATCGGATCGAATTCGGTGAGATTCACAAGATAGATGCGGACCAGGTCCCCGATCTTGACCTTGATCGGATGCCGCATGTAATGATGTGCAAAGGTATTCACCGCATACACCTCATTCTCGCCGTCAAAATTGGTGTCGAAGGCATTCATGACCATCATCATTTCATGGATCGGATGGTCGTTCGGCAGGGGTTCATTGGTGTCTGGGTCAATCTTGTGACGCCGATCGGCCGGTTGCCCTGAACCCGGCGGATCGACCACGAATACTCCATAAAGTCCTTTATGGATGTGATGCTTCAATGGTGAAGAGTGGCAGTGATACAGGTGCACTCCTATCGGCTCCGCGTCAAACTCGTAAATATCCAGACCACGCTGACGAAGCTGCGTAGCCCCCTGCGCCAGCCATGGGTTGACGTCAGCGCCTGGCCCGAAAGGCGCTTCTAATCCTCGTTTAGCTGGCTGAACGGACTGCTCACTAAATGTTCCATCCATTTCGTATGGATGCCACCCATGAAAATGGATCGTATGCGGATGGCTGCCCTCGTTAATAAACCAGATGCGAATCCGATCGCCTCGCGTAGCGCGAATGGTCGGCCCCGGCACCTGATCGTTGTAGGTCCAAGCCGGAAAGTAAATGCCTGGTGCAATTTCGATCTCGCGATCACGCCCTACAAACAGGTATTCACGTAGCGTCTGTCCTCCTGGCAGGGTGGACTCCCGGTAAAACTGCTTTCGCATTGGCTCTGGCAGGTGATTGAAATTCCATGACGTCAGGTATTGGCTCGGATTGAATACACTTAGCTCTTGCCCGCTAATGTCGCCGACCGTCCCCATATAACCATGGTCGTGATTCGCCACATCGTGATGCAGCTCGTTATGCTCAGCAACCGCCTTGGAAACCGTCGCCTGTGCATACCCGCCCTGACGTAACCCTCCCGCAAGCGCAAACGATCCCCCTATCATTCCAAGGCCCCCCAGTGCGAGAAACTCCCGCCTCCTTAGGCCGCACTTGCCGCTTTTGTGGATCTCTTGAGCATGTTTGGCCGCTACATATTCATCCCGGTAATCGCTCCGTTTCGGCTTCTGATACATCTCTGCGTTCTCCCTCGGCTGAGGATCTTTGTGATCACTCATTTAGATCGAACCGTTCATAACCGAAAGGAGGTTCCAACGAACACCGTGAAATCGTCAGCGCTGTCGGACGGGCTGGCGGTTCCGCCGAAGTCGACAATCCAGTCATCGGTAAGTCGGTAAGTGAGTCCGGCGCTGCCGATTGCTTGATACGTGCCGCCAGTGCCTTGCGGCGCGACGCCGACGTACTCAATGTAGCCCGCAAGGTTGCCGGCGATATTGTGACCGATGGTAGCAGTGTGAACGAAATCGATGCCGTAGTCTTCCTTGAGCTCGTTGTAGACGAAGTCCACCTCCGCCATAACCCCGAGGCCGAACTCGCTGGGCAGCGCAACCGCTAGCGGGAAAATAACACCGCCTTCGACATGATCGTTGGTCAGTTCGTCCGAACCAGTTGGAAATTTAATGAACGGCATGATGGCCAATGCCGTATCTCCGAAGCCGAGCTCTGGGCCGTCGTTGCCCCAGAGGTTGATCTTTAGGCGGACCTGTGTGTCATCGCTGAATCCATCTTGTGTAGTGTTGCTGAAGCCAGCCGTGACGGCCTCATTACCGAGGGCCTTCGCCTCCTCGTGCACGTACGGTGTGAACACGAACTGGATGTCAACGTTGTTCAGCAAGCCAACCTTAAGATTGGTTGGCAGTACGCTGAACGTTTCCGTCTTGACACTTTCATCCTCGATGTAGGTGTAATTGGCCAGGCTCAATTCGAACTGAAAATGACCGGCATCAACCGTGTAGGGGCTCTCGGTCATGTCGGGCCGGTCGGTATTCATCTCCCGCATTAACCATTCCGGGACTGGGTTGAAGAGCGTGAACTGGCTCTTATCAGACGCCCGTGTTGACTTGCACACGCGCTCTGCGGGAACCGAGTCGACTTGCTCAGCGACAAGGCCGCTTCCTAAGGCTGCTTCACTCGTCACGTAATTTATCAGAACGCCGAGAGACCAGGCACTGGCTTTCACCACTCGAAAACCACTATTCAAGCTATTAAAATTATTACTTTGAATAATCAAAGCACCAAACACTATACCATCCATTACAAGCCTGTCAAGCCGAGCGGATCAACCTATAATAAACGGATAATGAGGCGTAGATGACCAGCATTACCGTTGAGAATTATCTGAAAGAAGTCTATCAGGCGCAGCAAAGGCTTGCGTCGGAAAGGGAGCTTGTGCCGGTCGGGCGGATAGCCGCGGCGATGGGCGTCACCCCCGGTACCGGTACCTCGATGGTTAAGTCTTTAGCTAAGGCCGGGCTGATCCGCTATGAACCGCGCCGGGGCGTGCGGCTTACACAAGCAGGGACCAGGCTCGCCTTGCAAATCGTGCGGCGACATCGGCTGATTGAATTGTTCTTGGTCGAAGTCCTAGAGCTGGATTGGTCTGAAGTTCATGCCGAAGCCGAGGAACTAGAGCATGCCATCTCAGACAAGGTGCTCGAGCGGATCGATGCCTATCTAGGCCATCCCACGGCCGATCCTCATGGTGACCCAATCCCACCGCGAACCGGCAAGCCTCCCCGGCAGCACCTGGCCCACCTGACTGACTGCCCGACCAATACCCTCTTGCGCATCGTCCGCGTGCTGGATCAGGATCCGAGCTTCCTCCGCTACGTGAGCGATCATGGCCTGACACCCGGCACGCGCGTCACCGTCGCCCCCCGCCAACCAATAGCCGATGCTGTCACTATACATTCCGCCGATCGCGAACCCGTCACGATCGGCGCCACTACTGCCGCCAAAATTCTCGTCTCATCGGAGGGTGTTTAGACGCATTGTCGAGCGCTGCGCTGAATCTAGATCATCGGGTATGCAAAGGCCGCTAATGGCGCTAAGCAGGCCGCAGCACCCCATGCGCCCTTTCCAAGGCTGCTGTGCAGCAGAACCCGTGCGGCGTCATAAATCAAGAATATACGCTCGCTGGAATTTCTTATTCTATATTGAGAAACCGTATTGTGACTTACGCGCAAGCTGTGGCAAGTTTGGGTGCGCCAACTTTTCACTTATTGGTGCGCCTTAACTCCCGCCATATACTGGCTGATGGCCCGCCGCTCTGGCGTCGGTACTGGTGAGTGCCTCAGTGGCTGCACAAGCCTCTACACGTTTCGCCTTTGCCTGCAAGGTCGATGTCCGGCGGAAGCTAGGCCACCACTTTAGGACGATTTATCTTCGGATTTTGCGGGGATTAGTTATGCCCTATTATGTACAGTTATGCATATGCAACGGGGCCCCATAGTTGATGACTCTAAAAACAGCTACTTACCAGTCAAGTACTGGATTCGTAATCAGGAAGTCGTAGTTCGATTTCTCTCGCGGCCACCACAGCATAAGTGAGTTGCATGCGGACAAGCGCTTCGAAATTGGTGATAAAAAGAAACGGAATTATCCGCCGATTTGACATGAGTAATTGACGGCGCGCCGGTCGTAGAATTTGGTAATTCGCGCAGATGTAAGAGGAGTGATCCATGCTCCGTAATTTTGGTCTCCTGTGTCTCGCAAGCTTGGTCTTCGCCTGCAAGATTGTCACTCCGGTCGGCCCAGCGCCGCAGTCGCCAACACCGCAGCCTATTGAAGCGCCAATGAGTGCGGTGACTTTCGCCAGAGGGCTCGAACACCCGTGGGGTCTCGCGTTCCTGCCTGACGGACGCATGCTGGTCACCGAGCGCCCCGGCCGGTTGCGCGTTGTGACGATGGATGGGCAGGTCTCGCCACCACTTCAAGGTGTGCCGAATGTCTTCGCGGAGGGCCAAGGTGGGCTCCTCGATGTAACGCTGTCCCCAAGCTTTGCTCAAGACCGGCTTGTGTATCTATCCTACTCTGAACCCGGGCAGACCGGTGCGGGAACGGCGGTAGCACGCGGGCGGCTGACAGAACGCGCGCTCGAAGATGTCGAGGTGATATGCGACAAGTTCCAAAGGTTAGCGGTCCCAATCACTGGGGCTCGCGCCTCGTGTTCGCCCACGATGGCACGCTATTCATCACAACGGGCGACCGTTATGATTACCGCGATAGGGCACAGGATCTTTCTACTACGCTTGGGAAGATCGTCAGGATCAATCCTGACGGCTCGGTTCCACACGACAACCCGTTTGTAGGGCGCGAAGACGCGCGGCCCGAGATCTGGTCTTATGGTCACCGCAACGTCCAGGCCGCAGCCCTGGATCCTGAGACAGGCCAGCTCTGGACTGTGGAGCACGGCGCAATGGGTGGTGACGAGCTTAATCACCCGCAACCGGGCCGCAATTATGGTTGGCCGGTTATCACCTACGGTGTTGACTACACCGGCTTCAAGATCGGTATAGGCACGGCTAAGGAAGGTATGGAGCAGCCGGTCTATTACTGGGATCCAGTGATCGCGCCTTCAGGCGCGCTCTTCTACACAGGCAATGCTTA
>DATACK010000183.1:0-2399 GCA_036259115.1 Gammaproteobacteria bacterium | reverse complement strand
GGGTTTTACGCTGCTGATCGAAGGAATCTCGATCAGCCTCGTCATCATCTCCAACGGTTTGGGTGGCGCGATCATGAGGTCGATTTTGCAGTGCGGTCGGCGCACGCGCAAGGTGGTGAGTAAGTTTATGCAAGAAGGTATCGAAAGATCGATCAACCGAAAGCAGCGGTGCACGCAAGGCCTAGCAACGCGACACGAGGGTGAGCCAAACGACATAGTCACCTACACGACTGGAGTGCAGCGTCTGCAACCATGCAAGGCCGTGCGCAACGGCAGAGCGGAACGCGATTTGTTGTCTGTGAGGTTTGCACCGACGAAAAAGTGCGTACAACGCGATGAACACCGCCGCTGTAGCCGTCGCGAATCCGATGGCCAATCCCGTGGCCTTCCAATTTGCGCCAGATTGAAGGCGCCGGTGCGCCCCTACAGCAGCGCCCCACCAGCCAAGAGCAAAGAGGCGCCGATGGTATTAACGACCGCGAAAATGATGGTGCTCTACAGCAGCCCGTCCTCCTCGATCTTGTAAGCGGTAAGCGCATAGGCCGTGACGCTTATCAACTCAAAGAAGACGAATAGGCTGAACAGATCGCCGCTAGGCAGAAGCCGACCATGGCTATCATAAAATCAGCATTAGGGCGTGAAAGAGCGTGCCCACGCCAGAAGTACCGCTACGAGTACACCAGCGTGCCAGTCATCAGCAGCGGGCTAAACATCGCCAGGCCGGCGCCAATGAAGTCGAGAGTGAAGCCAATGCCCAGTGCGACACCGTGTTCGGGTAGCCAGCCGCCGAACCAGTAGGTGATCGGTGTAGGAAGGCCTGTGCGGCGAGTAGTCCGCAGATTACGGTGACCGTTATGGCGGTAGCAATCGCGAGTGTATCGACCAGTGATCTGGGGCGATCGCCTCAACTCCCGCCAGCAGTGCTGCTGCCAAGAAGGGAATGGCAATCGGCAGGGCGGAAGACTAGCCATGCAGGAACTATTAGCCTTGCATGGCGCTCAAGGTATCGGGATCGAATGTGCCGATCGTTTTTGGGCTTGCACCGTGATGGCTAGCAGGAGCGCGTAGACTACCGCGGCTACCACCACATCAGTAAGGGTCATCGCCTGCACCACGGGATCTACGGCCGGTGTGTTCAACGATATATCGTAAAAGATCGGCGCAGTCGCGCCAGCACGATAACCGATAGTTAAGGAGAAGTATATACGTCGAGCACTGTACGACCGCAAGGCAACTCACCAGATGCATGAAGTTGCGGCTCGTGGCGATGCCAAACAATCCGGCCACAAACAGCCAAGCCGCAACCACGTAAGGAAAGAAAGCCATATACGTTTATTGTCTACTGAGTTGCCATCACGCGTATGAGCAGTGCCTATTCTATGAAATCGTTCACGAGCAATACCGAGCCGAAGGCCACCGCTATGCGCACGGCGAGACCAGCAAGCAGGATAGTCCCTGCGGACAGGAGATTACCGATACGTCCAAGCGAAGGCGGTGTTTTGTAATGGCCCGAGTAGCCCAACCACAGTGAAACCGGCCATACCGACCGTCTCTATCACCTGAATCAGGTCTTGGAGACGATACGTTGGAAGATCGTGGAATCGGAGTCAAATAGATCAGCAGTAGCGAGGAAGCCAGACGTCACCCTGAAATCCGCCGCCTGGTGTCAGATGATCGTGGATGGTGAGATAGATGCCAAATAGGGCTATAATGTCGACGAATAAGAGACCGAACGCCCGTACGGCATCACTGGTGGGCGGCACGTTTCGGCCAGGGAGCTCATCTTCAGGCGCTTATTCGGTCGCGGTGTGTTCCTCTCGCAGCAGCAGGCCCACACCCATTACGGCCGCAAACAAAATGAATTCCTCACCTAGCGTATCAAAGCCACGATAGTCAAATGTCACGGCCATCACCACGTTGGTCGTGTGGCGCTCCACCGCCGCCGTGTGATTCAGTAACAATCCGTACACGCCATCGTAATGGCCAAAACCTTGCAGGCCTGTCAAGCCCCATAACAACAGCGCGCCAAGACTCAGCGCAGCGGGCAAGAATGGTTGCCTGCGGGTGCGCACTTTCATTGTTCTGACGAGCGCGTTTGTTGGTCGAGCTGATAATCGCTCACCTTGCCAGCGCTAACAGCGTCATCAACGGCACTACGATCACGCTGACTACGGGCCCCATCGGGCGCCTGCAAGGCAACAAACAGGATCGCAACAACAGCCCATAGCGGCTAGCTCCGATAGCCTGTCTAGTCGGATCGCGCGTCAGTATTACCCCGTGCCGCTGATGGCCACCAGCATCAGGAGCATGAATTGCAACGTTATCATGATGCACTCACCTCCCTGTCGGCGCCTGTGGGCAAGTGCCCTGTGTTGCGACTGTGAACGCCACTCGCGGTA
>DATACK010000182.1:0-12301 GCA_036259115.1 Gammaproteobacteria bacterium | reverse complement strand
CAGTAAAGGACCAGTAACCGCAAGGAAAAGTACATAGGCGGCCGACAACGGTCCGAGTTCCGGCCTAAGCCCGGCTGCCACACCGAGCCCCGCAATCACAATGGAAAACTCGCCCCGTGCGACCATCGCCGCACCGGCGCGGAAGCGGCCTCGGCTCGCTATGCCCATACGCTTTGCAGCCCACCAGCCGGTGTAGAGCTTAGTCAACGCTGTGATGATGCCGAGTATCAACGCCGCGAGCAGCACCGCAGGAAGATCAGCAGGATTGATCTGCAGACCGAAGAACACAAAAAATGTGGCCGCAAATAAGTCCCGTAAGGGCCCGAGTAAGCGACGCGCCTGCTCGGCGATTGGGCCGGACAGTGCAATGCCTAACAGAAAGGCGCCGACGCCTGCAGAAATCTGCAGCCGCTGTGCGACCCCCGCGACGAGCAGGAGCAGGCCGAAGGTGGAGAGCAAAACCACTTCGTCGGAGTGGTGTGACACGATGCTGCTCATGACCTCACCGTGACGCAGCGCCAGCCTCATCACTAGCACAATGGTGGCAATGGCCACACAGATCGAAATAAGTCCAGTGAGCCACCCACCTCCGATCAGCAGTACCGCGACAAGAGGTAGGTATACCGCCATTGCCAAGTCTTCCATGACCAGCATGGTCAATACCGCCGGTGTCTCGCGGTTGCCGACGCGGTTTAGATCACTCAGCAGCTTGGCGACAATTCCCGACGACGAAATATAGGTCACACCGCCCAGCAGCAAGGCCTCAATGGGCTGCCATCCCAACAGAAGTCCGGCTATGAATCCTGGCGGAAAGTTGAGCGCGAAGTCAGCGATACCAAGCGGCATGCCACTGCGCAGGCTTGTGCTTAATTCTTCGGCCGTGTACTCGAGTCCTAGCATGAATAGCAACAGGATAACGCCTATTTCGGCGCCAATTTCAATAAACGCCTCGCTGAAGCTAATCTCGATGAATCCGCCGTTGCCAACGGCAAGTCCCGCGATCAGGTAGAGGGGGATAGGCGAGAGATTGAAACGATTTGCAAGCCTTGCAAGCAATGCTAGCGCCGCCACTAAGGCACCCAGTTCGATGTACACCAAAGCCGTGTCGATCACGATGGGTGCTGTTCGGCAGCCTGCAAATTAAGGACATTCCCCGGCTTGAAGCCGCTTTGCGGTATCCTCGATGCCCTGCACTGTCCCGACCACCACGGCAACATCTCCGGCCCTTAGGACAAAATCCGGCGTGGGCGAGGGAATAATCCTGCCTTGACGTACTACGGCTACAATGGATACGCCAGCCTCTTCCATGAGCCTAGGATTCGCGTCTTTGAGCGCCCGCCCCTCGCAGCCCCACGAGGCATGAATCGGCAGCCAGTCAATGGCAAGCCCCTCAACCTGCTGTAAGTCGGTGAGTTCCTTAGTGACATGAGAACCCCCGAGGAGCTCAGCGAGCGCGCGTGTTTCGTCCTCCTCCAGGCGCAGTGTCACCGCGCAGGCATCTGGATCGGCTCGATTATAGATCAGGAGATCGCGCCGGCCGCTATGATGGGAAATAACGCCGATTCGTTCGCCGGAGCGAGTTACAAAATCGAAGCGCAACCCAATCCCGGGCAGCGCGGTTTCCTGGATATCGGTCATAAGTCGGAATCTCTCAGCTTAAAAGTAAGCCAGAGTGCATTAAGCTATACATCTTTCCGTTAGCCCTCCCCGTGACTCTATGTTAAGCTCCTTTGATCATTATGCGTGATAAGACTAGGCTGATGAGTAATCTCCTCCAGTTCCTATGCGAACTCTGATAAGAGGCTCGTCTGATGCTGGCAAGGGGACTGACTAGTGTTGTTTTTTACTCCAGAAAGGGCTCAAAAGAAGCCTCTCTCAAACCGCTTAGCACAGGGCTCTGAGCCACTGTAAAAGATAGCAGGGAATTGCGACCAGTCCGCCAGCGATTTCAGCGAGTATCAAATCAAGTGGCAGACTCATATCGCGCTCGCCGCGCAGCCTAGGCCACAGGCGATCTTTTACCTGATATGAATACCACCCGATAATCTCGCACAGCGCCTTTTTGCGATAAATAGGATCATGACGCGCTACCTTGGCCAAGTAGGCGATATAGCCCAAGCCCCAGCGGTAAAGCCTACGGCGAAGCGCCCAATAATCGTCTACATGTTGATGCTGCACCACAGCCACCGGCTCGTAGATGAGCTCCAAATCATGCCGTAGCACTCTGTAGAACATCTCCAGGTCTTCAGCGGACTGAAGCCACTCGTCAAAAAGGCCGATCCGGTTGAAGACCGACCTGCGAAAGCTCATATTGCCGCCCGTGCCGCACATCCAGGTCTGCAAGGGATAAGATTTCGACTGATCCGCAACAGGTTCGCGGCCAAAGACTTTTTTGACAAACCCCTTGTTAAATCCACCCCGCACCTCCATCAGCCTTTGAGCCGGGGTTTTCACCTCCATCGGCAACACCGGACCGGTACAACAGGCAAGCCAAGGCCGTGCTAGAAAATTTGCAGCGATTGCATCGAGCCATCCGGCTATCGGGCGGCAGTCATCGTCCAAGAAAGCGACTATTTCGCCGCGGCTCTCCGCAATCCCACGGTTGCGCGCACAAGCGATGCCTTGACGCGGCTCAACGATATACCGGCAATCTTTATAGCGCCCATAAATCAGATCACGCGTGGATTGATCCACCGGCGCATTGTCAACGACAAGCGTCTCGAATTCGAGGTTCGTTTGGCAGCCCAACGCATCTAAGCATGTAGACAGCTGGTCCGCACGGTTGCGCGTGCACACCACCACTGAAACAGTGGCTCTGCTTTGGCCGTGAGGTTCACACCCATTCACTTGGGCCGATCCGATACCTACTCGATGCCAGCATCGATGGACGACTTATCCAAATTACTACTTAGATCCAGGTCTTGAGCCTCGACCGCCAATATGGAACAAGGTCGACGAAAAGGTCGCGAACCTCACCTGGGGAGGCATCGGCTAGTAAGATTACGGGAACTCGCGCACTGCTCCACGCGCGAAAAGCCCTCGCGCCATCAGGCACAGCCATTGATTCTCCACCCCGCTAGCCTGCATCAACGACGTCCATTCACCCCACGTATGGCGCCTTCGCACTACGCGTCAGTTGCACAGGTCTCAGGAAGCTCGCCACGCTCCCAGCGTGCTGTGCGCTCAAGCGGCACTAAGGCTTGCGTTTCATCGATGTGCAGAATGGCATCGAATTGCGCGGGCAATCGCACGTGGAAGTAGTGGCTAAGCCGTTCCGTTTCTGGCTTGTAGACGACTCCGATTGCACGCTGCAGTCGCCGCGCTTTGAGCACGTGCGCTGCTTTGCCGACCGTTTTTGGCGCGAGCAGAAAGTTGGGCACGCCCGTGCGGTGAAATAGCGCTTCGAAGCTATTCGGCAGACCCTCGCGTACCCGCTTGCGTTCGGCGGAACCACCCCAGTCAGAGGCCGCCGTGACCGTTCCCGTATACGTGCTAAAACCAATGAGGACGGTTTTGTCAGGATAGCGCTCGCGCGTGAGCTGGCCGATATTAACCTCATCCTGATCGCCCATTTCAGTGGCGCGGGCGTCGCCTACGTGAGAATTGTGCGCCCAGACCACTATCTTGGCGGTACCCATGCGTTGTTTAAAATGTGTAGCCAAGGCAGCCAGCGTATCTGCCATATGCGTATCGCGCAGATTCCATGAAGAGATGCGACCCTGAAACATAGCGCGGTAGTACTGCTCGGCGTTCATCACTACGCGGGCGTTCTGCTCAGCCTGAAAAGATTCATCTTCTATCGCGATCCCGTCGCTCTTCATAATGGCCTGCCGACGTCGTTGCAGTTCGATAAGCTGGGCCACGACCTCTTTTTCACAGCTTTCATCCACACCGAAGGAAGCCGCAAAACCATAGGCCTGCGGATCTTCCCCGGAATCTTCAAAGCAGGAATAACGATACCGCGCCCGCTTGGCGGCCTCGGGGTCCACCTTTTCCAGATAATCGAGCACGGCGCCAATAGAGGTATGAAGGCTGTAGAGGTCTAGGCCGTAGAAGCCTATCCTGCGTTCAGGGACGAGCCGCTCATTGTGCGCACGCAGCCAATGGACAAAATCAAGCACATCGGTATTGCGCCACATCCACGCCGGGAAACGCTTGAAATCACCCAAAGCTTGCTCGGCTTGGGTATCGTTATCACTGCCGCGCACATAACGATTAACTCGGTAGGCGTCAGGCCAGTCAGCCTCCGCAGCAACAGCGGTAAACCCTTTTTCTAGAATAAGGCGTTTCGTAAGCTGCGCGCGCATGGCATAGAACTCATGCGTGCCATGTGTGGCCTCGCCAATGAGTACACACTCTGCATCACCCACGCATGCGATCAACGCATCGAAGTCCGCCGTCGAGCCTGACAGCGGTTTTACCTCGTCCGCAATGGTCCGGGCCAGGACCTCATCAGTGCTGGGCATGCCCGCCTCCAGCTAAGTTCGTTGCTGTCTCGGCTGTGCTCGCACCTGATCAGCAACCTTAAGAAACTCCCCGGTTCTTCACCTGTGGCTTACGAATAATCTGCATGTCAGCAACCCACGGATAGACAAAGATCCTGGTGTTGCGACACAGACGATATCATCTGTGGCGCAACACCAACCCCTCGCAGACCGAGCTTGCTGCGAGGGGGCGCCGATGCGTCCAGGGCTTAGCTGCCCGAGACTGGCTTCGGCCATGCGCATTGTTGGATTTATGGCCAACCCATCATCGATGGACATAGTGCTGCGGCCCGGCATCTTGACAGATAACCGACTCAAAGCTAGGTAGGCACGGCCACATCCTCACGACCTGCATACTTCGACAGCACAGGTGTAAACGGCCGTCTTGCCTATCTACAAGCCTCAAAGCGGCTCATCTTTCTTCTATAGTTCAAGCGCCAAGCATAATACTCAATACCTATTTCAGTTGTTGCCCGAGCAGTTGCTTGGCTCGATCTGCGCGCCGTGCATCTTCCTCCTTGGTGTCACGGAAGAATTGCGCGAGATCTTGGTTGCCTTGCTGCTCAGCATCGCGGATGTATTGATCGTAGACCTCAGCACCTTGCAATGCATGATAGAGAACACTAACCAGGTTATAGGTTACGTCTCTCGTGCCGGTATCTCCGGTTGAGCTCTGAGCCATTGCTTTCCTCCTTTCAGGATTGAATCGGGCATGAGATTGTATTCAATTTTCTTGCCAAGAAGCTGGCACCTTTAATCCTTGGATGCGTTTCAAAAACCACAATAGAGCCTGCCAACCCAACCTGATGCGCTTGAATTACTTCTTTTGAACGGTACGCTCAACCCTTAAACTTAAAAGTAAAAACCTATAAGCATGCTGAGGCATGGTTTTTTCTTGCCTGGGCATTGTTTTTGAATGTCTGTGCATATCATCAGATACGCATAGTGAGTATCCATGGCTCCGTACGAGCGGGAGGTGTCGGTGCCAACCGGGGACGATACGGTCCTTAAAGGCAACCTCACCGTTCCTGATGGCGCACGCGGTGTAGTGCTCTTCGCGCACGGCAGCGGAAGCAGCCGGCAGAGCCTACGAAACCGTTATGTCGCGGGTGTCCTGCAGCAGGCAGGATGCGCGACCTTACTCATCGACCTCTTGACCGCCGAAGAGGAAGAGGCCGAGCGCTGGACAAGGCATCTTCGTTTCGACATCGGGCTTTTGGCCCAAAGGCTCGTTGGAGCAACCTATTGGCTTATGCACGAGCCACTCACTCGCCACCTGCCGATTGGCTACTTCGGCGCGAGCACGGGTGCAGCCGGCGCACTTGTCGCAGCAGCGCGTGAACCGGAGCGAATCAGCGCAGTCGTGTCTCGCGGTGGACGACCAGACCTGGCCGGGGAGGAGCTCACAAAGGTGAAGGCGCCGACGTTGCTCATCGTGGGTGATAAGGACGTGCCTGTCATCGGGATGAATCAACAGGCACAGCAACGGCTTCGCGTCGAGACGAAGCTGGAGCTTGTTGCTGGGGCCACTCACCTTTTCGAGGAACCTGGTACGCTCGAGCGGGTAGCAGAGCTGGCAAGCCACTGGTTCACGCGCTATTTCCCGGCGGTCGCGCAACCAGGAACCTAGCAAACAGGACAACTGCCATAGTATACGAGGAGTTGGTGATTGTCGGCGCCGGAGCTTATCTCACAGGGTTCCGCGCTTATGAAACCCGCAAATTCCAGACGGCTGGGTGCAAACGGAGTCAATTAGGCGCTGACGCTAAGCCGTACTCGGCACACTTCGACTCCAGTAGCCGACAAACGCGCGAAAATGCGCCAACCTAAAGCAATCTTTCAGTTGAAACGCTGGCGTCCGTCAGTTATTCACATCGACGTAACGACCGGTCGCGCTCGTCATGAGCGACGATGCGAGAACGCAGCAAATCCTTACCGACTTGCGTTAATTGTCACTTCCGTACGCCCAGGTGTAAAAGTTGCAGTTACGATTGTAAAAGTTGGAATGCCTTCATTCTGTGGTGGTCCCGCACCTTCTCGAGTGCATTCCTCCGTATTGACAACAACAAACAAGGAGGCAGCGCCTCTACTAACAGATGACCAATTCCTTCCATCGATCGGGTAACCGCTTGGGCGTGGTCGATAACCTGTTGCACCCTTGCCGGCGTGCGCAGATGGCCCAGCGGCAGAAGGAGAGATGACAAGCATTGCCGTAGACCTCACACTTGGCCATGGCAACTCTCCTCCTGACTGAGAGGCTTGCACGTTATAAGTATTCATAGGCCCTTATTCATTCAATTAAGCTTAAACTCAATGATTGTGATACACCTGAGGCCGCCGCACATTTTTGCCCTTATCCTACCGCTCACCCATTGAGCCTGGAATGACGGCTGACATTGACCATGCCTTAAGTAAGTGAACAATGTGCGATGGATGTGACAATATACTGCGATCTAATGACGGTTGACCTCCCATCGCCTCTTGCCATCGAGCATGGACAGCAGGAACTTTGAACACGACTAAATGGTGACCTCAAAGTGCAAGGGCTCACCGCGGAGAAAGCGCAAGACCTCGGCAAAGTCCTCGGCCCGCGAGTCAAGCAGTGAGCCCGAGGCGACGTGTGGCGTGAGAAGGAGGTTCACTTGACCGTCGCGCGCCAGATTGACGAGGGGATTACCGGATGGGAGCGGCTCAAACTCAAAGGTATCAAGCGCCGCGCCGGCAATGCGCCCATCCAAGAGTGCGCGGGCAAGCGCAGCCTCGTCAATCACGCCGCCGCTGCCCGCGTGTACGAGCACGGCATGTAAGGGCATCATGTCGAACGCCGTCTGCCCGAAGCAGTGCGCCGTCTCGTCTGTGAAGGGCAACAGGCTCACCAATACATCCGCGTCGCGCACACACTGTTTGAAGCTTGCGCGTTCCAATTTAAGCGCCTGTTCCACGGCGGGCGGATAGGGGCTGCGCTTGTGATACCATAGTGCGCCCGGATGAAATGGCGCCATACGCCGGGCCAGCTCGACCCCGATCTCTCCCATGCCCAGTATCGCCACCTTTTGACCCTGGAGCGGCTGAAGGTCTCGATAGCCCATCCAGTTATAGGCGAAAGTGTCCTCATTCGTCCTCTTTACCGGCGCGCGCGGCGTGAATTCGACTATGGCCCTGAGCGAGCGGCCGAGGCGCTTGAGCAAGGCCAGGCTCATCATGAATACGTGCTCGGCCGCTAGAATGCTATCCCGAACAGACTGAGCCGAAACCTTCACGCCTGCCCGGCGGGCCGCGGCGAGATCGATGTCGTGGACCAGTGAACCGAGCCGCAGGATGTATCGGAGTCTTGGCGCGGCGGCAACCATCTCTGCGGTTACTGCCTGGTTGCGCTCACTGATGATAATCTCGGTCTCCGCCAGTGCTGCCCGAAGATGCTCCGGCGCAGGCCTGCGGAGTATGGTGAGCTCAAGCACCGACGGCGCAGCCTTGGCCGCATGGCGCTGGTGCTTCCGACCTCTATCAGTGAGCATCAAGACACGGATGGGGGTACGGCTTTTCGCGTGCACTATGGCCGATCGCGCTCGCCGTCTTTAAGCCTCTGCTCATCGATCGCGCGGAACACATCCTGCGGAAGCGCCCGATACGCTTGGCTTAGCCGCAGCGGACGCCGCTTAGAAAATACCTGTTCCTCGACTACGCGACCCAAAAGCACGATGCGCTCGTCGGTCGTAAGTTCTGCGATCACATCGCACTCGGCCCATCCACAGGCGCCCATCACCACGGGTAAGCCCCGGCGCGTACGGTCATACTCAACGGTATCGAGCTTGTCGGCCTCACGCCCGGACACCAGTCCCAAGCGCGGGATGAGCGCCTGTTGCCCTTCTGATAAAAGCTGAACTGTAAAGCGGCGACTCGCGCGCACGAGCTCAGCAGTAAGACTCTTAGGCGATAGTGCCATGAGCACGCGTCCACGCTCCGGGCGCAGCGTGACTATCAGCACCCAAGTGGCCACAAGCATGCTCTCGCGCTCCTGATGCCGCCCAGAGACAAGAAAGACCTCGGGATCAATTCGCGTGAAAAGAGACTGCATCAACGCGTCAAACACTTACAGCATTTTTGAAGAGGCTCAATACATGTCACGCCCATTTGCCTTCGAACAACGGCTCAAGCGGATGTTTGGACTTTTCCATCTTAAGGTCATTGATGATTTCCGCAGTCGCCTCGGTCTCATATTGCGGATGCAACTCAATGCCTAAGTCATCGGAGACATCTTCCGCAACTGCAATCATCATGAATTGCGCGTGCGGGTAATCGAGAAGATCGATTGGGTCGGCCTCGCTGAACTGCCGATCGCGAAACATCTGCATAAGCCGCTGTGGGTACTTGGCGGCTTTCTGGCCAGCGAAACCGGTGCCGCGCGACGACGGCTTGGCCGGATTCTTGATGCTGAGAATGTAATTGGCCTCGGCCTCGATGTTTAACGCTTCTTGTACTTCATCAGGCTCTTCAGGTAATTCCAGCGCATACACCAGGTGCGTGTGACTGTCGTGACGGATGATGCGATAGACGCCTTCGCCAGCCGGGCGGGCAGCGGGTAATACCTGCTCGCCACGGGTCTTGGTGCTGTAGCGGTGCGCTTGTAGATCGCGCTCGATCGCCTTGGGATCATCAGTGACCTGGTCAACAAAGCCCCAGAGCCGCCCCTGACCAGAGCGAGATGGATCCGGCAGCTTTTTATGGCCGATCACCATCAGCCGATAGCGCTGCTTGCCGTGCGGGCTGAGCACCATGTATAGACGCTGAATTTCTGCCACGCTTTCTGGCTCCTCGTCGCCCACGCGGGGGCGATAGAAGAAATACACGTTACCGTTTTCTAAGTCCTTGACTTGGTCGTCTTCGTTACCATGCTTACGAGTCATAGTGTTCTCCCGGATGTGCGTATACCTGGGATATCCAAGAATGATGCCCGCCCGGCTGATCATTGCACCACCAAACGCGAGCCGATTGCGAGGCGATCAGCCCTAACAAGGGCTTAGCCACGCATACAGCACATATGAATGGCTGATCAATTTTGCGGGTCGCCAATGTTCGCACCCTGCCGGACCAACTCCTGTTGAACCTCCACCGCGGGGATATCGCGCGGACTTTTACCCGACTTTGCCGCAAGGGCGGCGCATACCCCAGCCGCATGCCCGGTCGCCATGGAGATGGGCATCACCCGATATGAGGAATGCGCCTCGTGGGTCCCAGAGATACAACGCCCGGCCACGATGAGATGCTCGATTCCTTTGGGAATGAGTGCGCGTAGCGGAACGTCATACGCCTCCCCAGGTGGGAGGCGTTTTAAAGTCGTGCCTTTACCTTCAGGATTATGGATGTCGACGGGATAGGAACCCCGCGCGATCACATCGTCGAATTTGCGAGCGCGGAGCAGGTCTTCGGCCGTAAGCCGATACTCTCCGACAATACGGCGCGTCTCACGTACGCCGATATTGACGCCACTCTGCGCGATGTATGTCCGCTCAAAGCCAGGAACGTAGCGCCGAAAGAATGCCGCGATTTGGCGCATTTGCCGGCGGCTTTCCCATTCCGCATAGCTTAAGTCCCAGACGTCGATGCCGAGCACCTTAGTCACGCGCGTGCTGTTGACGGCGACTTCATGTTCGTGCGGTGTGGCGAAGAACAGGATATCCTCGCGCGCAAGATTCAGCTCGCCTGCCTCCTCGGCCTGCTTGATCAGATCCCACAGGCCGTATACACCACGCCATTGCTCAGGATGTTGTTTGACATAGGCCTCGAACGCCGCGCGCTGAAACTCGACCATGCGAAAGTACAAAGTCATCGGCTGCACCAGGCCGTCAGACTCGCGTCCTATCTCATACTTCGCCCCAGCGCGCGCCGCGATATCCCCGTCGCCGGTGCAATCCACGATCGTGTGCGCCTTGATCGCGATCGAGCCCGACTTGGTCTCGAATACCACGCCCGTGGCATCTGTGAGCACCTCGGTGGCCAGCGCATGAAATAGAAACTCGACACCTGACTCATCCAGCAGATCGAGCGACACACACTTGAAGATCTCCGGATCGAAAGGCACGACATAGCCGGTCTCCAAAGATGGCGCGATTGCGCCACCGGCTTTCACTAGCCTTTCCAAGACATCGCGCAACACGCCGCCGATTACTGAATGGCCAGGCCCATGATCATCGGGCAATAGACTCGTGATGCCGGCCTGCTGCAAGCCAGCGCGTTGCGTGTGAAACGACATCAACGGCATCACCAGCGCGGCCGTAGCATTGCCCCCCAGAAAGCCATAGCGTTCGGCTAGCACAACGCGTGCCCCCGCCTCTGCTGCGCCCACGGCAGCGCCAAGCCCGGCAGGACCGCCACCGACTACCAACACATCTGTTTGAGCGGCGAGCAGCGCCCGACGCGGGGGCAGAGTAATGGCGTGCGCCTCTACGGGTCGGGACAGAGCAGGCATGATTGTCAGGTGCTCTGCGCTGAGGCGACAACACGCACGAGCAGATCCACGAGCAGCCTATTCGTTTCTAATGCACGCTGCTGAAGGCCAGGTAACCGGCGCCGAATACGCTCGCGAATGGAATCTCGCCAGTCCCAAGAACGATCGATGGCAGCGAGCAAACGGCCAGTATTGACATGATAAAGCGGCGGCATCTCCATCTCTAAATCTTTCAATAAATCGGTAACCTTGGAGGCGTACGGCAACGCGACAAAGGGTACGTTCTGCAGCGCACAGAAGATAAGAAAATGCAGGCGCATGCCGACCGAGAACTCAAAATGACCGACCAGGGTCAGGAGTTGCCGCGGCGTATACTCGCCCTTTAATACCGTTGCCCTTTGTACACATTGCATCTGCGCCACGACTGCATGGCTGTGTTGCATATCCATGTGTCGCCTCTCCAGGGGCACGAATACAATGTCCGCATCGAGCCGATCCACCATAAAGTCAGCGGCATTAGCCAGCAGCTGATGGTAATGATCCACATCGATATCCGGGGCTGCCGGTCCCGGCTCTCGTACGGAGAAGCCGACCAATCGGCGCTCGGTATCGAGTCCCTCCCGCTTGAGCAGGTCAGGAGCAAGTGGCTCGCAGCCGAGCAGTAGGGCCGGATCGGCGGTTACCTGGATATCCTGCTCAACACCCACATCCTCAAGCAGCTTGCGAGCTTGTCGATCTCGCACGGTAACGATCGCGGCGTTGTTTAGTGCATCGCGCACCGCTCCGCGCGTGCTGCGGTGGTGCAAAGGACCTGCGCTGATCGCGTACACAACGACCGGAACACCTGCCTCGTACGCAAGAAATGCCTCGCGGAGATATTCCTCTGCCTCATTGTCGTAAAGAATTCCACCACCGCCGAGCACAAAGACATCGAGCTGCTCGATCTCGGCGCGCGCCTCGGCCCGTGTCAATTGTCTCACGGGCACCGCATGCTCTATGCGATGGCGCTGCAGGGTGTCCTGCGGATCGCGCGAAAACACAACGATCTCAACCGGCAAGGCACGGCGCAACTGCGTGATAATGGCCTCGAGAATGGCCTCATCACCCAGGTTTAAGCCCCCGTAAGAGCCTGAAATGCCCACACGGAATGCATGACTTTTTGGGCCCATTGTCATACGTGCTCTATATCATGGATTGAATGGAAAGGCATAGATCGGATTTCTGGAAGGCCGTCTCCCCGTGGCAAGACCGGTCTGATATCAGAGACAGTTTGAGCTCCAACAGCTGAGCGGTTGCATGACAAATGAACAGTACTCGCACAGCGAGGGTACAGCACCATTGCCGCGATTGCCATGCCCCGAAGTCCTCACAA
>DATACK010000181.1:0-18906 GCA_036259115.1 Gammaproteobacteria bacterium | reverse complement strand
TGCTCCCATATTGGGCGGTTGAGGACCAGACCACCTGGATTCCACGCCTGCGATTGCATGCGGATCGTGTACCGCGTGAGCAGGGGCCCGCGTTCGACATCAGCTATCTCAAAGTGATAATGCTCATCTGGTGCCCTGACGTATTCCTCAAGCGCTGTCCTCGGATCCGTTAGCGGAGTGAGAGGCTGGCCCGAGGGCATCGGGGAGATGCAAAGGGAGAGTGGGAGTGCTATGAGGAGGATGAGCAACACCCGGATAGGGAAGCGTGTGGGCAGCCTTTGGATAAGGGTAAATCGGGATGACATCTATCCCCTCCTCATAAGAAGTTTGTACTGCTGAAAACGGACTTCCTGCGCGGGATATTTTTCGTGGTCGTCAGGGAGTCATTTATTAAATGCGCTTTCTACTATCGCGGGTATACTAACGCAGGATCTATAAACGCCGCGAATATATTCTCAAGCCGTTCTTCAAACGTCTGGAACTCACTTTCGGAGACTTTATGTCACGCTGCTAATTGCGTGATGCCCTCGTGCAGAAAGTCCTGCGTAAAAAGCTTACCTTGCATCGCTTGCTTGCCAGCCTACGCCTGTCGCCTACATTAACGGTTAGCAGGCTCTCGCTAATACCAGCCACCGGACATGGTGGAGCCGACCTGCGCGAGCGCCAACAGCCGCGTCAACGAAGGTATAAATGCATTGACGACACACCGGAGGCAAGCAGCCCCGTCCCGGCTGTCAAGTCTTTTGCATGCCCAAAGGCGGGCAGGCTTCCTCGAGCGGGCGGCGCTCGGCGTCGACACCGAGCTTCCATGCGATGAACGCAGCGATGCACATCAGCCCACCGGCGAACGCGTGGGCGGCGAAGAGGCCGCTGCGGCTGCCCCCTTCGATTATCGCGCCGTACAGTGGCGGGCCAGCGAAGCCGCCGAGCGCAGTACCGGCGGCGTAGAAGAGCGAGATGGCGATCGCGCGCATCTCCAGCGGAAAGATCTCGCTCACGGTTAGGTAGGCCGCGCTTGCGGCCGCCGAGGCGAAGAGGAATATTGCGGACCAGCAAACAGTCTGCGCGGCTGCGGAGAGCACGCCCTCGTTGAACGCCCAGGCGGTGGCGATGAGCAAGCTTCCCGATACCGCGTAAGTCGTGCCAATCATCACACGCCGGCCCAGGGTGTCGAACAGATGTCCTAATAGCAGCGGACCGAGGAAATTGCCCAGCGCAAAAGGAAAGATGTAGTAACCGACGTGCTCTTCAGCCACCCCGTAGAAGTGCGTGAGCACTAGCGCATAGGTGAAGAAGATCGCATTGTAGAAGAACGCCTGTGAGGCCATGAGCGTGATGCCAAGTACCGAGCGCCGCCCATGGCGCACCGCTAGCACGCGGGCGATCTCGCCCCAGGGAATGGTGTGCAACGCGCGCATCTCCAGGGTTTTTCGAGTTGTTTGAGGAACGCCAACCTTGGCTTCGATGTCGCATACCACCGCCTCGGCCTCCGCCACGCGCCCGTGCATGAGCAGCCAGCGTGGGCTCTCCGGCACGTGGCGGCGCACGAGTAGGATCGCGATGCCGAGAAACCCGCCCAATCCGAAGGCGATGCGCCAACCCCATTTAGCCCCAATAAAATCAGGGCTCAAAAGCAAAATGCTGAGGCTGGCTCCCATTGCGGCACCGATCTAGAACGTACCGTTGACCGCAAGATTCACGCGGCCGCGCACGGGGGCCGGAATGAGCTCATCGATGGTGGAATTGATCGCGGCGTATTCGCCGCCGATGCCAAATCCTGTCAGGAAGCGGCAGAAAGCGAACGACACGATGTTCCAGGTGAACGCAGTGAGTACGGTCGCGAGGAGGTAAACGGCCAGGGTAACTAGGAACATGCGCTTGCGACCGAGGTGGTCGGCGAGGCGTCCGAAGAAGAGTGCCCCGAGCACCGCGCCGGCGATATAGGCTGAAGCCGCCCAGCCGATCTCGGTCGCGGACAGACCCAGAGTGTCGTTGCGCTGCAGCGTAGGACCGATCGAGCCGACCATCGTGACCTCAAGCCCGTCGAGCAGCCAACTCACGCCGAGCGCAATGACCACCCGCCAGTGCCATGCCGACCAGGGTAGACAATCCAGGCGTGCAGGAATCGCGCTTTGGATCGTTGCGTCGTTTGTCACAGGATGCGGACGTAAAGCCAGCGTCAACAGAGGACGGTCGAATGAAGCTCTATATACGTCCAATATCGTTGGCCAACCGTCCGGCGCGCTTGTTCATCGCCGAGCACAACATCCGGGTCGACGAGCAAGATGTGGACGTCCTAAAGAGCGAGCATTTCCAGCCGCCGTCCGCCACCGTCAATCCGAACGGGCAGGTGCTAGTACTCGAGGGCAACGGCCTTCGCATCATCGAGAACTCGGCAATCCTCAAATACCTGGCCAACAAGGTCAACTCGCCCGCCTGGTCGAAGGACCTCAAGCGGCGTAGGCGAAGAAGATTATGGACTAGGTCAACACCCAGTACTATCGCGAGTAAGGTTACGGCTTCATCTATCCACAGATTTCCCGAACAACAAGTGCCCGAGCGACGCGGTGCAGCAAGCCCGCCTCGACTGAAGAAGCATGCGGAGATAGATAAAGAGCTGGCGGTATGTTGCGCCTCAATTAAAAGCTGTCGACTTATCGGCGAGCAGCTAAGCAATTAGAGTAGTGCTCAGCGGTGGCAATGCAGCGTCATGACATCTTAGTTGTAGGGAAGGTCTAGAGTAGACAAAAGTAGATGGCTAGACGACATAAACCGGCGGCAGACGCCCTGAGACCCCATACAGACGTACGGAGTCTTAGCAGGCAAGCTAGCGGCGTTGAAATGGGATTCCCTAAAAGCATCGGTGAGCATCGCGCAGGATAGAGACCAGCGACGCGCGGGCATTCGAGAAATCTTATCCGACCTTCACAACGAGCTATCAGCTATAAGACGCAGCAACCTTAAACCTCTTAAGGTCGATGCCGTTTGTCTACGAGGCCACTGGGAGGCATACGCCGCGTCATTGTCGATCAGGTTCCGAGTGGAGCAGCGAAGTAGCCCGGAGTTGCGTATTGGGCCATTTCTACTTCTTGCCCCGCCCACGAGATCCTCATATACCGCGATCTGTGCGAGCACCGATGCCATCAACAGAAGATCGACCCATCGAAGTTGAGATGAATATCCAAATGGATTTCTAAATAGCTGCGCCAGGTTGCCTATATCAAATAACAATGTCAGTGTGCCTCTAGCCATAGTGCGCCGACACGTGAGGCTTCTAAACTCGCAATTGTGGGTGTCCTTGAGGCGGTCTAGCGGCCTACTCGCGGGTAGCTAGACAGGTAGCTACTGCAAACACGAAATAAGAAGTCGTATAATTGTCAAGGGCTTATGGGTCATCTACACGAGCAGGTGGAGAGGACGCATCTATTGAATTACTCTTCAGCTTATTGCCTTAACATATGTAGTGAAGTTTAAGAACCCAGCAGCGGATGAGCCTTGAAGCGATCCATCGAACGTTCACCGGGTGACGGATGCAGTCCTCGCTGACATCGACCTGTTGATACGGAAGCCCCGTCACATCTACTTACGATGAACCTTCACAGTAACTGGATTGCGCAGCAGCCAGGCGCTTAATCTGTCAATCACGAGATATTGCTTTTGAAGTGAGCACAACCTGCTTTAAAAATCTGCGCAATGGCATGATAGGCAGGTCCTGCCGACGCGGTTCGCGCGTAAACTGTAGATGCCGTTCAATAAGCCTATTTTGCCGTCAGATCACGACGGTTGAATCCTAGCGCCTCTCTTTGGTCTGCGGACGCTGATCTGCGTCAGTAAGCGCGAACATTTCCGCGTCCGCCTGATCGTGTGATCGAACTCGTCGGCTGATCGAGCCTCGTAATTCATATTGATGAGCCATCTAGATTTTAAACCTATAAACCATAAATCATGTCATGTATGAAAGCTATGGTATTAGATGAGCCTGGGCAACCTTTACGGTTTGAAGAGCGGCCAATGCCCGCGCCCGGTCCCGGTCAAGTTCTGCTGAAGGTCAAAGCCTGCGCAGTGTGCCGCACGGACTTGCACGTGGTGGATGGCGAGCTGCCGAATATTCCTCAGCCGATCATCCCGGGCCATGAAATCGTAGGCGAGGTGATCTCTACGGGCCCTGACGCCAGGTGGGCACTAGGAACGCGGCTTGGCGTGCCTTGGCTAGGTTATACCTGTGGGCATTGTTTCTACTGTGAACACGGGCGAGAGAACCTCTGCGACTCGGCACGCTTCACCGGCTATCAGATTGACGGTGGTTTCGCCGATCATGTGGTCGCGTATGCTCGCTACTGCTTCGAAATCAATCCGAGGTATGATGATGCGCATGCCGCACCCCTATTGTGCGCGGGCCTGATCGGTTACCGCTCGCTGAAGATGGCAGGCGACGCCAAGCGGCTCGGCATTTACGGGTTTGGCGCGGCTGCGCATATCGTCACCCAGGTTGCGGTTTACCAGCATCGCGAGCTCTATGCCTTTACGCGCCCGGGCGATGCGGAGGCGCAAGATTTCGCCCGGCAATTGGGCGCGATATGGGCGGGGGATTCCAATCAGCATCCACGTGTGGAACTCGATGCGGCGATTATCTTCGCGCCGGTCGGCTCGTTGGTTCCTCAAGCCTTAGGCGCGGTGCGCAAGGGCGGCATCGTCGTCTGCGGCGGCATTCACATGAGCGATATCCCCAGCTTTCCCTATCGAATCCTGTGGGGAGAGCGGCAGGTTAGATCAGTCGCGAACCTTACCCGGCGTGACGCGAAGGAGTTTCTCGCGTTGGCTCCGCGCGTGCCGGTCAAAACCGAAGTCGAATGCCTTGATTTTATGCAGGCTAACACGGCGCTTGAGCGGCTGCGCAAGGGTCAGTTGCAAGGTGCCGCTGTGTTGAGCATGGAATAAAAGCAAGATGAAGCGCTCACATGAACGCGTGCTCATTGCACGTCTTCGCGGTTATTGTAACGGTGCTGCTTGGCTGTTCTCTACCCGTACAGCTAAATCTTGCGCTGTTTAAACACGTTCCTCTTAGAATACGCCTGCTCGGATTTGCGGCACCGCGAACTTAAACATGGCCGAGGCGCGCTTTCAGCATACGTGCCATCTCGTACCAATCTCCGCCTTCGTCAAATACAATGGCAGTCGCCTGCTCATCCGAGGTCAGGGGTTCGCGAGTCTCAAGCTGGTGTTCGAGTACAGCCAGATTCGCCTCTGACGGATCTTGACCGTGGCGTTCACGCTCAGCCACTCGGGCGCGCAACACGGCTTCCGGTGCCTGGCAGTTTAGAATGACGAATGGGATGCCAAGTTGCGTGGCAAGACCGTGGAGGCGTCTGCGTTGCTCCCGCCTGAGAAACGCGGCATCGACAATTGCTGGATAGCCTGCCCTCACAATCAGACGCGCAAGGCGCGCCAGTTTCGCATAGGTGTTAAGTGTCGCCTGTGGTGCGTAGATGCCGCGCTCGGGCGCCGAGCCCGTGCGTGCCGTGGAAGTCAGCCCGGCAAGACGCTTGCGCTCGACATCAGAGCGCACGCGTATGGCACCCAACGCCTCAAGCAGGTGTTGGGCGAGCGTGCTCTTACCTGAGCCGGAAACGCCGTGCGTAATGATGATGGCGGTGCGCCTGCTGACCGCAAAATAGTGTGCTAATTCCAGATAGCCACGGATCCGACGCGCTTCATCGCACGGGGTGGTGTTCGTCTCCTGCGCGCGCAATGCCAGCACCTTGGTTCGGACCAGCGTCCGATAGATCATGTAATAGCGCAATACAGCCAACCCGCCGTAATCGCTCGTTCGCTCCAGATATGCGTTGAGTAGGCGAAAGCCCAGCTCGGGATGGCCACGCGCGCAGAGATCCATGACGACGAAGGCCACCTCGTTCATCACGTCGATCCAGCGCAGGTGCTCATTAAACTCGATGCAGTCGAAAGGCACGGCATCACTGCCGAACCAGACGATATTCTCCAGATGCAGATCACCATGACACTCACGCACAAAGCCCTCGCGCTTGCGCTGAGCAAAGACATCGCGCAGTTGCGCATGAGCGCGCTCGGTGTAAGCTCGTAACGTCTTTAGCATATGCTGATCGGACTTGTTCTTAAGCAGTGGGCCGAGTTGCGTGAAGTTCTGCAAGACCGGCGCTTTGATCGTGTGCAGTTCGCCGAAAGGACCGGCCGCTTCCGCCGGCGTGACATCGCCATGAAACTCAGCGATACGCACAGCCAAGATATCGACATGCCGCGCGGTCAACTCGCCATGGTTGAGCAGAGTCGAGAACAGCGCCGACTGCGGAAAGCGGTGCATCTTCACCGCGTATTCAATGACTGGCCCAGCGCCGCCGACCACAGGCTTATCGACCCGTCCCGTGATCGGGATGACTTCCAGGTATATAGCCGGCGCAGTGCGGCGGTTGAGGCGTAGTTCTTCCTCGCAGTAGTGGCGGCGCGATTTGAGATCCCTGAAATCCAGAAAACCCAAATCGACCGGCTTTTTGATCTTGTAAGCGAACTCACCGGCCAGCATAACGTGGGAGATATGCGTTTCGAGGTGCTCCACCATTGCTACGGGATGAGGATAGCGACGCGACTCACACAGTGCCGTGATGAGCCGCTGCTGCTGGCGCTGCGCTTCTGTGCCGCTCGACCTTTCGGTTAACACATGCATTAGTTTGGCCTGCTAGATGCCGGGCATTACCGGTTTCCCGCGACGCTGACTAACCTTTTGACCTAAGTGTCCGCAAGATTTCCTTCCGTTACGTGTACAATCTCATGAATGATCCGGTTCTTACGATCTGTCTTCGCGCTGTACATCTGACCCGCGCAGCGGCAGAGCAATTGAATGGATCAGTCGCGAAGCCTTCAGTTCTCGATTTTCATGCGACTCCATATCAATGCAACAAATTGTTTGGAATACAGAAAGGCCTTAGGGAATCATCATGCCCCGTCCATGGAAGATTATGAGCCGATTGTTGCATTTACCTGCGCGAGAGCGGACGGGGCCGCCTGGGCGGCAACTCAGCCAGTATCGCCGCACGTATGTTGCTGGGTTGCAGATGCATCTGCGAACTGATGACGTGCACCGTCTGAAAACTTGGGACAATGCCATAAATTGCCTCGTGCTGAGCGATCCTGCGCAAATACGCTTGCCCGTATCTTGACCTCTCCTCGCCATGGCATAGATCATCTGCGTCAATGAAGGAGACGCTGTTATTGCCATGATGCGTGGAATTCAGAACCAAGTGGGAGCTGCTATACAGGATTATCAAACTCATTGATAGCTCTCGGTTTATTCACTGGCATCAGCCGTGCTGGAATCGGCTAAAGCAATTGCCGGGGTATCATGATGCGAATTCATGTTGTTTGCCACTACCGAATTGCGGTCTGCTGGGTGTGCCTAATTCCTCAGCGGAGATATCCGGGCTTAGCACCATGAAGAGGTGTCTATCGATGCGGCCGAGATACAGTGACTGTGAGACCAGTTTGACGCATCTCTATTAAGGTCATCGTTATCGAGTGGGTGCCATAGGAAAAAATGGCCGCCAATAGTCTGGCAACCATGAAGCGACATTGAGGAACAAGATTCAGCAGCCTGCCTTGGTTTAAGATCATGCCGTAAATCGTATGTCACCGGATGTGTAGTTAGATCAACTTGTTTACGTCACGTGCAAAAAATCCACGCCGGCCTGCATGGGGCGGCAGTTTGCGGCAATGAGCTGAGGCAGTGAAATCGCATATCATCTCCCGCGTCGAAATTCGTCCCCTCAACGTGCCATTATCCGCGCCGTTTACCACCGCGGCGTCGAGCCTTGAGGGCGTTGCGAATGTTGCGGTGCGGCTGGAGCTGGCCGACGGTTCGTGCGGGTGGGGTGAGGCGCCAACGCTGCCACCAATCACGGTGGAAGATCAGTCAGTGGCGCTCAAGGTGCTCGAGGAAACCGTGGGCGCGTTGGTTGGCCGCAAGGCCGGCGAATGGCGTCTGATCGCATGCGAGCTCGCCGAGCAGCTTCCAAACTATTCCGCCGTACGCGCAGGTATAGAGATGGCGCTCATTGATGCACTCACCCGCAGTTGGGACGTTCCACTATTCCGTTTCTTCGGGGGATGGCAGTGCAGTCTCGTCACTGATATTACCATCCCAATCTGCGCGGCCAATATGGCGGCGCGGCTCGCCGCTCGGTATCGTCGCGCGGGATTCAAAATCCTGAAGACCAAGATTGGACTGGATATGACGCAAGACATCGAGCGCCTGCGGGCCATCTGGCGCGGCTATCCCAGGTGCGGGCTGGTGCTGGATGCCAATGAAGGGTACACCCCCGATCAGGCGTTAGACTTGCTGCGTGCGTTGCGCGGACATGGCATTGAGCCGTCACTGCTCGAGCAACCGGTGCCGCGCGAAGATTGGGATGGTCTTGGGCGTTTGGCGCGGGAGGCGGGCATACCCGTGGCGGCGGATGAGGCTTGTCGTAGCGCAGGTGATGCGCTTCGCATTGTGCGCGACGGTTTGGCTCAGGTCATCAACATCAAACTCGCGAAATGTGGCGTCGTCGACGCCATGTCGGTCGCGGCGATCGCCAAGGCTGCCCGGCTTGGCCTCATGATTGGCGGGATGGTAGAAACGCGGCTCGCGATGGGCTTCAGTGCGCATTTCGCAGCGGGTTTAGGCGGTTTCACCTGGGTGGACCTCGATACACCACTACTGCTGGCCCATGATCCGGTGCGAGGCGGCTATGTCGCTACCGGAGCGAACTATAAGCTTGATATCGGGACGGCGGGACACGGCGGCATGCTCGATTGGTAGCCGGTGGCTCAGGAGTTCGTCAGCGCAATGAGCATTAATCGACTGTTGCTTTATGTATTATCAGTAGCTAATCAGTAGCTAAAGCGGCGTTTCACACAACTATGGCCGGCAGGAAGACTGCAAAGCAAGGCGTGTCTGCGACAAGATTATCTTCTCTCACGCTTGAAATTATCCGTGCCGCCCCTATTCAAGCGTCAGGTCCATCATCCTTGAACCTAGCTTCAGGCGATCGCATATCGAAGGATGAGTAATAGTTATTTAATGGAGGTGCATCATGTTGGCGAGAAATCCAAGTGATCCCATAAATTTAATAAACCAATGGCGCCGTGATGTTGAACGCGTGTTCAATGGTCTGGAGGAAGGCTTGCCGTCACGCGGTGAAGTAACCGCGGCAGCGTGGGCGCCCGCCGTCGACATCAAGGAGGAGGATGGCGCGTATGTATTGCATGCCGACCTGCCGGGCGTTGAGCCGAAAGACATCGAGCTGCACATGGAAAACGGTGTGCTGACACTGCGCGGCCAGCGCAAGTCAGAAACCAAGGAGCAGAAGGACAATTACCACCTTATAGAGCGTATCACCGGCAGCTTCTATCGTCGGTTTACGCTCCCCGATATAGCCGACGCGGAGAATATCACGGCCAAATCTACGAACGGCGTGCTAGAAGTGCGCATTCCGAAGCAGGAGAAGGTGCTGCCCCACCGAATCGAGGTGCAGAGCTAATCTTAAGCCGGCTGTTTGAAGCCGGTGCGTTCTGTAGAGGGCTTCTTACGGTGCGCCGCGTTATCTGCGGCGCATTTTTTTGAAGGATTTCTACAGGAGTCGCATTGAACTATGCAGTACAAAGACTACTACAAGATACTGGGCGTCGAGCGATCCGCCAGCACTGACGAAATCAAGAAGGCCTATCGCCGCCTGGCACGTAAGTACCATCCGGATGTGAGCAAAGAAAACGATGCCGAAGCGCGTTTTAAGGAAGTCGGTGAGGCATATGAGGTGCTGCGCGATCCCGAGAAACGCAGTGCCTATGATCAGTTGGGCCCGAATTGGCGAGCTGGACAGGAGTTCAGGCCGCCACCCGGGTGGGAAGACCTCTCGCGGGGATTCGGCGGCAGTTTTCGTAGAGAATCTACCGGCGGCTTCAGTGGCGGTTTCAGCGATTTTTTTGAATCCCTATTCGGCAGCGGGGTCGACCGGGCAAGGCGTGCGCGCGGCTTTACTGCGCCGGGCGCTGATCAACAGGCAGTCTTAGAGGTTACTTTGGAAGAGGCCTACAGCGGCGCGCGCAAAAGCGTGCGTTTCGATGACGGACGCAGCTTAGAGGTGAAGTTGCCGACGGGGGTGACGCAGGGTCAGCACATTCGATTGGCCGGACAGGGCGAGGCGGGAATCCGCGGCGCACGCGGCGATTTGTATTTAGAGGTGCGTATCGCACCGCATCCTTATTTCCGCTTGAAAGGCCGCGACGTGTTCCTGGATCTGCCCGTGGCGCCCTGGGAAGCAGCGCTGGGTGCGACGGTCACTGTACCGACGCTGGGCGGCCGTGTGGATATCAAAGTGCCTGCGGGTTCTCAGTCTGGCCGCAAACTGCGGCTCAAAGGCCGTGGTCTGCCCGGGCGGCCGCCAGGCGATCAGTTCGCGATCATTCAAATTGCCACCCCACCGGCGGATAGCGAACGGGCGCGTAATTTCTATACGCGTATGGCGCAGGAGCTGCCTTTTGATCCGCGTGCGCGCCTTCATTAGCCGCGTAGTGAGGCGTAATTTGCCTCCGGCAGCACTTTGCGAAGTTAGTCCTTCCGCTAGAGAAGCAGTATGCCTGTGCGCAGCCTAAGTCATTATTCAGTGCCGCTGTTGTTGATGCTAAGCCTGTGGTATTCGAATGGTGAGGCCGCTTTGCCGGCGACTGTGGCGGGCCAGTCCTTGCCGACCTTGGCGCCGATGGTGGAGCGGGTGACATCATCGGTGGTGAACATCGCCACGCGAAGTCGGGTACCAGTGGAAAATCCGCTGTTAAGCGACCCGTTTTTCTGGCGCTTCTTCAATGTGCCGCAGCAGTACCGTCAGGTTCAGGGTCTGGGTTCCGGCGTGGTCATCGACGCCGATCACGGCTACCTCGTAACCAACCACCACGTGATCGCCAGGGCCGAGGATATTCAGGTTACCCTGCACGGTGGACGCCAGTTGGAAGCAAAGGTCATCGGCTCCGATCCGAAGGTGGATGTGGCGGTGATCAAGGTCAATGCCGATCGCTTAACCGCTGCCAAGATCGCGGATTCCGACCGGCTGCGGGTGGGTGACTTTGTGGTGGCAATCGGCAATCCATTTGGCCTGGGTCAAACGGTTACCTCCGGCATTGTCAGTGCGCTGGGGCGCAGGGGCCTCGGTATCGAGGCCTTCGAGAATTTCATTCAAACTGATGCCTCGATCAATCCCGGTAACTCCGGCGGCGCGCTGGTTAATCTGCGTGGCGAGCTGGTTGGCATCAATACCGCCATCATGGGGCCCAACGGCGGCAATATCGGCATTGGTTTTGCCATTCCCGTCAATCTAGTGCTTGCGGTCGCCACGCAGCTGATTAAATACGGCAAGGTACGGCGCGGCGTGCTGGGCGTGGTCACGCAGGATCTGAGCCCAATCCTGGCTGCCGCTTTCGACCTAGGCCGCAGCCAGGGTGTGATCATCACGCGTGTGAAAGCAGGCTCGCCGGCGGCGCGCGCGGGACTCCGACCGGGTGATGTGATCGTTTCGTTCAATGGCCATCGCATCGAGAATTCGGCCGATATGCGCAACATCGTCGGCCTGCTGACCGTAGGCACTAAAGTGCGTATGGAAATCCTGCGTGATGGACACAAGCGTATGGCGGAAGCGGTGATCGCGGGCATGAAAACGCAGACCGTGCAGGGTAGGGCCTTAGATCCGCGGCTGGCGGGCTGTGTATTGAGCAATATCGAGGAGAGCTCACTGCGCTATGGCAAGATTGCCGGGGTGCGGGTGGCGAAGGTTCAAGCTGGCAGCAGCGCGTCGTGCGCGAATTTAAGGCCGGGGGACCTTATCCTGTCGATTAATCGACAGCCGGTGGAGAATCTGCGTGATGCAAGGCGTGTGCTGCGGGGCGACCCGAATCCGTTGCTGCTAAACGTGCAACGTGGGCAGACCCACCTGTTTATTCTCTTCCAATGAATCTGTCACGCGGTGTGGTCACCCGCCGGTCACAGGGGGAAAGAAGGCCACCTCGTCGCCATCTTTGACGGGATGTTCGAAATTCGCGTATTCCATGTTGACCGCGACCAACAGGTTGGGCGGCAGAGAGGGATCGTCTGCGATACGGGCCCAGCAGTCGCCAACGGTTGCGACTGTTTGTGGCTCCAATACATCCTGATCGCGCCCCATGGTTTCGCGCAGACTTGCAAAGTACCTTACGGTTATCATCTTACGGTATGACTCACGGTTCTGTTACGCTCATGCCTTTGGGTAATATATGTTAACACGTTGCTGGCCGGGCCATTTCGCCCATGCAGGGGGAGGGCAAATATGAACGAATTTACGCATTTCAATCATCGTGGCGAGGCGCGCATGGTAGATGTAGGCAGCAAAGAGAGCACGCATCGGGTCGCGGTTGCGGAAGGGCGCATCGCAATGCGTCCTGAAACGCTGAACCTAATCCGCTCTGGCGGACACAAAAAGGGCGATGTGCTGGGTATCGCTAGAGTGGCGGGTATTATGGGCGCCAAGCGCACCGCGGAGTTGGTGCCGCTGTGTCATCCCTTGGGCCTGACTGCGGTCGAAGTGGATTTAAAGTTGGACTCCGACGCACCCGCCGTGCATTGCCGCGTGCGTGTGGAGACTCATGCCCGTACCGGCGTAGAGATGGAGGCGCTAACGGCGGTGCAGGTGGCACTGTTGACCGTTTACGACATGTGCAAGGCGGCCGATCGCAGCATGACCATGCAGGACATTCGCCTGGTGCGCAAATCGGGCGGCAAGTCCGGCGAGTGGTCGCGCGAGTAAGCCACGCACTACAAGCTATCTCAGCCAAAGATGCTAACAACATACATTGGTGACGGATTGTAGGCGCGATCTATGCGGCGCGTTTATCCCAAGCAAAGCCGAGGGCCCGGATGATAGACTTTAAGCCTTCCAATAGGCCGTCTCTATATCCATTAAGTCATATTATGAAGACCGGTGCTTGACAGCGTAGCGTCTCACAATTCATTGACGATCGGTCAGCACTCCTCTGCACTATAACTATAACGGTGAGTGGCGCAATCAATTTCAACGAAGGAGAGGCTCATCCGTGAAGTGGATTAAACGTGTTATGGCCGTGATCGTCGTCATCGTGCTGCTGTTCATCATTGCGGCCGTGGTCCTGGTCGCGACGTTCGATCCCAATGACTACAAGCAGCACCTCGAAGCGGCGGTGGAAAAATCCACCGGTCGGGAGTTGACGCTTAAAGGCGATATCAATTTAACGTTTTTCCCGTGGTTAGGCCTGAAGCTAGGTGCCGCGCGTCTGAGCAACGCCAAAGGCTTTGGGAAAGAGCCCTTCGCAAGCGTGGAAAACGCGCAGGTGCGGATGGCGCTGCTGCCTTTGTTCCATGGTGAGGTGCGCGCCGATACGGTCAAACTCCAAGGACTTGAGCTTAATCTCATTAAAAACGCCAAAGGCGAGACAAACTGGGAGGATCTCATCAAACCCACGGGCAAACAGGCGCCACCTAAGCAGGTCAGTCGGCAGCAGCCGGTGCCAAATCTGGCGCTGGCAGTCGGCGGCATCAAGGTCGAAGATGCCGCCGTGCACTGGCGAGATGCACAATCGCACACCAACGTGCGCATTGCGCCTATAGACCTCACCACAGGCGCACTCGCATTTGGCAAGCCCTTCGACATCGACCTCATGCTGCATCTTGAAAACGCCCAACCGGCGATTAAGGCCGATGTCAACTTAAACGGTGAGGCCACGATCAATCCCAAACCGCAGCATTATAAGCTGGCTGACGTGAACTTAACCGTCAATGCCAAGGGTGAGCATCTGCCCAAAGCAGGAGTCGAGACGACGCTCAACACGGCGATGGAGGCCGATCTTCAGGCAGGCATGGCCACCGTGCAGCCGCTGACGCTGCAAGTTGCGGATTTGCAGCTTACGGGACAGATCGATGCCACCGGTTTGAACGCTAAGCCACAGATCCAGGGCGAATTGAATAGCAATGTGTTCAGCCCACGTAAATTGCTGAAGGCATTAGGACAGAAGCCGCCTTCCACCCGCGATCCCAATGTGCTCAATAATGCCAACGTAAGGCTCTCCTTCAACGCCACACCGGAGTCAGCCAAGCTCTCGGGCTTTGAAATGCAGCTGGATGATACGCGGGTGACCGGACAAGGCGCGGTCTATTCGTTCAATGATCCTAAGGTCACGCTGACTGCGGCACTGGACGGCATTGATTTGGACCGCTATCGACCGCCGGAATTGGCCACCCAGCCCGCACCTACTGGAAAACCGGCGCCGCCAGCTAATGATAACCTGAGGCTGCCGGTCAAGGCGCTGCGGGATCTGTACTTAGACGGTCATTTCACCGCCGGTAAACTCAAGGCATCGGGTCTGAACCTTACGGACGTCAACGCGATCATCGCCGCGCGCGATGGCATGGTTAAAATCACGCCGCTCAGCATGAACCTTTATCAGGGCCGTCTCAATAGCAACGCCACACTGGATGTCCGCGGCGATACCCCCAAATTCACGGTGAACAGCGCGCTCGATGGCGTGCAGGCCGGCGCGCTGTTAACGGAGTTTGCGGGCGATAATTACTTGACCGGTACCACGCGCCTGACCCTTAACTTAAACACGCAAGGCGCAACAATGTCCGCGCTGAAGCAGGCACTCAACGGCAACCTGGGGGCCAGCTTCAAGCAAGGTAGCATTGCGAACTCGGAGCTCGCTGGGCGTATTGCGCGCGTGGTGGCCTTTTTCAAGGGCCAACCGGACACCACGACAGAGAATGAGACCCGCTTCAGCAGCTTGACAGGCAGCGCCCAGATCATCAACGGGGTCCTGACCAATAAAAATCTCGCACTGATATCGCCCAAGATCCTGGTCAAAGGGCAAGGTAGCGTAAATATTCCGCAAGCGATCTTGCACTACACGCTGAACGTGGCGTTAAACGACGCGGGCAAGCCGAAGGACAATCGCTATGTGCCAATTGAGGTCACAGGCCCGTTTTCCGAGCTAAACTATCAATTGGCCCTGGCGGACGCGGTGAAGGAGCAGGCTGAGCAGGCATTGAAACAAAAAGAGCAGGAGGTCAAAAGCAAGCTACAGGAAAAACTCCAAGAGGAATTGAAGAATCGATTCAACTTTTAATGGGGTGACGCCAAAGGCCGACGCCGATGAGGCGAATGCTCGGCTGGCTCGCGGCGCTTACCTATGCCGCTCCATGCCGTTGACGTTCAGGCGCTTAACGTTCAAGACGAACGCGGGATCTATTACGTGACGATACGCTTCAGCGTCAACGCATCCCTCAACCGCGTGCGCGCCGTGATTACCGATTACGCGCACCTGCCGGCGCTCAATCCGGCCATTGTGGCAAGCCGCGTGCTGTCCGCTTCGCGGGGTCGCATCATGCGCGTGAGCACGCGCATGCGGGTTACGTATTGTTCTTGTGCAAGGCTATAGTCTATGTCGAGGATTTCAGTGAGGGTGGTGCCAAGGCCTTAACTGCCGTTATCGTGCCGACATTGAGCGACATGAAATCTGGTCGTGCGCACTGGCGGTTCGAACGGCACGGCGAGACCACGCGCATAAGCTTCACGGCGTGCATGGCGCTCGACTTCTGGATACCGCCGTTGATCGGCCCCGTCATATTGAAACACTGCCTGCGTGCGCAACTCGCCAAGAGCGCTGAAAACCTTGAACGGCTCGCAGGATCGAAGCCATGATCGCCACAGCCTTTAGCGATCGCGTATTAGCCTGGTTTGATCGCCACGGGCGCCAGCACCTGCCCTGGCGGCGGCCGGCCACGCCTTATCGCGTGTGGGTCTCGGAGATCATGTTGCAGCAGACGCAGGTTGCGACGGTCATTCCCTACTTCGGGCGTTTCGTGCGTAGTTTCCCCGATATCGAGGCGCTGGCGGAAGCACACCTCGATGAGGTTCTACGGCACTGGTCGGGTTTGGGCTACTACGCGCGCGCGCGCAATTTACATCGGGCCGCGCGCATTGTGCGCGATCAGTACAAGGGTGAGTTTCCGCAGGATATCAAAGCGGTACGTGCCCTGCCCGGCGTCGGTCGGTCCACGGCGGGCGCTATCCTCGCGCTTAGCCTTAATCAGCATCACGCGATACTGGACGGCAACGTCAAACGCGTGCTTGCCCGCCATCGCGGTATCGAGGGTTGGCCAGGCGCGTCGCAGGTGACGAAGCAGTTGTGGCGCATCGCAGATCATGAGACGCCTGCGCACCGCGTGGCGGATTACACGCAGGCCATGATGGATCTCGGCGCACTGGTCTGCACGTGGCGCAATCCCCACTGCGGTGACTGTCCACTACATGTCGATTGTGAAGCACGGCGCGCCGGCCGCACGCATCAACTGCCCGCACCTAGACCGGCCCGGGTGCTGCCTGTGCGCAAGATCATGATGGTCATGGCTCACAATTGGGATGGCGAGGTTTTGCTGGAACGTCGGCCGCCGGTAGGTCTATGGGGTGGTCTCTTGAGTCTTCCCGAGGTGCAAGATGAGCAGGGGGGTATGGCGTGGTGCGCGCGCGTATTGGGCGCAGTGCGCCCTGAGCTTATTCGCTGGGCGACAGTGCGGCATACCTTCACGCATTTTCATCTCGACATCACACCGCTTGAGATAAGAGTCGATGTTGACAGGAAAAACGTGCGCGAGGATGGCCGTTGGATTTGGTACAATGTGGCCGATCCACGCGGCGGTTTAGCCGCGCCGGTCAAGCGACTGATCGATCGCCTGCTTGGCGCGCATACGGGTGCAGGCTATCAGGTGCCATTCAGTGCCATGTAATCGGCCAAAGTCGCGTTCCCACGGGCGCGCGTCAGGTTATCCGATCGTGGTCCATCATAGCGCCGAGATTGAGCTGCGGTGACACGCGCGAGTTCCTAACCATTATTCAAGTCAAGACGAGGAGTAATCAATGGCCCGCACAGTACACTGCGTGAGATTAGGCAAAAAGGCCGAGGGCTTGGATTATCAGCCCTATCCCGGCGCGCTCGGCAAGCGCATTTATGAGCATGTTTCCAAACAGGCCTGGCAATCATGGTTGGCGCGTCAGACGATGCTCATCAATGAATATCGCCTGACGCCCATGGAGCCTAAGGCCCGCAAGTTCTTAGAAGAGGAGATGGAGAAGTTCTTCTTCGGCGAGGGTTCGCGGCCACCGGAGGGTTATGTGCCGCCAGAGGAGAAGTAAGTTATTCGGATGCTAAGTACGGCATAGTCTGGCGTTCAGCTGTAGGGTCGACACGTCGTACTCTGGGGCGAGCTAGAATCCTGGATAGTTTTAAACTTTCAATGGGCCCGAAAACCTCGTCTTCATGCAGGATTTTCTTTTTTGGTTGCTAGTTCAAACTGAGAGATACGACCTAGACGCGATCGCTTGACGGACTAGTTACCTATCGCTTTAATACGCCTCATCATCTGGCGCAGGGCAAGTGTTCGACAGGCTGACAACGAAGCTATAAATAAGCTTGCAAAGGCCGAGCGGTAGACTTTGCATAAACGCTAACTCTCGCCAGGAATGGGTGAGCTGAAATAGAAGATGACACTCGGCGTCTCATTTTCCAGCGAACGGCTTGATATGGATGTCGGGGCCGGTGTATTACGAAGTTATCAATGTTGCATTAAGGATGGGCGAGGCCGAAATTGGGTAGCATCCAGTGAATGCTCGCCCGGCCGAGCGCCACGCCATGGAAGGCATGGCTGGAGTTTAGAGAAGGCAAGAGGCCGCGGCAAGGAAGGCTAGAAAAAACTACTTATAAGAGGCCAGGTAGCTCAGTTGGTAGAGCAGCGGACTGAAAATCCGCGTGTCGGCAGTTCGATTCTGTCCCTGGCCACCATTAAATCAGTAGCTTATTATTGTCTGCTGCTGTTCTTCCCGATGCTCTGTGTAATTCCTGTGTAATCGTGCGCGGGAACTTGCCTCGCCTGACCCGAATGATACCGTTGGTCGAGCTTGTCCATTGCAGCGTGAATATGCTCACCGTTCTGATGGCTGTACCTAACCACCATCTGCAGCGTCTTGTGACCTGAGATCCGCTGCACCGTCGGTAGATCGACTCCTGCCTGCACCAGATGGGTGATGGCAGTATGCCTCAGCGTGTGGCGCACCACTTGTTTGACATCAAGACCTGCCGCCGCCACGACTCGCCGAAATGATTTCTGGATGTTTACTGTATGCCCGGTTTGCGATGTGGGTGCTGGAAATAGCCACACATGGTCCTTGTCCGCGGCCTGCATATAGCCGGCCAGAAATTCGGCCAAGTGCTTGGTGATAGGTTGCTCACGCGCGCCTGCCTTCGCCTTCGGGATGTAGATGACCCGCCTCTGTAACTCGATGTGCTCTAGCCGGATCGAGAGAATCTCCGAGCGGCGCATGCTGGTTTCCAGTCCGATCAGGATGAATGGATAGATGTACGGGTTCTGATCATGGGTCGCGGCCTCAAGCAACCGTTTAATCTGCTCTGTGGTCAGGTAGGTGATTCGGCCTTTACCTTCGGTCAGCCGCTTGATGGTCGCTGGTCTATGGTCGAGCCATTTCCACTCAATGGCCTTTGTGAACAGGTGCGAAAGCGCGGCGAGTTCCCGGTTAATTGAGCCTGGCGCGGCGCCTTCCTGCAGGCGATGTTTCTTGTACCGCTCGACATCGAAGCGAGTCACTTTTGATAGGGGCCTGTCGCCGAGGAACGGTATTAGGTGCAAGTTAAGGCGCATCCGCTTCATATCGAGATCCTTGCCGTCCTCTTCTTCAAGCTTCGCTAAGTACTGCTTGGCGGCGTCACCAAACCTGAGTGCCAGCTTGCGTCCCTTCGGCAAGTTGAGCCTCCCGGTGCGTGCATCACTTCTCG
>DATACK010000180.1:0-2339 GCA_036259115.1 Gammaproteobacteria bacterium | reverse complement strand
GGGCAGACTGTAAATCTGCTGGCTCAGCCTTCGGAGGTTCGAATCCTCCCCCCTCCACTCATATAAGAGTTAATGTGGATGATTGTATAGATCGACGTGCGGTGAGTCGCTGCGGCCGAGAGAGGATGAGAACCTCCGAAGGCTGAGCCAGCAGATTTACAGTCTGCCCCCTTTGACCGCTCGGGAACCCCTCCGGCTGATATACTTGACTTGCATTCTAAGAGAAGCTCAACTGACTTCGGAAAGTCCTGACCTAGCTGTCTGTCCAGCTGCTTACGGCGCTGGGATAATTGCGGGGCATTCACAACATTATCCGCTATCCCTGACGGAGTACTGATGTCACTACATACCCTAGTGGCATCTTCCGTAACGTGGCGCTTGCGGGAAGATAATACGTTAAATATCATCTTTTGTTTCGGCCCGCCTGTCCGGAAATAAAGCAGGTTATTTTCTGCTAGCTTGTTAATCCTGTCAACAACGATACCCAAGGACAAACGCATGCTGCCGATTCTTTTTGTAAATTAGAAGTAACAAACAAATTATCGAGCTGTGAAATTCAGCATCGAACTGCCAATACTGGCGTGCCTGGGACTTGCGATCACCCACGCTTGGCTTGCGGGACATGTGTGAAAATTTCAGTCGTACGCCATAATGTATCCCGCGGCGGCGGCGGCAAAGCCCGGGCGCGACAAACTTACCGTCTGCCAACCACGACTGGGGGAGAGGAAAACACAAATGAACGTGACAATCTACGGATCCGGTTATGTCGGTTTGGTGACAGGCGCCTGTCTTGCCGATGTCGGCAATCATATCCTGTGCGTGGACATCGACTCGGCCAAGGTCGATAAACTCAATCGTGGGGAGATCCCCATCTACGAGCCTGGACTAGAGGAGATGGTGGAAAGCAATGTAAAGGCGGGCCGGCTTGCATTTATCCTCGATCCGGAGCAGGGTGTCAAACACGGGCTATTTCAATTCATCGCCGTCGGCACGCCACCTGATGAAGACGGATCGGCGGACTTGCGCCATGTGCTGGCGGTCGCGCGCAGTATTGCGCGGCATATGGATGAGTATTGCATCATCGTCAACAAGTCCACGGTCCCGGTCGGTACTGCAGACCGCGTGCGTCAGACCATCCAGGAGACGCTAATCGCGCGCCGCACGGTGGTGGAATTCGATGTCGTCTCTAACCCTGAGTTCTTGAAGGAAGGCGCGGCTATTGACGATTTTATCAAGCCTGATCGCATCGTTATCGGCACGGACAATCCCCGCACAGCGGAACTGATGCGCGCGCTGTATGCGCCTTTCAACCGCAGCCATGACCGCACCCTGATCATGGACCAACGTTCAGCCGAGCTCACCAAGTACGCGGCCAATGCAATGCTAGCCACCAAAATCAGCTTCATGAACGAGCTCGCTAACATGGCGGAAAAGCTAGGCGCCGATATCGAAAGGGTACGCCGCGGCATAGGCTCAGATCCACGCATCGGCTACGCGTTTATCTATCCGGGCTGTGGGTTCGGCGGCTCCTGCTTTCCTAAGGACGTCAAAGCGCTGGAACGCATGGCACGCGAGATCAATTATCGGGCAGAGTTGTTATGCGCAGTCGAGGCGATCAACGCGCGGCAGAAACAACGTCTATTCGAGAAGATGCAAATTCATTTCAGGCACGAACTTGCAGGCCGAACCATTGCGCTTTGGGGATTGGCATTCAAGCCGAATACGGACGATATGCGCGAAGCCTCCAGCCGCAGCCTCATGGAGGCACTATGGCAAAGCGGCGCCACGATTCAGGCCTACGATCCGGCCGCCATGGAGGAGTGCCGGCGCCTGTACGGCGAGCGTGAGGATCTGCGGCTCTTTTCGTCCGCCGAAGAGGTGCTCAACGGCGCTGATGCGCTCGCCATTGTCACCGAATGGAACCAGTTTCGCAGCCCTGACTTCGAGCTGCTAAAAAAGCAGTTGAAGCAACCGACGATATTCGACGGTCGCAACCTTTATGATCCCGATTTAATGCAAAGGCTGGGATTTAACTATTACGCAATCGGCCGCGGACAGCAGCCACAGCAGACAAACTTCGATGCCGATGCCATACGGCGCCACGGCTGACAGCGGGGCTTAAAGGCATGCATTCAACGGCGGTCTTAGCAGTACGTCATAACCATGACTGTCCCCATTGGCTTACACAGGTTCATAAGTCCTGTTATTCATGCGGGGGTTTACAGGTGGCTTGCATGGCCTTAAGCCAGGCGCCGGCCAGCTTGGCATAGCCGGTGGCATTGGGATGCAGTCGATCATGCATATCGGCAGGCACAAACCCCTGCGGGTTAACTAAGGTG
>DATACK010000179.1:0-6841 GCA_036259115.1 Gammaproteobacteria bacterium | reverse complement strand
CATCACGGCGGCTGCGGTGAATGCCGCGCCGTTGTCCGAGCGGATGTAGGCGGGCTTAGCGTACCGCCGCATCAGCCTGGATAGGGTCAGGATCACGTCTTGACTGCGAATTGATCGAGCCACCTCAATGCCTAAGCATTCCCGAGTGCACTCGTCGAGCACACCTAGCAGCTTTAACGTGCGCTTATTGGCCGTGCGATCGTGGGCGAAGTCGTAGCTCCACACCGTATTGGGCAACATCGCAGTGGGCAAACGGATGTCGCTGCCGCTGCGCCGTCGGCGAGCTCGGCGCCGAGGCAGCGCCAGGCCCATTCAGCACCAGAGACGCCACAGGCGTTTGTCGCCGACATGCAGCCAGGCGGCTACCCGCCGAGAGCCAAAGCGGGGAAACTGCTGGCTTAAGTCCCGCATGCGACCCGACAGCTTGGCATCCGTACCCGGCTGCTTGAGCGCGTAGTGCTCGACTGAACGTGACACACCCAGGCCACGAGCCGCCGCCCGTGTCGATAAACCCCGACTCGTCATCACCGTCATAGCGCGACGACGCGCGGTCGGGGTGAACACTTTTCCTTGACTATCTCCCGCAGCCCATCATTGACCAGCAATTGCTCAGCCAGGATGCGCTTGAGCTTGGTATTTTCTGATTCCAACTGCTTCAAACGCCGGACATCGGACACATCTATGCCGCCGTACTTGCGCTTCCATCGGTAAAAGGTCTGCTCGGAAATACCGTGCTTGCGGCATAGCTCCCGAGCCGGAACCTCTTTCGCCTCAGCCGCTCGCGGGATCGAGACGATCTGCTCTTCGGTAAGATGCTTCTTCATCGAGTCCTCCTGTGCTCACTTTACAGAAAGACTCACTACCTTAACGGCTACAAAAAACGTAGCAGGTCAGTAGGAGCAGTGCTGCGCTTGGCATGTTTGGAAGAGCTACCATGATTGCTTAGGTTAGACTGTGTTCGGCGTGACTTGATGTCCGCTATAACCAATCTTGTGCTCAATTCGCTCAAGATCGGCAGGTATGTCTACATCGAGAAGGATGCCTGGATCGTTACACGCTAGCAACTTGGCGCTGTCGTTGTGGCGATCAAACAGCGTGCGCGCGCCAGTATCGCCGCTTAAGTCTACGAGCTGATAAGAAAACCGAGCGGCAAAGCCGACCGGATGCCCGCGTTTTCCTCGATATACCGGCGCGGCCAAAAGAGCACCTGCGCGCAGCTCACTAGCGACAAGCTTAACAGTCGTTGGGCGGATATACGGCATGTCCGCGAGCGCTACGAGCCAGCCGTCGCTGTGAGCGGTCGCGCGCGCACCGCAGGCGAGACTCGCGCCCATGCCCTGATCGGCGTCCATGCATTCGACAACTTGCGCTCCCTCCGCAATCAGCCGCGCCGCGAGTTCACGTTTATCGGGGCGGATTACCGCGACGACGTTGTCGACCCCGAAATTCAAGCTCCGTAAGCTCACCACGGCCATTGGCGTATCATCGATCATGGGATGTAGCAGCTTGTCCGCACCAAAGCGGCTACTTTGTCCCGCAGCCAGCAAGATACCGGTAATCACGGCACGCACACCGGATGCGGCTGGCCGATCGTCGCAAATGAATCTGCAGCGGTCAGCCTGACGCCATTGCGCAGCGCGGTGAGCTCGGCGATAATGGCAACGGCGATCTCGGGGGGCGCTTGGCTGCGTATGGGCAGCCCGATCGGGCCGTGCAGGCGCGCCAATTCTGCGCTCGTTAATGCAAAATATTCAGCCAGCCGCGCGCGGCGCTTGGTGTTGTTTCGCTCAGAGCCTATAGCGCCCACATAGAATGCATTTGACTTTAGCGCCTCCAATAGCGCGAGGTCATCAAGCTTCGGATCATGGGTCAGCGCGACGATTGCAGTGCGGCAGTCTGGCGCCAGTTCCTGCACTACATCGTCCGGCATACCGGGGATGTGCTTAACACCCGGCATGTTCCACGTCGCGACCAGATCGGCGCGCGGATCACATACCAGTACCTGATAATCGAGCGTCTGCGCCATCTGCGCCAGATAACGCGACACATCCCCTGCCCCGATAATCAGCAATCTCCAGCGCGGGCCGTGTATGGTCCTCACTGTCATGGCGTTCACTGCGAGTTCATCGCCCGGTTTTGCGGGAATGATGGTCGCAGTACCTCTTTGCAGATCCAAGCATCGCGCGACAAGCACTCGACGTTTGACGCTTCGCAGCACAGCCTCGTGAGTTTGCGTATTGCTTATCGGCTCGACCAGCAGTCGCAGAGTGCCTCCGCAGGGAAGTCCAAAGCTTTCGGTTTGCTCGCGCGTTACGCCATAGGTAATGAATTGCGGCAGACGGGAAAGGAATTCACCAGCGCGCACGCGCGCGATCAGGTCGTCCTCCACGCATCCACCAGACACCGAGCCCACCAGCATGCCGTCGCCGCGCACCGCGGCAATAGCGCCAACCGGTCGTGGACTCGAGCCCCAGGTTTCCACCACCACAAACAGCGCAACGGCATGATCGTCGCGCCTCCATGAGACGACACTGCGCAATACTTCGATATCTACGCTATCCATGATCGATCATGTGGCTTTCACACCATTTAAAGATACCGAGAGGCTGGAACCCGCTTGCCGATGCCATGTGCGTTCGCTATTGCCAGGTAACGAATATGTTCCCGCCACCGCGCCGTCTTGTCTACCGTGCTGTCTCAGGGGAATTAGGAAAAGGCAAAATAACACCAAGATATTACCTTCATTGATTTGTGCCGACGTGAAATGCTGTTTAGCAATTCATGCGCCTGTCTCGTCGCGCTATCAATGCGGTGGTGCAGCAGCAAGGTAGCTTGTTCTATGCACGTCCATGTATTATTCGTGGCATTTAGTTAAGCGTTTGACTTCCAGGGCATCGAACGAAGATTGCTGACCAGCAAGTGGTCTTTGACAATGTTATTGAGGCGCGCAAGAATCCGGCAATCGCGCTGGGTGCTATGCCTCAAGACCAGAAATTAATGCGGTCGTATCAAGAATCATCCAGCGTTCTGAACGCCAAGAAGACATCCACAAACTCGTGCGCACATACGTCGATGTTGGCTTACTCCCGCAGCTGAATAATACAAACCACCAAATATTCTTCGGCCGTCGCGGTACCGGAAAGACTCACGCTATGAAAGTTTTGGAGTCGCGGCTGAGCGCCATTCCGGAGAACACGGTCGTATACATCGACCTGCCGAACGCTTGGTAGCACGGCACAGTCCTCGGACCAAGACGTCCCATTGCCACGGCCCTGTATCTCACAGTTCCGAGACATTCTGCTTGCCGTACACCATAGACTGCTAGAACACATAGTTGAGCAACCTTCACTCCGAACAAACGACGCACTCAATGCAGCCGATCACTTTGCTGGGCTAGTTACTGAGCCACTCGATGTGCTTAGGCTCGCCCGTATCAATATTGAACGCGGAACTTCCGCGACTGAGATGAACTCTGGCGCTGCTGGCATAAGCAGCTCTTCAATCAGAGTTGAAAGCAGGTTGGGCCTAGGTTACCGAAAGGCCGCATCAACATTGGGTAAGCACCAGGCGGAGTATCCCGCCGAGACGCAAGACAAGGTCATCTTTCCGGAACTCCAGAAATTGCTGCGAAACGTCTTGGAATTCGCTAATACACGCCTTTTTGTGCTCAACGACGAGTGGTCCTCTCTGCCTCTCGACATTCAGCCGTACCTGGCGGAGTTCCTCAAGCGCGGTTTGCTTTCGCTCACCATTGCGACACGGAAGATTGGCGCGCTTGAGTACCGGTGCCGGCTTAGCGACCAGCGTGATAGTGGAGTACTCGGCTTCGAACTTGGTGCTGATATTGCGACTGCACCTGGCTTGGACGATTATTTTGTGTTCGATCGCAATCCTGATTAGGTCACAGATACCTACGCAGATGTACTTCTTAAACATCTAAGCAGTGAGCTATCGGATGCTTATCTTAGAGATGCATACAAAGTCTCAGGTGGTCGACAGCTGGCATCTCGACTCTTTACCGAAAGCGCCACCTGTGCAGAGTTAGCTCGTGCCTCCGAAGGCGTCATACGGGATTTGATCAACATATTTACGCAGGCTAATCTCAATACAATTTCAATACTTAGCGCCGTGGCCGCGACAGCATCGACAAGCGCGCAATTGTGGAATCGGTACGCCAGTGGTTCGAACAAGATAAGGCGCAATACCTTTGGCTCGCTCCAAGAGGTCCTACGGCGCAGTGTAGATGGGGTCATTGGAAAAGGCGGGCGAGATCTTTCTTGCTACCTCGGCAGCTCGAAAAGCATCCTATAATCCAACGGCTCTTTGACGCTCGAGTGCTTCACCACATGCGGAGCGGCTACGCTGACAAGTACAACCCTGGCGTGAGATACAACATCTATGCAATCGATTACGATGCCTATGTGGACTTAATTGGCACGTCCAAAGAACCGGATTTAGATCTTCAGGTCGACTGCATAGGGCCCGATTTGATAGTTCCGTTTGACGATAAACGGAGCATTCGACGCATAGTTCTAGACCAATCAATCTTAGAATGATCTAAGGTGAATTCGAACTTAGCGCTGCAGCCGACCGCCCGCGAAACTACTCAGTTGCCCCATGTACCTATGGCCAACTCCGGTTAAGCTGAGGGTGATAGGTTTGTTATAAATCTCGCACCTGGAGGATACCCGCATGTCATCGAAGAACACACGCTCAGACACCGACAGCCAAGATCGAACCGTCGCCGAAGCGCGGCGCTATCAGGCTGAGCGGGACAAGACTTATCGCGGGCAAGCACTCAAACTGTTCCCTTGGATCTGCGCGCGGTGCGGGCGCGAATTCAGCGGCAAAAACCTGCGCGAACTTACTGTTCATCACAAGGACCACAACCACGATAATAATCCACCCGACGGGAGTAACTGGGAGTTGCTGTGTCTCTACTGTCACGACAACGAGCACTCGCGACAGCAGGTTGCTGACGCGGCTGAGAAGCTAACGCCGGGCAGGAAGCACGAGCCAGTCGCTACTTACAAACCTTTCGCCGATCTCGGCGCTTTGTTGAAGCATAAGAACTAGCTGTTTAGGTTCATCCTCACCAAGCGCGCATGATCGAGACTTGCGCGCTTGGACATAATTCTTTGCATGCGTTAATGCCTTTGCTATCTGTTATGAAACGCGCTGCAATCGGCTCATCAGTCGTTTGAGGATAAACACGCGAATAATCCGCCTGCCCTAATCTGGCCCTGGGGCTTTTGACTATTGCTCTCAAGGGCGGGACATCCCGCCGCGCGGCTCATCAGCCCTTTACAGCCGAACGAATAGTGGCACCAGTACTCACCTCTGGCGCAGGGCCATCAGGCAGATCGCAGTCGTCCCTTGAGAACTAAGTGCCCGTCCCAATGTAGTAGGGATAGTAAAAGAACTCCAGCGCGATGGGTTTCGTCTTTTTTACCGCTCTACGTTGAGAATCAACATGAATCCTGCCTTGAAGCTTGTGCTTGGTGACGGCACCGAGCCACAGAGTGGTCGATTTCAGTCGCCTGAGTATGGTTCCGATGTGGCGCTGCTGGACGCCTATTCGGAAGCCGTCATACGCGCGGCAGAGAAGGTCAATCCTTCGGTCGTCAACATCGAAGTCATCGGACGCACCGGCAAGACACGTCAACACAGCCGACCAGCCGGTCGTGAAGTCCGTGGTACCGGTTCGGGTTTTTTCTTTACGCCTGACGGGTTCATCATCACCAACAGCCATGTCGTGCACGGTGCAGTTGCTATAGAAGTCACGAACGTGGATGGTCATTCCTTCGACGCGCATCTAATAGGTGATGATCCAAACACGGACCTGGCCGTGCTGCGGATAAACGCTCGGAATAATGTCGTTCCCGCTACGCTCGGTGTTTCCAGATCTTTGCGGGTGGGACAACTCGTGGTCGCGATCGGGAATCCGTATGGGTTTCAAACCACGGTGACTGCGGGGGTTGTCAGCGCTTTGGGGCGTTCGTTGCGCTCGCGTTCCGGCCGGCTGATCGAAGATGTCATCCAGACCGATGCGGCGCTGAACCCGGGCAATTCAGGCGGGCCGCTGGTCACGGCCAACGGGGATGTGATTGGCGTGAACACCGCCATCATTATGCCCGCGCAAGGCATCTGTTTTGCGACCGCAATCGACACGGCTAAGCTTGTCGTGGGTCAGCTATTGAGGCATGGCCGGGTCAGGCGCGGCTGGGTTGGCATCTCAGGCGCGAACACAGTCCTGCCGCGCCGCTTGGTGCGTTGGCACGACCTACCATTGGAGAGCGGTGTGATGGTTGCATCGGTGGAGCCGAGCAGCCCGGCACAACGAGCAAGGCTGCACGAAGGCGATGTCATCGTTGCCTATGACGACGAATCCGTCGGAGGCATCGATGACTTACACAGACTGCTCACCGAGGAACACGTCGGCAAAAAGACCCAGTTCGTCATCCTGCGCCGAACGGAAAAGCATACGCTAAGTATTACTCCAGAGGAGGCTCCGAGGCGTTAGAGCCCGTGCTGTGAGCCTCGCCGAACGGCTATGGATGGAGCGGTACTTAGTTCTCGGTTGTGCTATACACACCTGTACCACCAATCGCGGCAAGACCCAATGCCAGGTTAATCCCGTAAAATCATCAATGTCCGGGCAGCGGCTTTGAAAGGAAACGGGCGAGAAGACACGGAGAAAGTTTGTTTTGCGCTCAACGCGATAACGGTCTAGAAAACACATCGCTACGGTCAGCTTCAACCTTCTCAGTACGTTCCTCGGCGTTGAGAATTTTCTCAGCGGTTTGCGCCTTCTTCGCCTGGTTCAGCTCAGCTGAGCACA
>DATACK010000178.1:0-10399 GCA_036259115.1 Gammaproteobacteria bacterium | reverse complement strand
TATGCCACCGTCTGCGTCGGCTATGGTGAGCTGGCTAGCACGGCGCCTCCTCTAGCAGCAATTGTATGTTAGCTGCAAACAACCGTGGCACATTAATTGGCGAGAATGCCGATGACCTAGAGGGCGGTTGTACTTGCCGGCCGTGGTTTTCCTGCTGGTCAGTACGAATGTGATGGAGGCTCCAGCGTCGGAGATACCGCCGGTAACTATGAGATCAACACTGGTCTTCCCGGGGTATTGTTGGGTTAGAAGCACAGATGCATTCGAGTTGCAGCGCAAAGCTCCATGTCTTCGTTGGCCATAGCGGCAAGGCCAATCGTAATGATTTGAGCACTGGGACGACCGCCATGGCGTCTATTCCGCTGTTAGTTCAAATGCCCGGCACTGGGGTCAGCACAGTGTGATTCCGGGATTAAGCTGTATTGCGAAGAGCACTTCGCTGATGAATACGTAATGTGGAGGGGTGCTTGATCCCGTCAATTAGAGAATATACTGGATGTGATCTCCTAGTATGACGCAGCCCATGGTTCACGCCTGCCTGCCAGGCCGCTTAGTTATGATCGGTTGCGGCAGCATCGGCAAAGCAGTTCTGCCATTGATTTTGCGCCACCTCGGCGCAAGACCCAACCTAGTTGAGATTGTTACCGCTGACGCGCGCGGCCATGAGGTCGCGGCGCACTATGGGATCGGTTTCCGCGAAGTGGTGCTCACACCCGATAATTACCGGCAGGAACTGGAGCCGCGACTGGAACCCAATGATTTTCTACTCAACCTCTCGGTTGATGTGTCAAGTACAGCACTGGTTCAGCTCTGCCACGAGCGCGGCGCCCTATACCTTGACGCGGATATTGAGCCTTGGAGCGATGTCTTCTTTGATCAGAAGCACACATTGGCGGAATGCTCGAGCTATGCGCTACGTGAAACCATGTTGGCGCTTCGGCGCAAGTTAGGCAAAGGCCCGACTGCGGTGATTGCGCAGGGCGCGAACCCTGGTCTAGTCTCACAGTTTGTCAAAGAAGCGGCGCTCATCGTCGCGCATGATACTGGTCTGGCAGATTGCAAGCCAAGTGATCGGCTGGGTTGGGCCCAACTATTGCGCGATCTTGGCGTCAGGGCAATACACATTGCCGAACACGACACACAGGTGGCTCCGCGTCCGAAGCGTCCTGGCGAGTTTGTCAACACTTGGTCTACTAACGGAATGGTCACTGAGGGCTGTCAACCCGCGGAGCTCGGCTGGGGCACACACGAGCAACACTTTCCGGAAGCCGGGAAAATTCATGCGCACGGATGTGGGGCAGCTATCTATCTTGAGCAGCCTGGTGCGGGCACACGGGTACGGACTTGGGCGCCGAAAGCGGGTCCATTTCACGGCTTTCTCATGAGCCACACTGAGGCGATTTCAATCGCAGACTATTACACATTGAGGGACGGACGTACGCTTCGTTACCGGCCAACTGTGCATTACGCCTATCGTCCGTGCGACGACGCCTTGCTGTCGCTACACGAGATGGCCAACCGAGGCTGGCGGCCGCAGGAGCGGCATCGCCTCCTAACCGAGGAGATCTCGTCGGGTATTGATGAACTCGGCGTTCTGTTGATGGGGCACCAGCGTGGCGCCTTCTGGTATGGTTCACGGCTTTCCGTCGAGGAGGCGCGCCGATTTGCCCCGTTTAACAACGCAACGTCATTGCAGGTGGCGGCGGGCGTGCTCGGTGGCATGGTCTGGGCGATCGAACACCCGACTGCTGGCATTGTGGAGTCCGACGACCTCGACTATGCGCGCATCCTCGAGATTGCTAAGCCCTATCTTGGTACGCTTGTCGGCGTTTATACGGACTGGACGCCACTTGAGAGGCGAGGCGCTCTCTTTCCTGAGGACATCGACCCGGCCGACCCATGGCAATTCAAGAACGTGCTCGTGTACTAACGAACGCGGCAGCTTGACTCCCTACCGCATCTACGGTGCACAGTGACGCTTTACCCCAGGATATTGAAGCTTGGCGGGAGCGTATTGCCACGAAGTCGCGAATGTTGTCTGCCTTGCTCACAAAGGTTATTCACCGGATGTAATTCGTCAATAGCCAAGAATTGAACAACCATAGCAGATCGCTGCTTAATCTCGCTGCCATACGCCCGACGTGTCCTCGTAATTGATACCATGAGCATCTAAAGTCCGATCAGCGTAAATGCCCCTTATCCAGTCTGGCCCGCACGCTATACGTCTTCACCGGTCACATGCCCGCAGCAAAGCTTAAGCTGGCAATGACCCACGAGCGCGAGCAAACCTAATTACTGCCTCGCAGCGTGAGTTAGTTTCTGGCAGTTCGCATCAGGCTCTATGCCCAGTTCTATCGGGGTTAGTAACGAAGCCACAGCCCGAGTCTTACTAACGTCTATCCCGATGTCTCTAAAGCTGCCCTGCACGTGTATGGGTGCCTGTGCTTCCAACAGTGAGAAATCCTTATTATGCAGTAGCAACATGAGATCGACATGCTCGCGGTCTAAGGCTATGGTGCCGCGGCCAACGATCTTGGTATCAGTGGTGTCGATGATGAGTGGCTGCGCTGTCATCATGCCGTTTCGCACTTTAAAGTCCGCGACCAGACAACGAATGAGCACCGATTTTGATCGCACCGGTTTGGCTTGCTCCCTTTGTTCTTTCTGCCTTTTCTGCTCGTTCTGCCGTGAACACCAGGGGCCTGGAACCGTGCACCGAGTGTTTGCCTGCGCCGAGTTCCCTGGGCGCGCCAGACCCAAGGCCAGCATTTCCGCGATATCAAGTCCAGCCTTCTCGATCAACATCGCATCAATCCGTCCCTTTTTCATAGTGAGCCAGACATCACCATCGGCAGAGGCAGCGAAGTCCGCTGGTGAGCGGCCGTGACCGTCCAGATCGATATGGCCATTGATGGTTCCCGAGGCCTGATCGGCGGCGCCGATCTTAGCCAGAATCCTATTGAGGCTCAGTTGCTGCAGGTCAACTTGCAAAGACGTATGTACCGGTCTTTTGTTCGCTGCGACCTCGATGTGGCTATCAAAGATTCCGCCTAGATAATCGAATTTCAGTGGCTTAAATATCAGATGACCATTGTTAAGCATGAGTTCGGCCGAGACCTCATCAAATGTCGTGCCGGGCACGTAGACGCGCGTCGCCTGATAAACAACCTGTGCATCGAGCGCCCTTAGCGATGAGACATCGATGGTGGCCTCCGGTATTACCCGGTCGCCACCACCGGGCTCAGCAGGCCCAAATAATTGCACGAAGTCAATCTTGTCGGACGCAAGATTGGCATGTAGCCATATCCGTTCGCCCCCGTCTTCAGTGACAGATCACCAGATATATCGCTTACTCCCACACTTCCGGTGAGATCCTCAATTGACCAAGTATCGGCGGTGTGCTTAAGCCTGCCCTCGAACCGATAACGCGGGAAGTGCGGTAGCGCAACCGGCGCGAGTTGCTCCAGGCTGGCCGGGTCTCGACCTTTCACCATAAAGTCGAGTTCAAATTCATTGAAGTTCAGCGGGCGCATTACGGACCCGTCGATTTCTGCTTTGGTATTACCCAGCTTGAGTCGTACCTGGATCTTGTTGGACTGCTGCGCACGGCCGCGATCCAAGAGCGCACTGATATTTGAGGTCAATCGCCAGGGCTTACCCTCAAGCTGTCCATTGCCTTGTAACCAGACATGGCGCCCAGCGCCCTCGATCATGCCTTCAGCACTGCCAATGGTACCTTTAAGTGAATTGCCACTACGCAGACTGCGGTATGTCGCCCGGGCGTTGTTGATGCGCCAGTGCTCGATGATTGGGATCGCAGGCTTGCCGTTCGCGGGCTGCGCGGTCGAGAACGCCCAGTTGGGTTTTCCTTTGCGAGATATCGCCAGATGTAACTTCGGCTGCTCGATGTCGACATCCAACAATACGAGGCTGCCCTTGAGCAGCGCCAGCAGGTCGATGCTAAAGGCGAGCTTAGGGATTACCAGCATATAAGGCCTATCACTCCAGGTCGTGTTCTCAAGCCTGGCCTTTCCCATACGAATACGAGGTGTCAGCGACAGATCGACAACATCGATATTCTCTACGGTGAGCTTGCGGCCAATTGCGACACTCGCTCGGTCCATCGCGTAAGCTTTAAGCCAGCCCCAAGGCATGACAGCAATCGCCACTGCGATGACAACAGCTATAACTGCTGCAATGATTCCAACCCATTTAATTAGCGTCAGTCCCGTGATCAAGTCTTTGTGGCTCTGCGCCCAGGCGTGGCCTCAAACCACCTTCGTATAACAATGGGACAGAACATTATTCATGTTAATTTCTGCCACAGTTTCTTTATCTTCAATCATGATTGACCGCCGGAATTGTCAAGACAGATTACAATCGTTACTTTTGCGACGCCTGAGATACCATACAGTTCACGCTTATAACATTGATCGGTTCGCCACTGTACCCAGCACAATTATGTGCGATCTACGGTGAGGCGCGCGAATTGAACTATAGGTGTGGACCAGGAATGTAAGGAATATTGCTGTAAGTTGTGCAAAGCGTGTTGAACTTTTAGTACCACCAAGACAACATAGCTCCTCGGCCGAGGCCGATAAGAATCGCGAACTTGCGGTCCTGGGATTTTCTAACCAGTGCCAGTGAGTGTTGTTAGATACAGATTCCTGCACGGAGAACTGCTATGGCAGCATCCTTGCTGCTTAGAAACTGGATACTTTCACAACTGCCAGAATACGAATACCGGCGTCTCGCTCCCCACCTCAAAACCATCGACTTCACGCTGCTTCAGTCGCGGAGTTTCCCCTTCATTGCAGACAGGGGAGGCTCTGAGCGCAGCCGAAGGGCTCCTTCTTAAATGACAGTAATCGGGTTTGGGATGCCTTTTAGGCCGTCCCAGGGTCTGAGCTCCTCCCAAGGGCTAACGATCTCCGTGCTACCCTCCTCGGTCGCAGCATGTTCTCAGGGGTCAGCAGCTCATCCAGCTCTTCTTTCGACAGCAGCTCCTTTTCCAATACAAGATCATAGACTCCACGGCCTGTTTCCAGCGCTTGCTTGGCCACCTGGCAGCAGATGTCATAACCGAGCACCGGAGTGAGAGCGGTCACCAGCCCAATGCTGTCCATGACATATTGCCGGCAACGCGCCTCGTTCGCGTTGACGCCATCGATGCAACGGCGCATCAAGGTCTTCATGCCGTTTTTGAGCATCTCGATCGATTCGAACAGGCTCTGCACGATGACCGGTTCCATCACGTTCAATTCCAACTGACCGGCTTCGACGGCAAGGCTCACCGTCAAGTCGTTGCCGATCACCTTAAACGCGATCTGATTCACCACTTCCGGTATGACTGGATTGACCTTACCCGGCATAATGGAGGAACCCGGTTGCACCGCGGGCAGGTTTATTTCATTGAGCCCCGCGCGTGGACCGGACGAGAGCAGCCGTAGATCGTTGCAGATCTTGGATAGCTTGATCGCTAGGCGCTTGACGGCGGACGAATACATGATGAAGGCGCTGGTGTCCTGCGTGGCCTCCACCAGATGGCGCGCCTGAATGATGTCTAGCCCTGTGATCTCCCGCAAGTGTGCGATCACTTTGCCACTGTAATCCGGATCGGTATTGATGCCAGTGCCAATCGCCGTTGCCCCCATGTTGACCTCCAGGAACAGATTGGCATTATGGGTCAGCCGTTCGACCTCCGCCTCCAGGGTTACGGCATAAGCCTCGAACTCCTGCCCCAGGGTCATTGGCACCGCATCTTGCAGTTGAGTCCGCCCCATCTTTATCACTCGCGCGAATTCCTCGGCCTTGCGCTTAAACGAGGCCACGAGGTCAAGCAGTACCCTCACCAGCTTCTTGTTGCTGTTGATCAAGGCGATGTGCACCGCAGTCGGATAAGCGTCGTTTGTGGACTGGGAGAGATTGACGTGGTTGTTGGGATGGCAGTACTGATACTGGCCTCTCTCGTGACCAAGGATTTGCAAGGCCTTATTGGCGATTACCTCGTTGGCGTTCATGTTGGTCGAAGTCCCGGCCCCACCTTGAAACATGTCCACGACGAAATAACTGTGATATTTGCCGTTTAGGATCTCGTGGCAGGCCTGTACGATGGCATCGGTGATGTCATCATTCAAAAGCCCGAGCTCGTGATTGGCCTTGGCGGCGGCCATCTTGACCATGGCGAACGCCTCGACCAGCAAGGGATAAAAGCTCAGCTTGATCACGCTGATATCGAAGTTCTCGATCGCGCGCTGGGTCTGAATCCCGTAGTAGTATTCGTGTGGGATTTGCTTTTCGCCCAACAGATCGCGCTCGGTGCGAGTCTTGCCGGTCAGGTACTGCGACGCCACGTTCTCCACGTGGCTGCTCGCCGCGAGCATGCGCCGCACCATCACTCTGGCCGTGCGGCGGATCATTTTCACCAAGATCCCCAGGTATTTGTCGGGTGCGTCCTTGAGCTTGCTCCCGTCTAGGCTTAGCACGGTGGCTGCACTCAAGGTTCTGCCCGAGGTCGAGTAAGCCGTGTCATCGATCAACACGTTCTCACCGAGAAAGTCCCGCTTGCCGAACACGACCAGACGCCTCTCTTCGCCAGTCGCCGACTTTTTAAAGACCTGCACCTCCCCCTCCTGAATGATGAAGATCTTGCGCCTGGGTGTGTTCTCTCGAAACAGTACCGCCTGAGGACCGAGTACCTTGGTCTCGATCATCCCCGCGATGAGTTGTAATTCCTCTTTGTTGAGGTCTTGAAACAGTTCTACATCTTTCAGGAATTGCACTATCTCTTTTGTATTCATCGCTCACCTCTTAAGCGGCATTCGCGCTTAGCTACATTCTGACACAAACTGGACGAGGCCTATTTTGGCACTTCCGTCCTTGAAATGGGGAGGTCAGACGGAGGTACTCCAAAACGCTCTGGCACCGCCGGAATTAGCCCGCACGCTTAACATGGACTCTCTCACCCGCGGGTTATGACCTAGTTCTAGCCATGGTAGGAGTGCTAGGCTACGAATCAACAATAACAGGATTCCGTGAAATCGCGACGGTAGGTACCGCATGGCTAGAAGCCATCAGCGCTACACGGTCTCTACCTGTTCAAGCTGGAATTCAGCTCAGGATCATGTACTCCAAGGTACAAATCAGTAAAATCGGGTCTCATTTTCACGAATCAGAGGAATAGACAATGCTGCGCAAAACAAATGAATCGCTAGAGGTGTTGATGAAAATTCGCCAGGAAGTCGTGCCGCTGGTGTTGGATGCGTACAGGCGAGGGGCAGTTAATCTCAATATTAAAAATCATCCGTGTGGAACGCCGAGTTGCTTGATGGGGTACGCATCCGATATTAGCCAGAGGCAAGGATGGTACGACCAATTCAACAATTGGCAGGAAAGATTGTGGCAATACGATCCGGGTCTTTGGTCTAGCTTGTTTGGCGTAGCGGCTAGCGGCACCCTAGCCGATCGCATAGCGCGCTTGGATAAGATGATCGCAGCGGTGATGGCTGGCGTAGCCAAAGTATAGGTGATCTTAATCTGAGATCAGGCCGGGATGATAAAGATCAGCGGGCTGTCGGACCGGTCGACTCGGGCTCTCTCGTGAAGCAGCTTCGTGGATACCATTCATGAGAGATATCTGTTGCTTCCGAAATACTTCCCGTGGATTGCCACCGTTGGCCAGTCCGCCTTAGGTATGTCGGCTTTAGTTCTTCGCCTCAGGGAATGGGCTGTTGCTGATCCAACGTTGCCATGCGATGGGCTAAAGGCAAGCTTTCATAGGCACACGGCAATATGCTGGTCAACCCACGGACCGTGTATACGGAAACAGATCGCCACCTATCCATTACGCCGTCACACCGGACAAACGGTCCACATACGCACCAGGAACACGGGCGGGTGAGGAAGGCCCAGGCTCACGCGCTGCCGATGAGAATGCCGGTGGCAAAGACAAGCAGGCCGCCGACCACGACCTGCACGGCGGACGAGACGAGTGGCATCTCCATGTAGCGGTTGCGGACCCATGCGATTACGGCAAGCTCGGCCATGACCACGATGATCGCGATGATCGTGGCTATGCGGAAATTGGGAATCAAGTAGGGCAGCGCGTGTCCGACGCCGCCGAGCGTCGTCATCAATCCGCATACGGTGCCGCGCAGCCACGGACTACCGCGGCCAGTCAGTGAACCATTGTCCGAAAGCCCTTCTGCGAAGCCCATACTGATACCGGCGCCGATTGCAGCGGCAAGCCCCACGAGGAACGTCTCCCACGTGTTATGCGTGGCAAATGCTGCAGCAAAAAGTGGCGCCAGTGTGGAGACAGACCCGTCCATCAGACCAGCGAGTCCAGGCTGGACGATTTGCAGCACGAACAGTCGACGTTCTGCCTCATGCTCGCGCTTGCGCACCTCTGGCGTCAGGAACTTGTCCTCGAGTTCCTCGGCCTTGGCCTCATGTCGGCGCTCTTCTGCGGCAAGGTCGCCGAGGAGTTGCCGAATCGTGGCGTCCTGCGAGCGCCGTGCGGCGCGCGCGTAGAAGCGCCTCGTCTCGGCCTCCATGAGCTCAGCCTGCTCGCGCACCTTGTCCAGCCCAAGCGGGCGGGTGAGCCACACCGGTTTGCGCCCGACGAAGCCGCGAACGTCCTGCCGGCGGATCAACGGAATGCGGTCGCCAAATTTGGCGCGATAGAGATCAAGCAGCCGATGCCGGTGGCCGGTCTCCTCGTCAGCCATCACGTCGAACATGCGCGCGGTATGGGGATACGCCTCGCGCAGACCCTGAGCGAACTCGCCGTAAATGCGCGCGTCCTCCTCCTCGAGCGAGATGGCTAGCGCCAACAACTCCTGTTCAGTGAGATCAGAAAAGTCCTTCATATGCAAGCACCCTTGGGAAAATGTCTCATCAGCTATGTAGGACTTACGCGTGGTTTATCTATCGTATATTTCAGGCGAGGATGAACTCATTTTATCGCCTACAGCAAAATCTACCCTGTGAGAAGGGAGGTCGCATGTCATTCACGGAGAAGATTTTGGTAAGCAGAAGCTGCCGAAAGAACCACGCCGTTTCGGTTTAGGCATAACCGCACATCTTTGGGACGCCGCGATGCGTAAATCAAAGCCTTTCCCAGCACAAACCCAGCCATATCTTGCTAGCAGCGGAATTGTTGGTTAAGAGCGAGGGGCTCTGACGGCTATGTGGCTCTGACTAAATAACCGGATGAAGCGTGCCGAAATCCGGGCGCCGCACTGCGTCGACTCGTTCGACGGAACCGCTCGCCTTTTGTCGAAGCGCTATAATGCGTAAATTCGCGCTCATCCTCGGTTATCTGCGATTATCGCCCTATGCGCCAACCCGCCTTATCACTGGAGTCTCTCTATCAATAACTCATGAACCTATCCGAGCGGCTGGTTGGCGAGATTATCGGCGGGCGGCTGTATAGGCAGCCGCACCCGGCCGGCCGCATGCCGTGCGGCGGTCCCCGTGGATGGTGGATCTTAGACGAACCTGGACTGCACTTCGTGCGAGACAACGAGATCGCGGTGCCGGATATCGCCGGCTGGCGACGCGAGCACCTACCGCGCATCCCGCGGGATGCGCGCTTTGAGGTCGTGCCCAATTGAATATGCGACGTGCTTTCACCCAATACGGTCCAAACATGATCGGATCATTAAAATGCCGCTGCAAGCGCGCTATGGTGTGGCCTTTTTGTGGCTTGTTGATCCACTCGCGCGGACGCTTGCGGCTTACGCTTTACAGGACGGGCGTTGGGTCGTGACCGGTCAGAAGGATCAGCATCAGGTCACGGTGGAGCCCTTCAGCGCGCTTGCGCTCGCTAACCTGTGGATTGAGGTTGAAGACTGATGCACGCCGACATCGGGGGACCGACAAATCAGGGTTCCGGATTCTTAATGAGCCTACGTCTTTAAACTAGCGTTGTCTCAGAAAACTCGCAGCACACCTGCGCGCCATCGTGTCAGCTGGAGCTTACCCTGGGCATGTTCCGGGGAATAGGCCGGACAAAATGGTTGGAACGATTTTGCACAGCTGTCGCTGGCCCAATCCGGCGGGCCCTAAGATAGCACGAGCAATCCAGCACCAGGGACGCATGCGGCTTGCGCTGGAACCACACTAACTTATATACCCTAAACTTCGGAAACGGCAAACTAGCGCAGCACACCCGAATCTTGGATGGCGCGCAGCCAGGCACGCGCCATCTTGTCATAGCCTCCCTGATTGGGATGTATCAATTTACCATTCTTGGGCGTCATGTCCTCGGGATAGTTTAGCGCGCCGTATTGATTGACGAGCACGACACGGTCACCAGTGCTCTTTCGCCTGCTGACGATGCCAGCAATCTTGCGATTCAAGGCCACCACCTTGGCGTTCGTGCACCCGTTAAGCG
>DATACK010000177.1:0-1726 GCA_036259115.1 Gammaproteobacteria bacterium | reverse complement strand
ACAGGCCCATCCGCGTTACCAGACGCCGTACTATGATGGTCTGGTGGCCAAAATGCTCGAGTGTGGCAATCCCGACAAGATGGGTTACCTCGACTACCGCTGTCATCAGTGCGGCCAGGGCAAACACCTGGTATCGATGAGGTGTAAATCGTCGTCAGCAATTCCCGGAGGCCTGTAAGAGCCAGCCTTCATCAGGCATTCCCCCTTGTCTGTTCGTAAACCGCCATGCCAAAATGTGGCTCTCATGACAGCAATGGGTCCATTTTCTGTAGGGGATTGCCATGGGCATGGTGGTTCCCAAAGTGCGAAAACATCTGTGTGCCGATGCCTTGTTGCGCTCAGTTCAAGACGTCTTTTGTCAAGTGCCTGAGCACCGACAAGGCGATCGCGAGATCCCGTTGCCTGATGCTCTGATGTCTGCCTTTGCCATGTTTTCCCTCAAAGCGCCCTCGCTGCTCGCCTTTGACAAGGAACGTACCGAGGACAACTTGCAACGCGTTTACGGCATCGGTCGGGTCCCCTGTGATACGTCGATGCGCGAGACACTCGATCCGGTTGAGCCCGAGCACCTGCGACCGGCGTTTAAAGGGGTTTTTCGTCACCTGCAACGTGGCAAAGCTCTAGAAGAGATGGTGTTTGTCGAGGGCCATTATCTCTTAGCCCGCGATGGCACGGGCTATTTTTCTTCCAAAGAGATTCACTGCGAGTCGTGTTTGGAAAAACACCACAAAAATGGCACGGTGACCTATTCCCACCAGATGCTGGGTGCCGCGCTCATCCACCCGGACAAGCGCGAAGTGATTCCATTGATGCCCGAGCCGATGGTCAAACAGGATGGCAGCGAGAAAAATGATTGCGAGCGCAACGCGGCCAAACGCTTCGTCACCCAGTTTCGTCAGGATCATCCCCATCTTCAGGTGATTGTCACCGAAGATAGCCTCAGTTCGAATGCGCCCCATATTGAGACCCTGCAAGCGCACAACATGCGCTACATTTTAGGGGTCAAAGAAGGGGATCATGCCTTTTTGTTCGAGCAGGTGGCTCAGGCCGAGCGAGCCGGGCGTGTGACCTATTATGATCGTGAAGATCACCACGCCAAAGCTCACCATCGGTTTCGTTTTGTCTCGAACATGCCGCTCAATGCTGCCCATCAAGACTTGCGGGTCAATTTCCTCGAGTGCTGGGAGACGACTGCGGCTGGTAAAGTTCAACATTTCAGCTGGATCACCGATTTATGTGTCAACAAAGGCACGGTGTATCGGCTCATGCAGGGGGCACGGGCGCGCTGGCGCATCGAAAATGAAACGTTCAATACGCTGAAGAATCAGGGCTACCATTTTGAGCACAATGTCGGCCATGGCTATGCGCATCTCTCGGTGGTGTTTGCCACCCTGATGATGTTGGCGTTTTTGGTGGATCAGGTGCAACAACGGTGTTGTCCGCTGTTCCAAGCGGCGTGGGCGAAATGGGGCAGCAAACGCCTACTTTGGGAAAAGATGCGAGCCTATTTCTATGCGTATGCCCTGGCGTCCATGCGGCACCTCTTTGAAACCCTGTCTTACGACCTGCACAAATCCGCTCCCACTTTGGCGATTGATTCTTGTTAATGAGCCTCTCCACTGCGCGCATGTTTGCCATCTTGTGCCCTATCGATGGCGGAGCTCTACCCAAGTGGAAGCCAAAAGTTGCAGGGGATCATGCCTTGCTTCGATTCTCGCTGTGCAGG
>DATACK010000176.1:0-3873 GCA_036259115.1 Gammaproteobacteria bacterium | reverse complement strand
GCTTTGACAAACGTGCGCGGGAAGGACGGCGAGTATCTGGTCAAGGGCAAGCACGTGACCGGGTTTACCAATACGGAAGAAGCCGCCGTCGGTTTGGACCATGTTGTGCCGTTCTTACTGGAGGACCGGCTTAAAGAAAGAGGCGGTATTTACAGCAAGGCAGATGACTTTGCTCCTTATGTTCTGGGTGATGGCCTGCTGATAACTGGTCAGAACCCGGCCTCTTCAGGCCCCGCAGCGCAAGAGTTGCTGAGGTTGCTCGGCACCGCTTGAGCCGGAATCTCCGACAGCTTTGAGGACAGACACGACGCAGTGTAAATTCAGATTTTAAGCGGCTCACCGCAGCGTCTTTTATCGAGTTTCAGCGGGGCCATGACGCCTGCGCGCGTTTCTTGCCCGCTCTAGATCAGCTCCCGTGCATGATTGAGCTGGTGAGGCGTTAGCTTGCGCGGACGTCCAACATAGAGGTCCCTGCGTTTGGTCGCCCTCATCCCGGGGTATGTACATTCAGTGATCCATGTGCGCGAACTTTGACAAACTAAAGCATTCTCGCTTTTTCTCCTGTCGGTTTCATAACTCGAACCGCTTGTCTGCGGTATTTAGGTGATTACCGCCGCCCCGAATAGGTACGGATGCACCACGAGAAAGACGCCGTACAGAAGTACTCCCGCCCCCACGGTTACCAGATCCCTGGAGAATGGTTGCCGTTCATTGTATAGCACAGCCTTATGCGTATACTCCGACCACATCATAGCCAATGCGAAGGCACCTAGTCCTCCAAATAACAACAGCGATGCTAAGTCGCCATTAGCAAGCAGATGTGCAACGGCCCAAATAACAACACCCCAAAGCATCGGGTGGGAGGTAAAGCGTTTTATGTTGGTCGGCATATAAGCGCCTACTAGCAAAATAAAGGCAACCGGCATGACAGCCAACGCGGCTGCACGCCCCCAGCCAGGATCCTCCCATAGGGGCACTACATCAGCTCTAGCTTTGCCGATGATGATCAATAACAAACCGACAAGCGCAATGGCGGCAAACGTCCCCTTGTAAGGACCTTCCCCCAGCCTATTTACCAGGCGGTGGCGTAAATCGGGAAAAGTTGCCACCAGATGTATGCCAGAGAAGATGATAATTCCGATTACAAGCAGCAGCATGGGCATCAAGAGCGCATCTTTTTCGACATAGGGAGAGAGTAATCCTGGTAAGGTGAGCCCATCATGTGCATTACGGCGCCTAAGTTATTATATTGGATCCCATGGCACACAGAAATTATCCCACTTGGCAACGCCGCCACGATGCGGTCCTCCAGTACATGCTGCGGTGCCCATGGGCGCATTATCGTGAATTCTCCCAGGCGACCGGGTAGTCCGAGAGTCACCCCTCGCGTATCACCAACGCCCCCGAGTTCCGCCGCCACCGAGAACACCTGCACAGGGCCGCGGACGAAGCCGCCCTGCGCATGCTCTCTGAGGCCGGCAGAAGGTTTAAGAAAATTTAAGTTTTTACTTTTCTGCTCTTTCCTGCGGTAGTCCGGCTGTAATCTCCCAGGCTGAGCCCGTAACGCAGTTCATCGACGTGCAAATCCTTCATGAATAAAGATCATCGCCTCAAGGGATAAACGCCCACACAGGGCCACACCTGGCTCGGAGTGCCACTCGCGTAGATCTGATGGTTATATCTCAGCATCCCGCAGGAGGTAGTCGTACGACCTTGCGTTCCTAGTAGGTGAAACGCCCACTGCCGCTTGCTTGGCAATCATGGCAAGCGCTCGAAGGTGTCCACCACTAATCGGCTTATAAATTCGGCGGCTGGTTCACTTCGCGCCAGCGCCGCCGCCTGTCCTGCCCAAGCTTGCATCCTTTGCACGTCACCCTCCCGTTGCGCCGCTGCCCGCATGGGAGCCGTCAAGCCACGTTGGATGGGATACGCCACCGGCTTCGGCGCACCAGGCTTGTTCCAAGCGCGCACATAGTTCGTCGCGATCGCTCGTCCCAAGCGCCCGCTAAAGGCGGGAGTCAGGGTCGTTTGCTCAGGTTCAAGGTCCACCAGCGCTGCCGCCCAAGCCGGATGCGTCTTTGCTTCAGGGCATCGGAGTAGGGCCGTGCCGATCTGCACGGCGCTGGCACCTAACGTTAACGCGGCCGCAGCGCCGCGCCCGTCACCAATCCCTCCTGCAGCGATGATCGGCACAGTGACGTGATCGGCGAGACGCGGCAAGAGCGCCATCAAACCGATGCTCTGTTGTTCGGCAGCTTCGGCAACGAATGCGCCACGATGGCCGCCCGCTTCATAGCCTTGCGCGATCACTGCGTTCGCGCCCGCCGCCTCGGCCGTCTTCGCTTCGGCCAAGGTAGTGACCGTGGCAAACCATGCAATACTGGCTTCCTTAAGCCGCTCTACGTACCGCCGTGGAAACAGGCCCATGATGGAAGATACGGCGGTTGGCCGAGCGCTAAGCAGCGCCTCACATTGGGCTTCGAAGTCTTGCAGCGACACGTCGCCGGCTTCGACAGGAACAACTGAGCCCCAGTCTGCAAGGAAATTTCGCACTTGGCGCTCGGCTTCGGCATCACGCGCAGGCAGTGGCTCTGGGATCCACAGGTTGAGCTGCAAAGGGCCACTGTCACCACTGCGGAACTCGGCCACCCATTCAGCGATAGCTGCGGGCGATGAGAGTAATGCCCCCATGGCGCCCATGCCGCCAGCCTTGGCCACTGCAATCGCCAGACTGGCCGGGCAGGCCCCGGCCATGGGTGCTTGGAGGATGGGAATTCGCAGTCCAAAGTGCTGGCAAAAAGAGTCAACTCTTTCTCGCGCGTTTGTTCGTTTGGTCAACGCTGGTTAACCTCTCTGATCCAGTTACGTGAATAGATGGAATATTGGTTGCGGTGTTATAGGCACCAAGCGGACATCGTGCTTGGCGAGGAAGATTACGGAGCGGCCTTTCTGAAGCCTGAGCAGAAGTCGCATATTGCCCTACTCCTTATACGCCTCACCCCCCCTGAAGCAGGTCAATTTACATACTAGGCCCGCGTGCGGCAACACACGGGGACTAGCCTAGGGGGCTGGGGTGCGACCCCATCCAATCAGAGATTCCACAGCCGAATTGCGACCGCACGGCATACGCCTGCTATGATATACGGCTCCTCTGCCCATAGTTCAACGCCCTGTCGCCTTCGACCAGCAGCCACTGTTGCTCTGTTCCGTTGCACTAGCTGAGGCGTTGGTCGAGTGCTGCAGCCGCTGAGAACTGACTATTGCCGTTCAAATGAGCCCGTGTCGCAGATGGCTGTACCATCATTATCGCCATCCTGTGCCCTTCGAACCCCGCGCTGATCTTTAGGGGGCGGATAGACGTCCTTGACCGTACCGAAGCGGCGCTTCCAAGAAGCCGATGAATGGATCACTCCCAGTGTGTCGTTACTCGCGATCGAGGAACATGTTAATCCGCAGCCGATGAGCGACTAAAAGGGCGATATCCTCCGAGCAGTCGCTTGAACCTGTTGATCACCAGAGGGAGTATCAGGGATATACAGGTTCTGGTGTTGGCGGATTCGGGGGCAAAGTGTCCGCCTGTCCCGGCGCTGGCGCCACAGCCTCCGATGGCGCGGGTTCTGTGATCACTGGCTCTGGCGGCGCAGGTTCTGTGATCGCCTGATCTGGTGGCGTAGGCTCAGGCGCCACCGGTTGCGTCTCCGGCTCTTGCGGTTGCTCAACTGGTGGTGATGGTTGTCCCTCCCCTGGTGGTGGAGGTGATGATTCCGCAGATGCTTGAGATGGCGGTTCTCCCGGCGGCGGAGCCGATGACTCCTCTGATGGGACAGGCTGTGTAGCTTCCCGGGCACCTGCTGGTGCAAGCGACATCCTTGG
>DATACK010000175.1:0-6773 GCA_036259115.1 Gammaproteobacteria bacterium | reverse complement strand
CAACGCATCCCGCGTGCGGGTAAGCTGATTGAACAACGTGGACTTGCCGACATTAGGGCGCCCAACGAGGGCGATAGTGCATCTCATCTTGCGATAGCGGCGTTGATACTCAACCTGCGCGTATGCGGCTTGTCCGACGCGATGCTGCTCCTATGCAGCCAAAATCCGCGGCTATTTCAACAATCAGTCGCAGTATTGCGCATTCGCAACGCCGCTATCGAACTTAATTCAGAGATGGTCGCTTTAAATCCGGAAACAATGGCTGATCGACGGAAAAAGGTTCTTCTTGTATAGCGCGCGGAAGCGGAAGCAGACCGCGTCGCTTGTGTCTCGACGACAAGGCCTTTTCTTGCGCCGCGATATTCAGAGCCGCAAGCAGACCGCCGCGATCTAAGATATATGCAGTGTCCCCCATCACGATTGGTGTCGTTAAAATCCCCGTATCATCAACGCGGGTACGCGCGACAAAATGCCCATCGTATTTGGACAGCCAATGCGTATAACCTTCGAAATCGCCAACCACAATGTAGTCACCGATGGCCACCGGCGCGGTAACGCCTCGATTCTTCAACTTCTCTTGCTCCCATAATGTGGCGCCGCTGTGCCGATCCAATGCCCAGATATAACCATCCGCATCAGTGACGTAAACGCGCCGCGCATCCACGTCCAATCCCATGTAAGATGATAAGCGGCGCGCCCACAATATTCGACCTTCGCTTAGCGTCACCGCGGCAATTCGCCCCTGATAGGCGGCCACGTAGATAATGCCATCGACCAGCCTGAGCGCACCGTCGATATCGACCAGCCGCTCAAGCTCAGAGATTCCCGTGGGGTTAGCGATGGTGGTCGTCCATAGTACATTGCCACGCACCGGCGACAGTGCAACCAGCTTGCCGTCGTCGAATCCCACCACAATCCTGCCGCTGCCCACGACGGGCTTACTCGCTCCGCGCAGATTCAGCACGGGCGTGGTGCGTCCGGCCTGCCATAGAAGCTCGCCAGTGCCGGCATCTAGACCGTAAAGATTGCTATCGGCAGTACGCGCTACCACCACACCCAAATTGGCGTCCGACAAAGCCATCACCTCGCTGCTCAACTGCCTGCGCCATAATTCGTGCCCATCATGCTCACTGATCGCAATTGTGACGCCGTCCTCAGTGCCCAAGAACAGGGAACCGTCGCCGCGCTGGAGACCCGACACGACCGAAACATCCAGTGATTTCTGCCACAACGGTTCGCCGTCGGCGATCTTTAACGCGCTGACCGTGCCTTGCCAATCGGTCATGTAGATGGTGTCGTCGCCCAGCGCGGGATTGAGTTTCAAGTACCAATCATCCACGCCGTCTCCGACCGAGCGGCTCCACTCGCTGTGGACTGTCAAGGTAGTCTCTATCGGAGTCAATTCGGCAGGCACGCGTGTCCCATTGACGGTCCCACAGGCCATAAGCAGTAATAGCGAGAGGTAGATCAGCCACTGGAATATAGATCTTGCCCAAGACACGTTATATGTTTCCCATTATGAGGCCGGTGTGCCGCCGAGATTGTTACGCTTCAGTCGCAGATATTCTGTATCGCCGGTCGCCGTGAGGAGTGCCCGATCGTATGCCTGCCTGGCCTGTTTAATTTTGCCCATAGCCGCCAGTGCGTCACCCCGGATCTCTTCAACTAACGATGTGTACGCGGGGGGAAACGGCTCCGCTACGATAGACAGCGCCGCGTCCAGTTTACCTTCCGCCGTCAGCACACGTGCCAGCCTCAGTTTGGCCAATATCTCAACTGACTCTTGGGGACTATGCTCAATGGCCCAACGCAGCTGCGCCTCCGACGCCTTCAGATCGTTGGCCTCAGCATAGAGCCTGGCAAGCTGTAGCGCCGCGAGCGCCGCGTAAGGCGTCGATGCAAACGACTCTTCCAGCACTCTAGCCACGGCCTTAATCGCCTTTGTGTCGTTGCGCTCGACTGCGGTCTGCAGCTTTGCATAATGTGTCGAAGCCGCTGCGGACTTGTTTTCTTGGTAATTCACCCATCCTCGCCAGCCGAGAAGCGCGACAAGGCCTATGAGTACGCCGACAAGGACCGAGCGGCCATTCTCGTCCCACCATCGTTTGAGCGCTTCTACCTGTTCATCATCGCTATAGGCAGCCATGTATCCTCCTGGCGCAGGCCATCATTCTTGTTTTACATGATGGCTCGGTGTAGACCAAGTGCCCAACACTCCTCGGATGGCGGAAGCGAGCCCCGCTTGAGCTATCAGTTCTTGCGCCTTATTCTCACGCAGGTACTTGATCGTAACGGCGGTGGCGGCCAATTCTTCTTCACCGAGGATTAGCGCGATCCTGGCGCCGGATCGGTCAGCGCGCTTGAGTTGCGCCTTCAGGGTGCCACCCCCGCAGTTAACGACCATGCTTAAGTCATCTATTTCATCACGAATTCTTTCGGCCAGCGCCTGTCCCGCGCGCGCCGCTGGTTCTCCAACAGCAGCCAAATAGATATCCGGTGCCCATGCGCCGCGCGCAGTGTGGGATTTATCCATTAAACCCAATATCCGCTCCAGGCCTATAGCGAAGCCGGCGGCAGGAGTTGGGCGACCGCCCAATTGTTCGACCAACCCGTCGTAGCGACCGCCCGCGCACACTGCGTTCTGCGCGCCGAGTTCGTCGGAGAACCATTCGAATACGGTGCGGGTATAGTAGTCCAGCCCCCGCACCAGACGCGGATTAACCTTATACTCAATATCCGCATCATCGAGCAGCGCGCGCAATCCGTTAAAGTGCCTCTCTGATTCCGGATCTAATGCGTCAAGTAGGCTCGGCGCCTGCGCGATGATCGCCTGGATCTCTGGATTCTTACTGTCTAGCACCCGCATGGGATTGCTGCGGACACGGCGACTGGTATCTTCGTCCAGCCGATCCTCGTGCGCCAAGAGATAAAAAATCAGCCGCTCGCAATACACGGCGCGTGCGTCACCGCTACCTAAGGAATTGATCTCAAGACGTAAATCGCTTAAGCCTAACGCATGCCAGAGCCGCGCCGTCATCAGGATCAACTCGGCATCGATATCCGGCCCTTCCATACCGAAGGTCTCTACGCCCATTTGATGAAACTGCCGATAGCGGCCTCTTTGCGGGCGCTCATGCCGAAACATGGGCCCCATATACCACAATCGCTGCTGCTGGTTGTGCAACAAGCCGTGCTCGATACCAGCCCGTACGCAGCCCGCTGTGCCTTCCGGGCGCAAGCTAAGGTTGTCGCCGTTGCGGTCCTCGAAGCTGTACATCTCCTTTTCGACGATGTCGGTGACTTCGCCGATCGAGCGCGCGAATAGTTCCGTACGTTCAACGATCGGCAGGCGGATTTCTTGGTAGCCATAAACGCCTACCACGCACCGTATCGCGGACTCAAGCTGTTGCCAGGCCGGGGTGCGGTCAGGCAGGATGTCGTGCATGCCGCGTATCGATTGGATGCGTTTAGGCATTGCCGTGTGGCCTAGCGCGACGCAGTCAAAGGTGCGAATAAATTGATAAGCACAAATCTTCAGCGCACACGCTTCGGCACCATTGTGCTCCATTCCACCAACTGAGCTGTTTCTCGGGAGTCGGGATATCTACGCTTTAACTCCAAGGCATAGCTAGCAGCGGCATCGCGGTTGCCCAGTTTAGTTTCAGTCTGCACAGCCAGCCATAAAGTGGCGGCATCGTAGCCCGCATTCTGCTTGTAACGTCGCAGATAGGCCTGCGTCCGCACATATCTTTGCTGATTGAAGTTCAGCCTGGCCATCTCGTATAAGGCCGGCGCGAATTGGGGATCCTTATTCAACGCCCGGAGAAAGAACGCTTCTGCCTTGTCGACATTGTCCGCCTTCGACGCGCATACCCCGGCATTGGTGAGTGTTGTTTCAGGTGTGCTGTAAAGGGGGTTGTCAAGCGCCTGCCTGAACTGTATCTGTGCCTCGGCCAGCCGATCCGCCCTGCACAAAAACGTACCATAGGCATTGCGCCCGCGTGAATCCCCCGGGTCCAGCTTTATAGCCTCCTGGAAATGTTTGTCGGCCAATTTCGGTCTACCCAGGCGAGTCTGCAGCAGCGCATAGAGCCATTGCGCGGCCGCCAGATCAGGATTCTCCTTCAGCGCACGCTCTAACTTCGTGTTCGCAAGCCCCAGATTCCCCTGTGCAAGATAAGCAGCCCCCAACTGCACGTTGATCCGTGCGGCCTCGTCATCGTTCTGCGGTTCGTCAAACTGTTCCTGCGAAGCACAGGCAGCGATTAACGTTGCAGCTATCAGCAGCTCTAACGCACATCGCCTGATCCTCATACAATGGCGTCACGATCACGGCGCGCCTGTAGCCGAATGAAGTGCTGCTGTCGATGACTGCGGTCCCGCACACGCCCGGCAAGCTGTCCGCAGGCCGCATCGATGTCTTCGCCGCGCGGTCTGCGCGTGACCGCCACGACGCCGCACGCCTGCAAAATAGCACGAAATCTATCGATCGTGGCCGGGTTTGAGCGGCGGTACAGACTGCCCGGAAATGGATTGAATGGAATCAGGTTCACCTTCGCAGGGATGCCGTGCAAGAGGCGCGCGAGTTGCCGCGCGTGCGTTTGGGAATCGTTGACCGCGTCTAGCATGACATACTCGAAAGTCACGCTCACCTTGCGTTCTTTGCCGGCGACGTATCGCCGACACGCCGCGAGCAACTGGTGAATCGGATATTTGCGATTGAGCGGCACCAGTCGCGTGCGCAACGCGTCGTCAGGCGCATGCAAGGATACGGCCAGACTCACGTCAACCGTATCCTTGAGCCGGTCGAGCGCGGGCACTACACCGGAGGTGCTCAAGGTCACCTTGCGCTTGCCTATTCCGTAGGCGTGATCATCCATCATCAAGCGTATAGCGTCGACCACGTTATCAAAGTTAAGCAAAGGCTCGCCCATGCCCATCATGACAACGTTGGTCACGCCCGTTGAACATTCAGGCCTCGATCGCAGTGCCTGCCTAGCGAACCATAGCTGTGCGATGATTTCCGCGGCGCTTAAATTTCTGTTAAAGCCTTGCCGAGCCGTAGAACAAAACGTGCAGTCCAGTGCGCAGCCAACCTGCGCAGACACGCATAAGGTGCCGCGGCTGCGCTCTGGGATGAATACAGTCTCAATCGCATTCTCGTCATCCAGCCGTAACAACCACTTGATGCTGCCATCGGCCGAGGTTTGCTCCATCACACACTCGGGTGCTGTGACTTCCGCCACCTCGTGTAAAAGGAAACGCGATTGCAGGCTCAAATCCGTCATCGCGGCGAAGTCTTTCACCCCATGGTGATGAATCCATTTCATGACCTGCACGGCGCGAAATGGTGCCTCACCATGCGCCACGAAGAATTCCTCCAGTCGTGCTCGGGGCAGGCCCAACAGGTTCAAGCGAGTCGTTTTCATCGCCTCAACGTGTACGCCGATGGATCTCGGCGAGCGTGAAGAAATAGGCGATTTCGATCTGGGCCGTATCGGCTGCATCCGAACCATGTACGGCATTCTCCTCGATGGTGCGGGCGAAATCCGCGCGAATAGTGCCAGGCGCGGCATCCTTAGGATTGGTGGCGCCCATCACTTCGCGGTTTTTGGCAATGGCTCCCTCGCCCTCTAATACCTGCACCATCACAGGGCCAGAAGTCATGAATTGCACCAGGTCTTTGAAAAAGGGCCTCTCTCTATGTACCGCGTAAAAGCCCTCGGCTTGGCTTTGGCTCAGATGCAGCATCTTGGCGGCCACGATATGCAATCCGGCACGCTCAAAACGGCTATAGATCTCGCCAATCACGTTTGCAGCTACAGCATCAGGTTTAATGATCGAAAGCGTACGTTCTACAGCCATGAGAATGGTCGCCTAAAGGGATGCCTGAAAATCGTTATGCATATAACGACGTTATTATGAATGGCGGTATAAGACACCCCAATTGAGTAATTTCCACGATGCGGCAGGCGTCCGATTCGCCATGCCCTTAAAAAGCACCAGCAATCAGACGCTAAAGCTCTCTCCGCAGCCACACCGGTCCTTTTCGTTGGGATTTTTGAACTTGAAGCCCTCGTTAAATCCCTCACGTGCGAAATCTATAACGGTACCGTCAAGAAAGCCCAGCTTGCTGGAATCTACGACGACCTTGACACCCTTGTCTTCGAACACCGTGTCGTCGGTCTCGACGGCATCGGCATAATCGACGACGTAGGCCAGGCCGGAACAACCGGTCTTTTTCACGTCGACTCTCAAGCCGATTCCCTTGCCTCTGCGTCCGATATAACTTTTGACGCGGTTTGCGGCCGCATCCGTAAGTGTGATTGACATGATTTCATGTACCTCTCAAGCGCCTTGCACACACCCTTGCCTTATCTTAGAAGTGGCACGGCGTGCAAGACTGTTTTCTAAGCGCATGTTAGCCTTCCACCGCTTTGTCTTTGAGATGGGGCAATCCTGCTTCACCCAAAGCCAGCCCATCCTTGCGCAGGCGCGCCCCATTGAAGTCCAGCCTGCTGCGCTTGAAGGCCCAGCACATGTCATCCTTCGACATGCCCGCTTGGCGGGGTAACGCTCAATCACATTATTGCAATCCGCCTCTTATACATGGCCTTTCACCATGCGCCGCGCTACCTTTGGCTGCCTGCGCCTGCGGCATCTAGAAGCTGTCTTTCAATAGCCTCTAAGTCGCCTGAATTTCTTCTGTTCCGATGGACATTAATCGACCGAGCTTGTTCCGCCCACGGACGCCAGTTACTTACGCCGTGATT
>DATACK010000174.1:0-2313 GCA_036259115.1 Gammaproteobacteria bacterium | reverse complement strand
TCCCGCGAAAACGCCCACCATCGCCATGACAACAAGCATGAATTGTGATTTCCGAGAAATCGCGCGCATTTGAGTGCCCTCATTAGTTGATCAAATTGTGAATGGCGCTAGCTGTTCACTCGCCCGACGGCAACCCATTATTGCTATATTTAGTGGCTCTCACTCCCGGAAACGTTCCCGTTCAATAGCGTAAAAAGCGTTACGGACCAGACAGCAATTACAAGAAAGATCTCACTGTGCTTCTATGAAGCGCTCTGCTCGGCAATAATAGTGAGAACACCAAAAGACTGGAGGTTAATCATGGCGCATACATTTCGTAGGCTCCCCACCCGGCCCTTGGCCGCGGAGACGATAGTCTTCCGCTCCCAGCAGGGTCTGTCAGACGCAGTGACGATGGAAGATCCGGCACTCAATGTCATGACGGATCTGAAAAGGGTCAAGGTTTTTACCATATCGCCGGAAAGAACGATCGATGATGCGCTGCAGAAGATGATCCACGCGGAGGTCAGGCTCCTGATTGTCACCAATCCGTCGGATATCTTGTTGGGCGTTATCAGCGCCTATGACATCATGGGCGAGCGACCGGTCGGGGTCAGCAACGCCCTGGGCATTCCGCGCAGCGCGATTCAGGTCGAACAGATCATGACGCCACGTGATCAAATCGAGGCGTTGCGGATGCTCGATGTCGAGGATGCGCGCGTGGGTGATATTGTGGTCACCTTGCGTGGCGCCGGCCGTCAACACGCGATCGTGGTAGACCGGGATAACGCCGACAAGGAAATCTTGCGCGACATCGGGCACGAGCGTGCCGTCGTGCTCAGGCATAGCACCGGCAAGGAAATCCTGCGCGGCATCTTCTCGCTCGCGCAGATCGCGCGACAACTCGGCATCCTGATCGAATCCGATGGCAGGGCGCAAACTTTCGCCGAACTGGAGCGGGCGCTATATGCCGGCTGAAGCCCATCAGGAGCAGTGACTACGCCTTTCTCGGCTATGCCTCAGCTGCGAGTGAATTCGTCCTCCACGCCGGGTCTGCGCAAATCAAACTCGCGTAGATAGCTTTCGCCCTTCCGCGGCGGTTCTCGGGGGCGATATGGGATAAAGCATCCCGAGATCGCGTGCTATATTATGGCTATTTATGGCTGCTCGATTACATCCAAATCACTGAATCTGCTTAATCGACACTGGAGGAACTAACATGTCGACGCACGCTTTAGATCACCTGTTCGAAAATAACCGCGCGTGGGCACGGGACATGGTGGCGCGCGAGCCAGATTTCTTCACTCGTCGCTCCGGTCAGCAGGCGCCTGAATATCTATGGATCGGCTGCGCAGACAGCCGCGTTTCGGCAACCCAGGTCATCGGACTGATGCCTGGCGAGATCTTCGTGCACCGTAATGTCTCGAATGTGGTCGTGCATACCGATCTCAACTGCCTGTCCGTGCTCCAGTTCGCGGTGGATGTGCTGCATGTAAAGCACGTGATCGTCTGCGGCCATTATGGCTGCGGCGGCGTGCAAGCAACGCTTGCCGGCGCCAAGCTGGGGCTCATCGATAATTGGCTGCGGCATGTGCATGATGTTGCGCTCAAGCATGCGGATGCGTTAGCGGCATTAAACGACGCGGCCAAGCTTGATCGGCTTTGCGAGCTGAACGTCATCGAGCAGGTGGCCAATGTGGCTCAGACGACCGTGGTGCAGGATGCGTGGGAAAGAGGTCAGAAGCTAGCTATCCACGGCTGGGTCTACGGACTGAAGGATGGTCTGGTACGCGATCTTCGCGCAACGGTGACGCGTGCCGAGGATGTCCTCGTTAGCCATGAAAACGCCGTTGCATCACTCAATCAGGGTGGAGCGTGAACGGCGACAGCGGCGCGGCTGTAAATCTCGTTTTCTTGGGTAACCATATATATCTAGTCTTCCGGCCCGCAGCCTGCTTGCGGAATTTTCTCGTCGGCCCATCCGGCGCTCCCTCCAAGCCGGAGGCAAGCACAGCGAGGATGTAGCGATTCGTCGTATCCCTCACGTCTTCTATCGCCATTGCTGCCGACTCAATCTCAGCTTGCGAGAGCAGCAATCGAAGCATGAGAATAAGCCGATTCATCAGATGCACATGCGTTAAATCCCTGTCGGTCATGCTCGTGATTTTATGGTTGTTGATTGCCTCTGCTCCGGTCTTGGCACATGGTTTTGCGGGCAAGCGTTTCTTCCCGACCACTTTCGCGGTGGAAGATCCGTTCGTATCCGATGAATTCTCCATGCTCGGGTCGCATATCCGCGAGCCTGGAGAAGATGTAGAACCGCCGGTGCGCGCA
>DATACK010000173.1:0-2862 GCA_036259115.1 Gammaproteobacteria bacterium | reverse complement strand
GACCCGTTGAGGGTGCTCGCAACTAAAGGGTGATGCGAACAACCTGATGTTTTCAAGACCGCAGGTAGTTTTCAATCGTCAACTCTGAACCTAGGAGGAATCGACATGAAGAACCTACTTGCAGCAACAATGATCTCAGCGCTCGCTCTGGCGGGGCCCGTCTCGGCGGGTATGCAAGGCCAAGGCGCCGCACCGGATGCCAAGAAACCCGAATACAAGGAGCCGAATCCAGGGCCTTACGGCTACCGATTGATGGAGATGGATAAGGATGCAGACAAGTCCATTAGCAAGCAAGAGGCACGGGTTAATCGGCATCTGTTCGAACACTTTAACAAAATAGACCAGAATGGCGATGGCAAGCTCGACAAAGCCGAACTCAGCGCCTTCCAGGGCTAATGTCCATTGGCAATCATCGAGGCACAGCCCGGTAGCACTGAGCTGCCGGGTTGATTATCTGTTGGATATTCGTTGCTAGTGAGGTACCCATGTATAAAGCTTTTGCTGTGGTAGTTACGGGGTTATCACTATCACTCGGCATTGTAGCCTGCGGTCAGGAAGAGGAACTTGAGCAAGCGGGCAAACGAATCGAGAAGGCGGCAGAAAATGCCAGTGATTGGGCACGAAAAGCTACTGAGAACGCCGGTGACAAAATTGAACAATGGACGGATCAGGCAACTACTGGTGAGAAGCATCTGATTCTTGCGCCGACGGAGTTGCAGTGGTCGGATGTTGCCTCCATGGCGCCGGGCGCCAAGATTGCGGTGATCGAGGGCGACATGAGCGAGCAAGAACCGTTCACGGCGCGGCTTAGATTCCCGGCCGGCTACCGGATCGATCCGCACACACATCCGGCGTATGAGCGGGTCACGGTGCTTTCCGGGAGGCTGCATTTTGCGCATGGTGAGAAATTCGATCGTTCGAAGACCACTGCCATGCCGGTGGGCAGCTTTGCCGTGATGCCGCCGGGCGCGCCCATGTTTGGCTACACGGAGGAGGAGACGGTCATTCAGATACACGGCGAAGGCCCCTGGGGGATTGAGTATGTCAATCCGAAGGACGATCCGCGCCGATAGGTGACAGCAGACCTGATCGACGTTTTCGCGGGGCAGCTGCAGTCTTGTTGATGTGGAGGTGACTGATGGCACAACGCACCGACTTCGGGGCATTCTACCCCACCGGCTACATCATGGTCACATTCCAAAAATACGAGGACGCGCAGCAGACCCGTCAAGACCTGCTCACAGGCGGCTACGAGGAGCGGGACTGCACTCTACACACGGCCCAAGAGGTCGCCGAGGCTGCACAGCGCCACATCGAGGACACCGGCCTGACGGCGCGGCTCGGCAAGAGCATGGCAGCCATAGAAAAGCACTTGGAGGCAGCCAGAGCGGGCGCCACCTTTCTGCTCATCTACGCGCCCAACGAGTTAGATGCCGAGCGGATCATGAACGTCATCAGCCGTCGTCCACACGTGCTGGCGCACCGTTATCATCGCTTTGCGATCGAGGATCTGGCGGCTGAGGAAAGCGGCACGTTACGCGTGAGCTCCCCGCGCTAAACACCCCGTTCATCTGCCTCAGCGGGCGCAGAGAAGACGCTGCAGACTCGGTTCACAGCTTCGTGCTACCCGCGTAATAAGCCCTTGATGTGATCCTCAGATCTGGGAGATGTAAACAGATGACTGAACGAAAGCGTCTTCAAAATAAAGTCTGTCTCATCACCGGCGGCGCGGCCGGCATCGGGCGCATCACCGCCCAGAAGTACGTCGACGAAGCTGCGACGGTCGTCATCTGCGATGTGGACGAGGCGGAAGGCCGCGAGGTCACCTTGCGCATAGGTGGCAGCGCAACCTTCTTCGCGGTCAACGTCGCGGACCGTCAGGCCGTGCAGCAGTGGGTGGATGCGGTAGTCGATCAGTTCGGCCGGATCGATGTGCTGGTCAACAACGCCGGCATCACTCGCGACGCACAACTGATCAAGGTCAAGGACGGCGAGCTGGTCGGCATGATGTCGGAAGAGGCGTTCGACCAGGTGATCGATGTGAACCTGAAGGCCGCCTTCAACTGCACGCAGGCCGTCGCACCGGTCATGGTCAAACAGCGCAGCGGCGTGATCCTGAATGCCTCTTCGATCAGCGCTCTGTACGGCAACTTCGGTCAGACCAACTACGTAGCAAGCAAGGCTGGCATCATCGGCATGACGCGCGTGTGGTCGCGCGAGCTTGGCCGCTACGGCATCCGCGTCAACGCGGTCGCGCCGGGGTTCATCTCTACTCAGATGACCGCCGGCATGCCGGACAAGATCTTGACCTACATGCGCGACCACACGCCGCTCGCCCGGCTGGGCGACCCGGCGGATGTCGCCAACGCCTACGCCTTCCTGGCCTCCGACGAAGCAAGCTTCATCAGCAATGCCGTGCTGCGCGTCGACGGCGGCTTGGTGCTCGGCACATGAGGCCGTGAGGCGATGTCCCGGCGAAACCACTGCTGCAGCTGAGTTATGGCGGCGGCCGTGTGCTCAACCATAGTGGCTACTCTCAGATCATCTAGGTGAAACGCAGATGTTAGACGGAGGAATTATGAAGATGGCAGCAGGTTTTTTCTCAATGCTCTTTATAGCCACGGTTGCCGGTACATTTGCACAGGCAGAGCAAACCGCGCCGCCTGTCTTGCGCGCGGTAGCTGAGCTGGTGAATGTGCAGGGAAAGAAGGTCGGTCATGCGCTTTTTGTTATGACTGAGAAGGGCCTCGAGGTGCAAGTCGATCTTAGGGGTTTTGAGTCAGCCGCGAATAGCGAGCACGCTGTGCATGTCCATCAAGTTGGAAAGTGTCAGCCCACCTTTGATGCGGCGGGCGATCACGT
>DATACK010000172.1:0-3215 GCA_036259115.1 Gammaproteobacteria bacterium | reverse complement strand
AGGACATTTCCATCAGACCGGCACCATAACATAATAGACCATCCCGACTAGCACGCTGATCAGCAAGGCCGGAATCATTTTAGCCTTAAAGTGGATCAACGCGATCATTGTACTTACTGCAATGAGTAGCGAGAATGGTTGCAGCATGCTCCATACGGGAACAAGCAGGCGCTCACCGAGCGTGCGTGTCTCGTGCAATTCACCGAACAGTGCATGTAGGGCGAACCATACGGCCAGGTGGAGTACCACGCCGACCACCGCGGTGGTGATGCCGGATAGCGCGGTGTTGACGGATTTGTTGCCGCGTAGCGCCTCGATGTAAGGCGCGCCCAGAAAGACATAAGAAGCAAGGCGCAAACGTCACCAGGTCACGAGGATGGAAGTCAGTGTTCCGGCCACCATAGAGTCCAGCAGCCCGGGATTCCGGTACGCGCCCATATAGCCAACGAATTGTACGACCTGAATGAGCGGCCCCTGCGTGGCCGCGGCCATGCCCAACCCGTCTCACATCTCGCCGGCCGGTAGCCAATGATAGGTCTGTACTGTCTGCTGGGTGATAGGCCAGTGCCGAAGTTTTGCTGAAAAAGATGCCTCGCTGGGTGAACACGCTGCCGGAACCGAGCGCCAGTCCCAACACCGCAACTGGAATCAGCCACAACCCACCGGCAGTCCCAATGACCTTGAGCGCGCGATTGAACGAAGGTTTTGTATGATTGTCATGTATGACTCCATCTTCGGCCTCTTGCGCCGTGGGTCCGCGGATGACATAGAACAGATCCGGCCAGATTCGGCCGCCGAGATAGCCGATTAGGCCGCCGCGGCAAAATAATCAAGGGAAACGGTGTCTGAAAGAAGAAAATAGCCACAAAGGCGGCGGCAAGCCCTGTCATAACGCGGTTTTTAAGCGCTCGCGAACCGATCTTGCTTGCCTCTTGCTCCACCACTGCCAGCACCGCCGGTGTGAGCCCGAAGAACAAAGCTTCTACCACGCTGACGTCGTGATACCTTGCATATAGGATACTCAGTGCCAGGATGGAGACAAATCCCGGCAGCACAAACAAGATTCCGGCAACAAGTTCACCGCGCATCTTGTGCATAAGCCAGCCGATGTAGATGGCGAGCTGCTGGGCTTCTGGACCCGGGAGGAAAATGCCAAAGTTGAGCGCGTGCATGAAGCGGTTTTCGCTGACCGAGCGCTTCTCCTCCACCAAGATGCAATAATGCATGACCGCGATCTGCCCTGTCGGGCCTCCAAAGCTCAATCGCGCGACGCGAATTCAAGGGGTTAAAGCCTCGCGAAAGGTGACACCGTCATTAAGCGCCGGTAGTGCTCCAACCGTTCGCGACTGAATGCTATCGTTCATAGTCATGAATTCTCCGCAGTCGTCCGTGTAGGAAACTCAAGGATAAATATGGCATCGCTCCCTGCATTATCCTCGATCCTTCTGTACCGCGGTGCTCGCGCATAATATCGCGGGCGATGGCAAGGCCCAGACCGGCGCCCGTGCGGTGCCGTTCGCGACCGCGCCAGAACCGCTCGAACACCTGCTCGCGTAAATCAATTGGTATCCCAGGGCTTGATCTGCGAAACGAATGATGCCGGGAGAAATAACACTCACCCTGATCTCGCCGCCGGACGGACTATGCAAGTCATTCTCAATGAGATTGCGCAGGCCATCCCCAATGGCATCCGCATTGCCTCTGGCAGCGACAGGCACATCAGCGTCCTCGAATGAAATTTCGCAGTTCTTCTGCAGAGCCAGCCCTGCGAGGTGCTGATTTGCTGTGCGGCGATCGCTTTGAGGTCTATCATCTGCAAGGTACCGAACGTCACATTATCCAGGCGTGCCACGCGCCATAACTAATGCACCAAGCGATTCATGTGGGCCACGTCCTCGCGCAATGCGTGGATTTTGCTGTTGCCGTCCAGCACATCCAGACCAGCCTTCAGGATTGCCAGTGGCGTGCGCAGCTGATGTGCGGCATTGGCGGTGAACCGGCGATGTTGGTCCATATCGGCCTCAAGTCGGTCCAAGGCTTGGTTCATCGCACGAGCCGGTGGAACGAGTTCAGAGGAAAGCCGCTCGGCAGCAAGGCGCACGCCGACATCGGGGGGCTGATCCTGCGCGCCTGCGCGGACACCTCACGTAGGGGTGGGTCGCAAGCCCTGGCACAGACTGAAGGCTGCGATCAAGAGCGTCAAGGCGCGACTACCCGAATCAGCCACGCTATACCATATCAACGCTCCCAACACGGCGTGTACGAAGTCCTCGCTACTCTCGATTTGCGCTATAGAAGCTGTCACTGGGGCCGGCCTGTTCACTCGCACGCGCAATCCATAATAAGGCGCATTTGCGCTCGTCAGCTTAGCTCGAAAAAAACTCCTCATTCTTCACCTTCGGGATGCGGCAATGCCTGAGCGAGATCGCCAAATGTCGAAGGCATGGTGGCTATCAGTCAGTCAGCAGCATTATGCATGTATGGCGAACGCGCGCTGCGGCACCTTGCCTTGATGTGGGGCAGCAACCATTTTCGGCAGCGCCAACACCTGCGCACCGGTTTCATTACGCCGCGGATGCCGTGCCAAGATCTTTGCTTAGCGCTCAAGGCCCCAGGTATTGAGCGTCTCGGCAGCCTCGCGTGCTTTAAGATAGACGCCGATCGCGAGGATGGCTGCCACAAGCGCGAACACAGTGCGTTACATAATTATATGATCGGTGGGGGGCCTTCTATTACTTCCTGCACTTCTGGGGGAAAGGAGATCCAAAGGCCTTGTGCGGCGTTTGAATCGCGCTGGGCTCACTGAGGTAATCAGGCCCGAACGCGGGAACAACGGACAAACTCAGCGTAGGACCATCATTTCTTATTAGAAACTGACACTCTAGGAGAGTGACCATGAACCCGAAGCCCATTCAATTCGTTCCGGCAGGCATAGCCTTGGCCGCCGGCTTGAGTATATTGCTGAGCTTTGCCGCCCTGCCTGATGATGTAATAAAAGAAGAGATCTCGATGCAGGAGCTGCCAGGGCCAGTGGCGGACACTATGCTCAGTGCCTTGGGCGACGAGAAGGCGCACGAAGTTGAGAAATCAGCTACGCGGCATCGTAGTGCTCTATGAAGCCGAGTACGTCAAGGATGGCCAAAATTACGCGCTTTACGTATATCCGAACGAAGAGGTCGCTGCCCGCCAACTCGATGAGCCTGAGCAAGATGGCA
>DATACK010000171.1:0-11635 GCA_036259115.1 Gammaproteobacteria bacterium | reverse complement strand
CGCCATTTACTTGTCTGCGGCCGGCGTCGCATATGGTGATTGGTTGCAACAGGGCGAGGACCTCATCCAGGGTTTATCCGGCAGCCATTCCACCAAGAGCACACTCAGCATGGATCAAATCGCTTCTGGCCTTAAGGAGGCGCTGAGACTCGGCACCGAGACTGTGGTCAACCAGCTTGGACAAAAAGGTGGTTTCGCCACCGATCCAGCGGTGCACATTCCGCTGCCGGAGAGCCTTGAGGTCGTTAAAACCACGCTGGAAAAGGTCGGTATGGGTTCGCAGCTATCGGATTTAGAATTAAAGCTCAACCGTGCCGCGGAGGCCGCGACCTCTAAGGTCAAGCCCCTGTTCTGGGATGCCATCAGGCAGATGACACTCAAGGACGTCAACACGATCTATCATGGGCCTGATGATGCGGCCACCCAATATTTTCGAGATAAAATGTCCGGGCAATTGACCGCCGAAATGTCGCCAATCATCAACCACAGCCTGTCGCAGGTCGGTGCTGTTGAAGCCTACGACGAGGTGATAGCGCATTACAGAGGTTTGCCGTTCGTGCTGGATGTCAAGGCGGATCTCACCGATCACGTAACCACCAGGACTAAGGACGGCATCTTTCACTATCTCGCCCAGCAGGAGGCCGCGATCCGTAAAGATCCAGCCAAGCAGACGACCGAGTTGCTGAAAAAGGTATTCGGTCAGGATTGAGGTGTGAGCGAATTTGCTTTATGTGCAAGCAGCGCGTGCATAAACACCATCAGCCTGTGCCGGAAATCTTAGCCATCGGTATGGCGTGCAACCCATTTGGAAGCAAGATGGCAAGGGGGTTGTTAGATAGATTTTCAAAGGGCGCTCAGTTTTAATTTCATTGGGGCCATTTGCATGCAGACACGACGGCTGGGCAGCAGCGAACTTTAACTCACGACCATTGGATTGGGCACCTGGGCAATCGGCGGCAGTGATTAGGATTTCCGCAAGGTCGCAAGGACGATAAGAATCCTTTGTCGCTATGCGACGCGCGCTGGAGCTAGGCGTTAACTGGATAGATACCGTGGCGATCTACGGATTAGGCCATGCGGAAGAGATTGTGGCTCAAGCCATTGCGGGCCGCAGGGACGAGGTCATTGTAGCCCCAAGTGCGGCCTGCGCTGGAAACCAGGCGGCACGACGCCATTTGGCCAATTCGACGCCGCCAGCGTACGCGAAGAGGCCGAAGCGAGTTTGAGGCGTCTTAATATCGACGTCATCGATCTTATCAAATCCATTGGCCTAATCCGGACAGGGATATCGAAGAGGCACGGAGTACGATTGTAGAGCTGGTCAAGGAAGGCGAGGAGGTTCGCTATGCGGGTGTCTCGAATTTCGATGTCTCGCAACTCGAGCGCGTGCCTAAGGTTCACCCGGTGGCGTCGCTGCAACCGCCTTACAGCATGCTCGAACGCGGTGTGGAATAGGAATTGCTCGAGTACTGCTCGTGCAATGGTATCGGTGTCATCGCTTATAGCCCAATGAAAACCGAACTATTGACGGGCAAATAGACCTGTGAAGCCGCGGCTAAGTTGCCGGAAAACGATTGGCGGCGCGGTAGCGGAGATTTCAAGGAGCCGCGCTTGAGCGCGAATCGTGATCTTATAGAACTGCTTAAGCCGATCGCAAAACGCAATGGTATGACTCTCACGCAGTTGGCGATCGCCTGGGTGCTGCGTCGGCCTGAGGTCACCGCCGCCATCGTAGGCGCGGGGCGGCCACGGCAAATCGAGGAGACTGTCGAGGCGGGCGAAAGTGTGCTGTCAGCGCAGGACATCGAGCGAATCGATGAATCACTGAGCCAGCACGTACAGGCGACGCAATTGACAACGCGTTTGCGTTGGATCTACTTAATCCGCATCACGATATAACGTGCAATGTCGCGCAGCAGGTCAGCGCGTGCGTTGAAAGGCACCAAGCACTGTAGGGCGTCGTCATGTAAGGCAAGCGCGCGTGCCTTGGCCTGTTCTAAGCCCAATAGGGCAGGATAAGTTGGCTTGTCGTTGGCAAAATCAGAGCCTTTGGTCTTGCCCAGAGTGGCGGTATCGCCCTCTACGTCGAGGCAGTCGTCGCGAATCTGAAACGCAAGCCCGATGCATTTGGCGAAGTGATCCAGCCGTTTTCGCATGTTGGGCGCGAGATCTTGGCAGGCCATGGCCGCGATCATTACGCTTGCGCGAATCAGCGCACCGGTCTTGTGGATATGCATGGCTTCTAATTGGGCGATATCCAGCTGCGAGCCAACTGCCGCTAAATCGATCGCCTGTCCGCCTGCCATGCCCCTCGAACCCGCCGCCAGCGCTAGCGACTCGACCATATGCAGGCGCACAGTGGGATTGACGACAACGGTCTCATCATGCGCCAGGATGTAAAAGGCTAGTGCTTGCATCGCGTCACCGGCGAGTATTGCCGTGGCCTCGCCGAACGCCTTATGGCAAGATGGCTTGCCGCGCCTTAAATCGTCGTTGTCCATTGCCGGTAGATCGTCGTGGATCAATGAATAGGCATGGATCAATTCCACCGCGCAGGCGATACCGTCCAGATTCTCGAGCGGCACGTTTAAGGCCTGCCCGGTGGCGTAGACTAGCGCCGGACGCATGCGTTTACCGCCACCCAGTACGGAATACCGCATGGCTTGATGTAAGTTGGCGGGATGCAATTGCTCCGGGGGTAACCAACGATCCAGCGCCTGCTCGACGCGCGCGGACAGCGCCAGCATTTGTTTTTCAATTTCCGTCATCGGGGCCGCCATTGGGCGAGAACGTTTCGACGGTTTCATGGCCGCTCCGAGTGGTTAGGATTTCGACTTTTTGCTCGGCTTCTTTAAGCGTCTCTTGGCACGCGCGCGTAAGCGCCATGCCGCGTTCGAAAAGTTTCAATGATTCCTCCAGCGGCAGATCGCCTTGCTCTAGGCGCTCGACCAGCATCTCGAGCTCTCGTAGTGCCTGTTCAAAATCTATAGATGGCTTTTTTCGCACCACGCGCGTCTCCCAATCGTTTAAAAGCCTTGCCGGCTTGCAGCCGGTGTAACATAAACCATTCCGGTGCTAGCTACACCTGGCGGAGCATTTGGTGCTTGGGCCGGCAAGTAGACTTGATAACTTACTACTTTGTCAGTCAAAGTGCGCCGTTATTTTTCACTTGTGCGAACTGCGATGAGTAAACTCAAGCATACGGTTAAAGAAGTCCTCGCCCTCGCCGATATAAAAGTTGGCGGTGATCGCCGTTGGGACGTTCATGTTCATAATGATGAATTTTACCGCCGGGCGGTATCCGATGGCTCGCTGGGACTCGGCGAGTCGTACATGGATGGCTGGTGGGACGTCGAGTGTCTAGACGAGTTCATCTTCCGGCTGATACGCGCTAATTTGCATGAAAAAGTCAGTAAGTTGAAGCTGCTGCCTGTGGTCAAGGCCACGGTACTCAATCTGCAAAGCAAGTCCAGGGCGTTTGAGGTTGGACAGGCGCATTACGACCTCGGCAACGACCTCTTTGAGCAGATGTTAGACGCCCGCATGGTCTACAGCTGCGGTTACTGGAGAGAGGCGGCCAATCTCGACGAGGCCCAGGAGGCGAAGCTCGATCTGGTCTGCCGAAAGGTCGGCCTCCGGGCAGGTATGCGTGTGCTGGATATCGGTTGCGGGTGGGGTGGTTTTGCGAAATATGCGGCCGAAAGATACGGTGTGGAGGTCGTCGGCATTACCATATCGAAGCAGCAGGCCGACTTCGCCAAACGGCTCTGCTGGGACCTGCCGATCGAGATACGTTTGCAAGATTTCCGCAATCTGGATGAGCAATTCGATCGAATTATATCACTGGGTATGTTCGAGCATGTCGGGCACAAAAACCACCGCCGCTACATGCAGGTGGCACGCCACTGCCTGCGCGAAGACGGATTATTCCTACTGCAGTGCATCGGGGATAATGTAACGACGGTGGCCACCGATCCGTGGATAAGTAAGTATATCTTCCCCAATGGCGATCTGGCTTCGGCTGCGCAAATAACGCGCGCGATCGAGGGCCTGTTCATCGTTGAAGATCTGCACAACTTCGGCGCCGACTACGACAAGACCTTAATGGCCTGGTTTGCTAATTTCGATCAAGGTTGGCATCAGTTGAAAGCACAGTACGGTGAAAGGTTTTATCGCATGTGGAAGTATTATCTTTTGTCCTGCGCGGGGTTGTTTCGGGCGCGACATATACAGCTGTGGCAGATCGTGCTCTCGCCAAGAGGGCAAATTGGCGGCTATGTGCGGGTGTGTTAACGCGCCCGTGTAGATGGGTAATCTTCTTGGCTGTGTTAGAACGATATTAACTAAAGACCCAGAGCCTACGTGTTGGGGCCGCTGCTCTTCAATGGCGTACGATTTGCATGCCAGCTCATAATCGCGGCCGATCAGTGAAGGCGAAGATCTCAGTACGCCGTCGCGCCGCGCTAACCGGCGAGGACATGCTTATGAACGAAGATATCTTAAACATGCAGATTCGTAAGTTCCTCAAGAAAGTCGGAGTTACCTCCCAGCGAGAGATTGAAAAAGGAGTCGCCAACGCGCTTGCCGCCGGCAAGATCAAAGGCGACGAAGGACTGCCTGTCGTCATGACCTTGGAAATTCCCAAGCTCGATTTGAAGTTTAAAATCGACGGTGAGATCTTGTTGGAGAAATGAACATCGTGCGAGACGCCTAAAAATAATCTATGGTTTGCACAAGAAAATATCCGAGACTTTGGTAAGTCTCCAATCTTCTCGGCGGAAAAGGAATACAGCGGAAAGGTATCCCGACTTAAAGTAAAGGCAAGCATCGCGAGCAGCAGGGTGAGAGTTCGCTGTATCCTGCGCGGTCGCACCTGCAGGGGCGATGCGCAACGCGTTGGCAGGTCATTGCTGCGTCTGCATCTTCACCGCACTTTCCGTATCATAGCCCGCCCATGAACGAGGCCTTGTCCGATATGGATGCCGCGGCGCCCCGTCTTGAGGTGCGAGGGCTTGCTTGCACGCGCGGTGAGCGGCTGTTGTTTACTGATCTTAATTTTTCGTTAGCCGCGGGCCAAGCTTTGCTTATCGAGGGCCCCAACGGCAGCGGCAAGACAAGCTTACTGCGGTTGATGTGCGGATTGGGGCTGGCGGATGCCGGCGAGATTCGCTGGTGCGACCGAGATGTTGACGATTACCGCACGGAGTTTCTTACAGATATTGCATACGTCGGTCACGCCAATGGCATCAAGTTAGATCTCACCGCGCGTGAGAATGTGGATTTCACGCGCGCCCTGGGTTGCCCGCGGCCTCAACTCGCCGCGGCTGGCGCATTGGCGGCGCTTGAGCTCAAGCGGCTTGAGGATACGCCCTGTCGCAAGCTGTCCGCGGGGCAGCGCCGGCGCGTGGCATTGGCACGTCTGCTGGTGCTGAATGCGCGTTTATGGCTACTGGACGAGCCGCTGAGCGCATTGGATGCCCGCGCTGTGTTGCGCTTCGAGGCGCTGCTGCGCGCCCATCTCGATGATGGCGGGCTATTGATTCTTACGACGCATCGTCCCATAGACCTGGGGCAATATGAAGTTAAGCGAATTGTGCTCGGCGCATGAACCAACCGCGGGTTCTAAGTGCCTATATGATGTTGTTGCGCCGGGATGTCACCCTGGCGTATCGCAACCGTGCCGAGCTGGCTAATCCGCCACTTTTTTTCGTGTTGGTAGTGAGCCTACTTCCGTTGGGTATTGGACCCGATAGCGCGCTATTGGGGAAAATAGCGCCCGGGGCGGTGTGGGTGGTCGCGCTATTGGCAACGTTACTGTCGTTGGATAATATTTTTCGTTCGGACTTCGAGGACGGCGCATTGGAGTTGCTATTGATCAGTCCGCAACCGATGCCTGTGCTGGTGCTCGCAAAGGTCACGGCACACTGGCTAATTGCTGGGCTGCCGTTGCTGATCTTCGCGCTGCCGCTCGCATTGATGCTATATCTGCCTTGGAGGGCGCTGCCGGTACTCATCGCAACCTTAGCGCTCGGCACACCAGTCCTGAGCCTTATAGGCGCGATCGGCGTGGCATTGACGGTAGGTCTGCGGCGCGGCGGTTTGCTACTGGCTTTGCTGGTGTTGCCGCTGTACATTCCGGTATTGATCTTCGCGACCAGTGCGGTGAGTGCCGCGGCGGCAGGGCTGCCGGTTAGCGGGCAGCTTGCTATTATGGCGGCACTTTTGATACTTGCCTTGACCTTGGCGCCGTTGGCCGCGGCGGCGGCCCTGAGGATAGCCCTGAATTAAAACTAATGTGGACTTTCTTCCATAAGCTTAGTTCTCCGCGGTATTTCTATAACCTATCCGGGCGATGGCTCCCGTGGCTGGCCTGGAGCGCCGCCGCGCTGCTGCTAATTGGGACTTATTGGGGTTTAGTCGTTGCGCCGCCCGATTATCAACAGGGCGATAGCTACCGCATCATGTACATCCACGTGCCGTCGGCATGGATGTCGTTATTCGTATATATGGTTATGGCCTGCGCTGCTTTCATTGGGCTGGTGTGGAAGATGAAACTGGCGGAGGTCATCGCTGCCGACTGTGCGCCGCTGGGCGCTTCGTTCACGGCAATGGCCCTGATCACCGGCATGCTGTGGGGCAAGCCCATGTGGGGTACGTATTGGGTGTGGGACGCGAGGCTCACCTCGGAGCTGATCCTGCTATTTTTATACCTGGGTATGATCGGCTTGCGCGGCGCTATAGAAAATCCACGTACGGCGGCGCGCGCATGCGGTGTGCTGACTCTGGTGGGCGTGGTTAACATCCCGATCATTCATTACTCGGTAATCTGGTGGAGCACCTTGCACCAGGGCCCGATCATCTCCAGATTCGCCAAGCCTTCCGTTGACCCGAGCATGCTATGGCCGCTGTTTATCATGGTGATCGCGTTCATGCTGTATTTCGCCGCTGTATTGCTACTGCGTGCGCGTTGTCAGATTCTGGCGCGCGAGCGCGGCAGCGCTTGGGTGCGCGATCTGGCTGCACGGACGTAAAATGAAAGATTTCCTGTACATGGATGGCTATGCATTCTTCGTGTGGAGCGCGTATGCTGTGGTGGTGGTGGTGATGACCGCCAATCTCATCTATCCGCTGCGCCGCCGTCGGCGGCTGCTGCGCGAGATCTCACAACAAGCTTCGCAGAATGGCATCGATGACACCGAAACGTAAACGTAGACTCACCCTTATCGTCGTATTGATCGTGGGCGTCAGTTCCGCCACCGCGCTGGCGCTTTATGCATTTCAAAAGAACATGTTGTATTTCTACAGTCCCAGTCAGGTGTATGCGGGTGAGGCGCCGCAAGGGCACATGTTCCGCGTTGGCGGTTTAGTGGTCGACGGCAGCGTTAAGCGCGAAGCTGATGGGCTGACAGTGCATTTCAAGCTCACTGACACCGCCAAAACCATTCCGCTGGTCTATACTGGGTTGTTGCCGGACCTGTTTCGTGAAGGACAGGGCATCGTCGCGAGTGGCACACTAGGCCCAAACGGCGTATTTCATGCCCAGGAAGTGCTGGCCAAGCACGACGAGAACTACATGCCGCCTGAGGTCGCCGACGCATTAAAGGAGGCCGGCGACAAGTCCTTAGATGCAGCCCTCGTGCGCAAGCGATGATTCCAGAGATAGGGCAGTTCGCACTAGGTGTAGCGCTGTGTCTCGCGCTGGTGCAAACCCTAGTGCCGCTCGCGGGCGCTCAGTGGAGTAATCCCGATTGGATGGCCGTGGCGCGACCCGCCGCGCGCGGGCAGTTTTTGTTCATGGTGATCGCCTTCGCCTGCTTGACCTATGCCTTTATCAGCAATGATTTCAGCGTGCTTTACGTCGCGGAGAATTCCAATTCGGCCTTGCCGCTGCCATATCGGATGGCGGCCGTATGGGGCGGTCATGAAGGCTCGTTGCTGCTGTGGGCGTTGGTGCTATCGGCCTGGACTTTCGCTGTCACGCTGTGCAGCCGCAGCCTGCCATCCCAGTTTCGCGCGCGTGTGATCGCGGTAATGGGATTGATCAGCATCGGCTTTATATTATTCATGCTAACTACCTCGAATCCATTCGAGCGACTATTCCCGGCGCCTGCCGACGGGCGTGATCTCAACCCGCTGCTACAAGATCCGGGTCTCGTGATACATCCGCCTATGCTCTATATGGGCTACGTGGGCATGTCGGTGCCGTTTGCATTTGCGATCGCAGCACTTTTGGGGGGGCACCTGGACGCCGCCTGGGCGCGCTGGTCGCGGCCGTGGGTGACCGCGGCCTGGGTATTTTTGACCCTTGGCATCATGATGGGGAGTTGGTGGGCTTATCATGAGCTGGGCTGGGGTGGATGGTGGTTTTGGGACCCGGTCGAAAACGCGTCGTTCATGCCATGGCTGGTTGGCACTGCACTGATTCATTCGCTGGCGGTAACGGAAAAGCGCGCTGCGTTCAAAAATTGGACCGTGTTGCTCGCGATTCTTGCCTTTAGCTTGAGCCTGCTCGGCACTTTCCTGGTTCGCTCCGGTGTACTAGTATCGGTGCATGCCTTCGCCACCGACCCGGCGCGCGGCCTGTTCATTCTGATGTTTCTCACTTTGGTGGTGGGCGGCTCATTGCTGCTTTATGCGTGGCGCGCGCCCAAGGTGAGGAGCGGCGGCAGTTTCGAACCTGTCTCGCGTGAGACCACGCTGCTGATAAACAATATTCTATTGGTGACAGCCGCGGCGAGCATCCTACTCGGCACCTTGTATCCGATTTTTCTGGACGCACTGGGCCTCGGTAAGATTTCGGTCGGAGCGCCCTATTTCGCTGCTGTGTTCGTGCCGCTGATGGTGCCGCTGGCGTTTTTGATTGGAGTTGGGCCACTGGCGCGGTGGAAGCAATCTCGCATCGGCGAGTTGATGCATCGCCTGCGTTTCGTGCTCATCGCGGCGATCGCGGCAGGTGTAACACTGCCGTTGATCGTGGCGGGCGTCAATCGAGTATTGATTGCGGTAGGTATTGGATTAGGGACGTGGGTCGCGATCTCCAGTGTCATGAATCTCGCCGCGTATCTACGCCGCCAGACTCCTCACCAGCCTCCTATAAGCAAAGCGCTAGTTAAAGTTCCGCGTGCCGTATATGGCATGACCTTGGCGCATCTGGGGGTCGGGGTGTTCATCGTTGGGGTTACATTCACCAGCGCGTTTGGGGTCGAGCACGAGTTGCGTATGGATCCGGGGGCTAGCGCGCAGCTTGGTGGCTACCAGTTTCAGTTTCTTGGTGCCCACGAGCTCGAGGGGCCAAACTATACTGCTGTACGAGGCCGCATTGAGGTTACGCGGGATGATAAGCAAATCACGATCTTGCATCCAGAAAAGCGCGTTTACCGAGTACAAACCAACCCTATGACTGAAGCCGGCATCGATTCAACGATGTTCCGTGATCTGTATGTGGCTCTGGGCGAGCCATTGAATGGTGGTGCCTGGGGCGTGAGGCTCTATTACAAACCCTTTGTGCAGTGGCTATGGTTAGGGCCGATTTTGATGGCTCTAGGCGGTGTGTTGGCCGTCTCCGACCGCCGCTATCGCGCGACCGCGCGGCAAAAAGCCATGCCGGCTGGAACTATCTCGCGGGGGCCTGAGCCGGTGCCGTTGACAAGCCGATGATCCGTTATCTTCTCCCCGCAAGCGTGTTTATGTCGCTTGTAGTGTTTCTGGCAATTGGGCTGCATCGGGATCCGACGCTCGTGCCGTCGCCGTTGATCGGCAAGCCCGCGCCGGACTTCAGGCTACCGCATTTGCAGGAGCCTACTCGGATGTTGACCAAGAGCGATCTAAAGGGCAAAGTCAGTCTAATCAACGTGTGGGCGACCTGGTGCGGCGCTTGTTATCAGGAACATCCTGTGTTGTTGGCCTTGGCTCGTAGCCGGCAGGTGTCGATCTATGGCCTTAATTGGAAGGATCAACGTGTGCCGGCCATGAAATGGCTTGAAGACTACGGCAATCCCTATACCGCGGTGGCCTTCGATAAGAGTGGCAAGGTTGGCATAGATTGGGGCGTATATGGCGCACCTGAGACTTTCGTGGTCGATCGATATGGCATCATTCGCTACAAATACATCGGGCCGCTTACCGTTGACATTCTGAAGCAGACTATACTGCCGCTTGTCGATCGGCTGCGGGACGGTTGAGTTGCGAAAGATCGCGTGTTGGGCCGTGAGCCTGCTGCTCTGGATGCCATTGGTGATTCAATCCGCGCCGATGGCCCCCGCGCTCGCTAATCGCTACCATGCGTTGCTTGAGGAGTTGCGCTGCCTGGTCTGCCAGAACGAATCGCTGGCAGAATCCAATGCCGCTTTGGCCACAGATTTGCGCGCGGAGATTCGCGGCATGATGAAACGCGGCGCCAGCAATGAACAAATCATCAATTTTCTGGTGGTGCGCTATGGCGATTTCATCTTATATCGTCCGCCGTTTAAACCGATAACTTATCTGCTGTGGCTAGCGCCGTTTGTGCTGGCCGCCACAGGGCTTACGGTATTGCTTTACAAGATTGGGCAGCGCGCGCGTCGTGAGGAGCGACCCCTCTCAGCACAGGAGCAAAACCAGCTACGCAAGCTGCTGTGCGACGGTAACAAGGACTAATCTTCTAGTGGTTTTCGTTTTTTGGCTCATCGCTGGTCTGCTCATCGCGGCCGCCTTGCTGTTCGTACTGCCGCCGTTGCTCGGTCGCGCAGATACCGCCGGGCCTAACCAAAACGAGATCAATCGCGCCCTCTATCAGCAGCGGTTGGCGGAGCTTGAGCGTGATGTCGAAAACGACGTACTAACGCCTGCGCAATTCGAGAGAGCGCGCGCGGACTTAGATCGCGAGTTGCTGTCGGACTGGACGGATACCCCGGCAAGGCCCTCATTGTCCCCACGCACCTATTGGGCGGCCTGGATCGTGGGTATAGCGCTGCCGATATTGGCAGTGGGTATCTACGCGCGCTTGAATACTGGCTTGAAAATGCTAAGTGGCGAAGCGAATTCTATGGTTTCAGCAGGCGATGAGCAGCCGCCGCTAGAGAAAATGGAGGAGCTGATCGAGGCGCGGCTTGCGCAAAAACCAAACGATCGCACCGGCTGGATAATGCTTGCACGCGTCGATACGCTCTTGGGTCGTTATGCCGCCGCAAGCCGTGCATATGCGCGCGCAGATAACCTCGCGACCTTTAAGGACGCGCGCTTGCTCGCCGCCTACGCGCAGACCTTGGCGTTTACAAACGGACAGCAGTTTGCCGGACGTCCCACCATGTTGCTGAACAAGGCGCTCAAGCTCCAGCCCGAAAATCCGCAGGCTTTGTGGCTGGCTGGGTGGGCGGCTTTTCAGCGCAAGGATTTTGACCAGGCGGCGGAGTTGTGGGAAAAGCTTGATACGCTCATGCCGGCGGAACACCGTCAGGTGTTTAAAAAACTCCCACAAGCCATCGCTCAAGCAAAGCGCTTGTCCGGCATCTCATCCGCGGAATTGAACAAGAATATGCCTGCCCCCTCGGGTTCCAGAAAGGTGGGGGCTACAAGCGCGAAGGCCAAGGCCGCGTCGCCCGCATTACTACATGTGTCCGTTCAACTGGTGCCTAAGCTCATGGATCGCGCAGCGTCC
>DATACK010000170.1:0-11706 GCA_036259115.1 Gammaproteobacteria bacterium | reverse complement strand
GCACGCTTCGCCTAAAACTAAAAGACCAGGACCGTGGCTTCTTCTTTGCCGAGGAGTTCTCTATCGAGAAAGCTGACGGATAGATCACGCGAGTTCATTCGGCGTTTGAGGCACAAGATTGCCAAGCCATACGCCGTTTTTTAGGAAGTGTCTCTTGCCGCAGGCGGTCGCGCTGTTACTTGCTCTTGGCTAGGCGCCAGCTCTTATGGTAACAATCAACGGGGGTGAGGCCGTTACGCTCGCCAGGGCAATCGTATCTGCGAATAATGATCTCTCGCACTTAAGCAAGCGCGGACACAGTGGGGATACTATCGGGTTGCCTCGCAGCAGCACCCAGGTACTGACAGTAATCAATAACATGAATTGTGGACCTACTGGTCTGTCGACAATTCGCTCCCAGATCGCTATCGTGGCTAATGGCAGCCGAATCCAGCGTGCAAAGGGCACTTCCCAGTTTCGCGTAATCTCGGTGGCGAAAACCGGAAGGAGAGGGTTAGAATGAGGAGGCGCAACCTGCTTAAAATGCTTATTCCTTGTTCCCGATCATCCCGGCCCTCTCCCTTCAAGAGGGGTAAAGAGGTCTATGAACTGGCCTCTAGCAGACTGCAATTCTTTATCAGCATATGAGCTTGTCTAGCGCTAAATCTTTCTCACGGCGAACTCACCGGATTTATCGCCACACGCTGCCTATCCGGCTAACGCACTGGATTAATGCGTTCGTATTGATAATCCTCCTGATGAGCGGCTTGCAGATCTTCAACGCACATCCTGCCTTATACTGGGGAGATAAATCCACGTTCGCTCGACCGCTGCTTTTCATGGGCGCAGTACACGGGAGTAGCGGCCAGGTGAAGGGAATTACCGAGATTTTTGGGCATAAATTCGATACCACCGGTGTGCTTGGTGCCTCTAAAGTCGAGGGCCAGATGACGCCCCGCGGTTTTCCTGCCTGGGCGACTATTCCTAGCCTGCAATGGCTTGCTATGGGCCGGCGCTGGCACTTTTTCTTTGCTTGGATCTTCGTCGCGAACGGCCTCATATACGTTCTATATTCACTATTGAGCCGACATTTTTCGCGGGATCTGCTGCCGTCTGGGCGAGATCTCAAAAGCCTGGGGCGGACGGCCTGGAATCACCTGCTGTTTCGCTTTCCGAAAGGAGAGGAAGCCAAGCACTACAACGTCTTGCAGAAGATCACCTATCTAATCGTAATGTTTGGACTATTACCGCTGGCAGTTCTAACCGGCCTTGCGATGTCTCCCTGGATCGATGCGGCATTTCCCTGGCTCCCCGCGTCGTTCGATGGGCGGCAATCGGCGCGCACCATTCACTTCATCACCGCCTTCTCGCTGGTTATCTTCTTTCTTATCCATGTGTTCATCGTGATTGTCTCTGGCGCGTGGAACAATCTGCGTTCAATGATCACGGGGCGCTATGACATTAGGGAACCGGCAGGCACATGACACGTAAAAATAGCATTGATCGCCGGCGTTTTCTCGCGCGCGCCTTAGCGATGAGCGGCGCGGCCTTCTTAACCGGCTGCGATAAGCTCTCTGAGAGTGAGTGGTTTCCGCGCGTGCTCGGCAGCGCCGAGATCCTGAACCGCAAAGTTCAGCACCTCATCACGCCAAGACGCGCGATGGCTGAGGAATTCACCGAGACTGATCTTTCGCCGCACTTCAAGAGCAATGGCACTCATGTGCCAAGCGACCTTGAGTATCAGGCCTTGGCCATGAAAGGGTTTCGCGATTGGCGGCTGAAGGTGAGTGGACTGGTGAAACGACCCACCAGTTTCTCTCTCAAAGATCTTCGTGCGCTGCCTTCGCGCACTCAGATCACGCGTCACGATTGTGTCGAAGGCTGGAGCTGCATCGGCAAGTGGAAGGGCGTGAGATTGAGCGTATTGCTTGAGCATGCCCATCCACTGTCCACGGCCCGTTACGTGGTCTTTCACTGCTTTGATTCGCTCGACTTAAGCGGCGACAAGTATTACGAGAGCATCGACTTCGATGACGCCTATCATCCACAAACCATCCTCGCCTACGAGATGAATGATAAGGTCTTACCCATTCCCTACGGGGCGCCTTTGCGTCTGCGAGTCGAGCGGCAGCTTGGCTATAAGATGGCCAAATACTTAAAGGGAATTGAACTGGTGCAAAGTTTTGAGCACATTGCTGGCGGCAAGGGCGGATACTGGGAAGACCGCGGCTATGAATGGTACGCGGGAATTTAAACTCGAGCAGTCCCGTTAATTTACGGAGACTCTGCTTTCTAGCCGCTTTTTTTGGTCGCCCAAGCCGCAGCGTCGTACGATGGTCGCCGCCGACCATGATGTTGGCGCCCGGTACTCAACGGCATTCTCTGGATTTTTCACTCAAGGTCGATGGAAGAATCTGCCCGAGCGTTTCCCCTCCTACCAAAACCTTTCACCGATGTTGCGAGATTTGGGCTCGCGTGAACGCTTCAAGCGAGGTTCATTGCCGCTGCCCGAACGCCTGATCGACGACACCGCCTATGACAGCAATGCACTCAACGCTTGGCCGAGCTACGCATCGAAATGATCGCGCCCCACCATGGTAATCGCACAACATCATCCAAGCATAGCCAAGACTTGCGCCGCCATAGGCGACGCTGGAAACCAGGAGGGCTTAGTTTGCTGGCTGTAAAACTTTCGGCGCGTGGTTACCCGCTCTGAACGCCATCTAACCAACTACCTCGGCTTCATTCAACTCGCGTGTATCCTTATCCTGCTATGTGCCTGTTTTTTAGGCCCGCCTGTACTATCAACCACCGTGTGAAGTTAGTAACGATGAGTTGATCCCGATATCTACATCATCAGGCCGCTCTTGCTGGTTTATCGATACCCAGTAACTTCATGCGGTAGCGTAACGTGCTGGGCTTGAGTCCAAGGATTGCAGCCGCACCCCTTGAACCCTCGATAATACCTCTGCAGTCCTTGAGAATGCGCTCAATATGGTTACGTGCCACTTTATCAAGCGAACCGGCAGCGGACACCGCGGCGTCTCCCGCGGCCGGCGCTAGCCAGGTGTCATTGATTTCAAGCAGCGGGCCGGAGGCAATGATAGCCATGCGCTCGATTACGTTTTGCAACTCCCGCACATTGCCTGGCCAATGATAGAGCATGAGCTTTTCCATTCCGATTGGAGCAATGCCTTCCAAAGACTTGCCAAGCTTGCGCGCGCACTTGTCGAGAAAATACCGGGCCAACAGCGGGATGTCGGCGCGCCGTTCGCGTAACGGGGGCACTATCATCGGAAATACGTTAAGGCGGTAGAAAAGGTCGGCGCGGAAAGTTCCGGCTTTCACCATCTGTGCGAGGTCGCGGTTGGTGGCGGCGATGACCCGTAGGTTGACCTTGATGACCTGGCTACCGCCGACACGCTCAAAGGTTTGCTCCTGCAATACGCGCAGCAATTTGGCCTGGGCCTGGGCCGACAACTCGCCGACTTCATCGAGAAAAATCGTGCCACCATCGGCTAATTCGAAGCGGCCGCGGCGCTGATTAATAGCCCCCGTAAAAGCACCGCGCTCGTGACCGAATAGCTCGCTTTCGATCAGCTCTCCTGGTAGCGCCGCACAGTTCACGGTGATGAGAGCCTGATCACAACGTTCGCTGGCGTCATGTACTGCGCGGGCGATCAACTCCTTGCCTGTGCCTGTCTCACCGGTGATCAATACGGTGGAGTCGGTCCGGGCGACCATTCTTACAGCTTCAAAGATGGCCTGCATCGCCGGTGCCACGCCCACCACACCCATAAACGCCTGTGCGCGACTCTTGTGCTCGCACAAGCTTGCACGGTGGCATTGCAAAGTGCGTACGGCTGCCTCCGCCCTCGCACGTTCGTTGGTATCACGCAGGACAATGATGTGCCCGACGTGGCCGTTCTGCCGCAGCGGCGAGATCGTCCCCTCAATCGGAAATTCCTCACCATTGGAGCGCAGCGCCGTAAGCCCCGCGGGCAGCCACCGCTGGCGAGCTGCATCAGCGCGTTGCAGGTGCTCCCGCATTATACCGCGCCACCGCACGGGCACGAGTTGATCAAGAGTTTGCCCCATTGCGCGTTCACCGGCGCAGCGGAACAAATCCTCCGCCGCGTGATTGAACAGGGTGATGTGATGCTCCCGGTCGACCGCAATGATCGCGTCTACTGTGGCGTTGAGGATGGCGGCGCAGTGCTGCTCGTTGTCACGTTGCGTCTCCTCGGCATGTGAAGGCAGCTCGACGCCGCCAAACGCATCGGAAGTTCCAAGGTGGCTCCGCCCATATTGCGAAGACTTCTGATTCATCGAGGCGACATGGCCAAGCGTCTCGCTGGTGTAATTAGCCATTGGTATGTTAAGAGGGCGTCGGGAATCACTGGTCTGCGAAGTAGCAAGTGACTTCATGAATGCTCTCCTGACTCCGGATGTGTGTCTGCTTTACGCCACGTACCTTCACCGTGCAATTGTTGGTCTAGAAAAGGCGTACTGCCCACAAGGAGGGCGCCCTTTTGAATTAGGCTGCGGAGTAGCACCACTCCCTGCCGATCCACGAACGAGACGCCCGATAGGTCCAGCGTGAGTGACGATTCCTCTCGCAGGGCCGCATCACAGACGCTCTGCAACTCTTTAACCCATGGGCCCACGATACGACCTTCCATTCTGAAAACGCGAAGGTCCTCTAGGCGAGGATCACAGGTAATCTTCAGCATGCCGTGTCTCATCGTATGAATCGCCTAGACTTACCGATCGCAAGCAATGTGCCATCGATTTAAAGACACGCCGGATCTTGTAGGTCATTGATTTCAAATGACAGGTACGCTGCACTGAGGCCACGCCCAATCGCGGCGTTGTGAAATATCACGGGGATAGCGTAATCGTGGCCACGAAATTCCGCGGCCACGACGATACCGCTGATGAGTGATGCCCCGTTGGAAGAAGCGGTGAGCCCTCGCGGTACACGGTACAGGCGAGATTTATTTAGGATATTGTTTGATTAATTCAGAATTCTGCCGTGCCGGTGTGATCCCGGCTTTTGGCGGGAGGTGTCCAGTAGACCCTTATTTATAGTACTTGATGCCCGCTTTGGCCTAAATGACGAAATCCGTGTGAGCGTGCATTAATCAGAGATTCCTTAGTTGGTCGTCGATCGCGAGATAGCCAGCTTTTTCATACGACTGCGGAGGGTGCTAGGGTTGAGCTTGAGGATCTGCGCCGCGCCCTCGGGCCCCTCGATGATCCAGCGCGTCTGCGCCAATACGGCGAGGATGTGACGGCGTTCCATCTCTTCTAGCGATGGCAGATCGCTACCATCGTTTGACGAAGAAGGCACCGCGGTTTGCGGCTGAATAGAATTTAGAGAATCCCTTTTGACCGGCGCCGGATCAGACGTTGGAAAGAGTGCATGCGGATCCAGGCTTAATACCGGCCCGGGGGACAGGATGACCGCGCGTTCAATGAGATTTTGCAGCTCGCGTATGTTGCCGGGCCAGTGGTACTCGCGTAGAAGCTGTAAAGTTTCTGATGCGATCCCGCGCACTCGGCTGCCGAATTTGCGGGCGCTGCGCTCGAGAAAAAACATCGCGAGCTGCGGGATATCTCCACGCCTTTCCCGCAGCGGTGGAACGCGTAAGGGAATAACGTTGAGCCGGTAATACAGATCAGCGCGGAAATCCCCGGCCATTACTGCCTTCTCAAGATTGCGGTTGGTAGCGGCAATCACACGCACATCGACTCGCACAGTAGTGTTGCTGCCGACCGGCTCGAATTCCTGTTCCTGCAGCACGCGTAACAGTTTTACCTGAGTTTCGGCTGGTAATTCGCCGACCTCATCGAGAAAAATCGTGCCGCCGTCGGCTAGTTCGAAGCGCCCCACTCTCCGCGTCAACGCGCCGGTGAACGCGCCTTTGACGTGGCCGAACAACTCGCTCTCCACCAGTCCAGCCGAGATAGCGCCGCAGTTTACTTTGACTAGTGCGCGGTCGCGGCGTGGGCTGTAGTTATGTAAGGCGCGCGCGATCAGCTCCTTGCCCGTGCCGGTTTCGCCCTGGATCAGAACTGCGGCATCACTGGCTGCCACTCGGGGAATTGTTTCAAGCAGATCCAATAATGCCGGATCGTTGCCGACTATCTCCTCGAAGTTGTATTCGGCATGGAGCTCTTCCTGCAAATAGACTTTTTCCGCCTGCAGGCGCTCCTTGAGCCGCTCGACTTGCGCTAGGGCCTCGCGCAGAGCTCGTTCCGCTTGAGTGCGCTCCAGCTCCGCACAGGCGCGCGCAGCGAAGATTTTCAGCATGGCAATGTCTTCAGACGAAAACTGCATCGGCTCCGTATGCAGTACGGCGATATGGCCGAGCACCTTACCGGCTGCATTCTTCATGGGTACGCCCAAGTAACTGTCGGCACCGATCTGTTGCAGCCAAAGATCCTTCGGATACAATGCCTGCAATCCAGTCGCTACCGAACACACGTATCCGGCAGCCACGCGCTGGCAGGGCGTGCCGGGGAAGCGATAACTAAACCCTTCACCAAAGTCAGATCCTTCCCAGTAGGCGAGTGATCTAGACTCCATGTCACTTGGTTTCTCCGCGACCAGACTCTCCGCAGCGAAGGCGTATTTGACGTGTAACGCCTGCGCTGCATGACGGGCAAGGGAGCGAAAAAACTCCTCGCCCGTAGCCGTGCCTGTGCCTTCGACAAGCACGCGCAGGATTTCGGAAGATGAGCTAGCGACAGCCTGTTGCATGAGTAGCTTCCGCCGGCGGAATCGGGTCTTCTAAAAGTATAACCTACTGAGAAATTGTTTCATCAGCATTGCCGCCCGCCAAGCTGGATATGAAACGCAGTGCTAGGATACGCACGCGGAACATAGGTCATGCGTGATTGACACAGATGAGGCAAGGAAGCTTTTAAGCTAAGGAGTTCATTGCGGAGTTGCTGGCTCTCTTTCATCCGCGGCCCAGACTCCGCCATACGCCATGCGTAAAGTTCAGCTTGCTGAACAACGATGCTACCAATGATATCTTGGATAAACTGTTTCATCCTTTTCTTGACTCAATGTTCGTGGATGCAAAGTTGCAAGAGGCGCCAGTAGCCTATCCAGTGGCACGACCTATGCCTGCCGGCGCCAACAACTTCCGCGTCTACTTTGAGGGCGAAGGCGATGAAGTCTACGTTCCAGGCAAGATCCAAAATGCTTAGGGCCCGCCAGAGACCTACATAAAACCGCCGTACAGGAGGTTCGTGACATTAAGAAGGAGGGCAAACAAATTTAAACAGCACCGCCCGAACTTATGGCTATCTAACTTCATGTTAATCTTGGACGTCCAGCGTTCTTTATCGTCAACGGGTTTTGGATGAAGTGATTCGATTGCCCGATTTGAACTACAACTCGGAGTAGTTCACTGATGATCTGCGGAATTGACGGGATTATCCATGCTTTCAGTAAATATCTGGCTGCTTCATACAAGCATGTTCTTCATGAATAGCAAAACAGGATTCAGGAGGAGTCTGGTCTTTGAACCAGGCCTATGTACTTACCGATTCAATACTAGGCGCATGCGGCTTGCGCGCCTGCCGCAGCAACACCATTGCTAATATCAAAACCAGCAACGGATACAGCGATGAAAATCGATAGAGCTGCTCCAGGGCAAGTTGCTTACGCAGCAACCCGATGACGAATGATCCGATTCCATTGCCGAACATGAGCGCGGCGATCATCATCGACGAGACCCAAGCGACGTGCCTGTCGAATCGTTTGGAGATTAGCCCAACGGTCAATGGAAAGAACGCGGAACAGGCAAGGCCGCTTAAGGCAAATAGACCGATGCCGAGTGCCGGTGTAGTCGCATAGGGCAGAGCTAAGAAGGCGCAGATCATGAGTACGGGGAAAGCCAACCATATCCATTCCGCTGGGAGTCGCAGCACGGCGACCGAGGCCGCTAACCGCCCCACGACCATCGCCGCCCAGAATACCGACAGCGAAGCCGCGGCGACTTCCATCGGCAGCATTTTGCTATCCTGAAGGTAAATCACCGCCCAGTTGTAAAAAGTCCCTTCCGCGAACGCGTAGAGAACTGCGATTGCGAAGAATATCCAGAAGCTCGCGCTGACGATGGGGCGCTCGCCCTCGACTATGCCAGCCGCTGCCGCCATGTGGGCCGTATCATCAGAGCGCAGAGCCTCGTCCATATCAGGCCACTTTAGCCATATCACCATAGCCGTGAGCAAGAGACTCACTACGAGCAGTGAGAGTGGAAAGGCGATCCATGCGTGGTTCGCTATCGTCCAGCCGGCAAGCAATGGGCCGGCCGCGAGACCGAGCCCCAAGGCCGTATGCAAAGCCACTACTGCGGTGTCACGTCTGGCCGGAAAGAAGCGTGGCGGATAACTATTGAGCGGTGCACCCGAAAGACCGAAGCCAAGCCCTAGGCAGGCGGTGCCTAGGAGAATTCCGGCAAACGCCAGCGAAGGCGTGAACCATATTGTCACAGTCAACAGCAACTGCGAAGTACCGCTGATAAGCAGGGACGACCACAGCAGGGCCTTGAGGCCCAGGCGGCGCGCAAGCACCCCGCCACCCACGGAGCCTAGCACGGCCAAGGCCACCTGCGGGAGAAAAATCGTCCCGTACTGCGTGTCGGTAAAACCGTGCATTGCCTTTAACACCGTACTGCTGGCCGGAAAGCTCACCAGGATTAGACCCTGCAGAAAGCCGTTCAGATAAACGCTGGCAACTAACAATCCCTTCGCCGCCCGTACGGTTGCTCCTTGCTCAGCCATGCTGAACCCTCGCTGGATATTCGGTGATCGCAGTCGCCATTGCGCCGCCGTGTTCTTGATGCGAGCCACCAGTGATTAAACGCGTGCCGCTGCGTAACGTGAGATACGCCCAGATCCAGTCGAAGGTTACCGAGATCCGGTTGCGCATGCCGGCCAGAAAATAGACGTGCACTAGACCCCATAACCACCAGGCCAGGGGGCCGCTGACGCGCACCCAGGAGAACTCCGCGACCGCCGCCTTGCGGCCGATGGTGGCCATACTACCAAGGTGCTTATACCGAAACGGCGCCATCTGGCGCCCGATGATACGGGCCTCGATTGCGCGGCCTACGTATTGACCCGCTTGCTTGGCCGCTGGCGCCAATCCCGGTACCGGCCGACCGTTCCACGCATGAGCCAGCGCCGTATCCCCGATAGCGAACACATTGGGAAGCCCAGGCACTGAGAGATCTGCATTGACCTTAACGCGCCCTGCTATATCCGCCTCGGCGTTAACCCACCGTGCTGCCGGCGAGGCTACGACACCAGCGGCCCACAACACCGTGCGGGCCAGGATTCGCCTACCGTTGACCATAACACCCTCGGCGTCGATATGCTCTACGCGGCTGCTAGTCAACACCTGCACGCCAAGCCGGCGCAAGGATTCCTCCGCCCGCGCAGATAAATGTTCAGCAAAGGTAGGCAGAATGCGCGGCGCTGATTGCACTAGGACCACGCGTGCCTGCGCGGGATCGAAGCGGCGGAAGTCCTTTTCCATGCCAAGACGGGCCAGCTCGGCGATGGCGCCCGCGAGCTCCACGCCGGTTGGCCCGCCACCCACCACAAGAAAAGTCAAGAGTGCTTCCCGTTCCTGCGGATCATCCGCGCCCTCTGCCCGTTCAAAGGCAAGCAACACGCGCCGGCGCACTTCAGTTGCGTCCTCGACTTGCTTCAAGCCCGGCGCGAACGGCTCCCATTCCTGGTGGCCGAAATAGCTGTGTCTCGCACCGGTGGCGAGTACGAGGTAGTCGTACGGAAGATGGGTCTTGGCATCCTCACCGATCACAATCTCCTGGCGCGCCGTATCAACGCTGATCACTTCGCCGAGAAGCACCCGCGTATTGAATTGCTCCCGGAAGAGGCTGCGTGTGGACATGGCGATATCGCCAGGCGCAAGCGATGCCGTGGCGACTTGATAGAGCAACGGCTGGAATAGGTGATAGTTGTGCCTATCCACCAATGTGACCGCCACCCGTGCGCGGCGGAGCGCCTTGGCGCACGCCACCCCACCAAACCCGGCGCCGACGATCACCACGCGCGGCAAGCCTTCCAGCGAGAAGGCCGGTTTGCCTTCGAGCTGCGGAAAGACACGCCGCAACCATCGTTCGATCGCCGCATCGAGCGAGTATGGGCCCGCGCCGTATAGCGTGATCGGCGCCAATACCATAACTAGCCAATGCGCGTTTGCCATTTGCACGGAATCTAGCGTGGCGACGCCGAGCACCATTACGATTAAACCTAAGGCGGCAAAACGCGTGGCGAGACCGGCCAAGAGAAGCGCGCCGGCACAGAGGCCTAAACCGCCTGTTAGCGGTGCGAGCGCGTATAGCGGCAGCCATAATTTAAGGCTTGCGGCGTCCGTTCCACCTATATTCCCGATCAGCATCCAGGCGGCTGCTGCCAGTCCCGACGCGATCCACACGCGCAAGAAAAGTTGGTACCCGGGCTTGACGTGAGCTGTCACCCAATTAGCCGCTCTGACTCCATAAGCGGCCAAAGGCAACGCGGAGTCGCTCAAGCCCCGCGCCAGGAGTCGGTCCAACGACAGAGGCCCGGCCCCTCGCACGACATACCATCCAGCCAATACTGCCCAGAACAGGTTGATATCCAGAACCTGGTAGTTAAACTGGATTACCAGTGACAGGATCAACATGAGCAGCGCCGCAAGGCGCGTGGCGAGACCTGCGAGCAGCAAAATCGGGCACAGCACCTCGATCGCCACACCGATATGTGCCGCGGTTACTGGGTCCATCCAGGACACCGGGTACTCATAGCGGGCGAGGTTAAGCGCCGTTTGCCAATCGGTGAGCTTCAGGATGCCGGACACGAAGAACGCCTGGGCCAGCACAAATCGAATCAATAAATCGGCGATTGGACCATGTACTCTTTCCATAAGCCGAATCGCATCGCCGTAAATACCTATTAGCCCCGCCAGCCATGCGGCGCGCAACGCTACGGGCGGGTGTACCAGCGGCTTGCTCATATCAACCTTCGTCAAGCGGCATGGCTGCCTTCGACTAACACTGCGGCATCTGCCTTTGCAGAGGTTTCCTTCTGACGCTCCCGCCAGAACGCGGGAATGTCTTTGCGGTGACGCCGCATCACGAGATTAGCCAGTAGCCCCGTCCAGCCGGTCTGATGCGCAGCCCCTAAACCCTGCCCAGTATCGCCATGAAAGTACTCGTAGAACTGCAACAGATCTCGAAAGTAAGGATCATGCTCAAACGGACTGCCGGCAGGAAAGGCGGGAATGCGACCGTGGTCATCTCGACGGTAGATATCCACCAGCCGTTCGGCGATCAAGGTGGCAATCTCTTTCAGGTTCAGATGTTTGTTCCCCAGGCATGGAGCCGCCACGGTAAAGCCGTCGCCGTAATACCGATAGAACTTCTCGATCGCCTGTACCAGGGCATAGTTAGTGGGCATCCAAATCGGACCCCGCCAGTTGGAGTTGCCGCCGAAAAGCCCCGAGTTGGATTCACCTGGCACGTACTCGATCAGCGCCTGCCCAATTCCGGGAAGAACGCCGAGGTCGCGCTGCTCCGCGTGGATACGAGACACGCTGCGCACCCCGTACGACGACAGGAACTCATGCTCATTGAGCACGCGCCTCAGCACGGCCTTCAGCCGGTGCGGTCCGAGCAGCGATAAAAGGTGCTCGCCGCG
>DATACK010000169.1:0-3585 GCA_036259115.1 Gammaproteobacteria bacterium | reverse complement strand
CGCGCTTAGATTGAATGCCTCACCGGTCGGAGAATAGCCAAGCGGTGAAAGCAGCACGATATTGCCGAGGTCCAACTGCTGTTGTATGCCCTGGACATCGATCTTGCGCACCTCGCCGGTGTGTTGATAGTCGACGCCGTCGCGTACTCCCAGTGGGCGCGCGGTGACAAAATTGCCGCTTGCGACCCGCAAGCGCATGCCCGACATGGGCGTGTTTATCAACCCAGTCGTTAGCAATGCCTCGATATCCACTCGCATGCGGCCGACCGCCTCCTTCACCGCGGTCAGTACCGCGGCGTCGGTGATGCGTAGGCCCGCGTGATATTGTAGGCTCGCGCCGCTTGCTTTGAGTCTGGCCTCGATCTGAGGTCGGGCGCCATGCACAATGACCTGCTTTACTCCTAAGCTATGCAGTAGGGCAAGGTCGTGAATCAGGCTGGGGAAGGCCTTGTCCGCAACCATCTCGCCACCGAATACGATTACAAACACGCGGTTGCGGTGGGCGTTGATGTATGGTGCGGCGTTGCGAAACCCTTGGATGTCGAAGTTATCGTTGTCCAACGATCATATCCATTGTGGCGTGTGAACGAAAACTATAACGAGTTATTGCCCATTCCGCTCAATTTGGCCGCGATAGCTCGTCATAACGGCGGTCGATTGATCCAGTACAGTAGGCGCAGCATTATGCGCATAAGATATTGACTGGCGCTACGCGAAACGGTAACTAGAATTCCCGTAATACAATTACTGCGAGGCCGCAGCGCCTCGCGGATGAGCCCTGCGGAATCAATGGGAGGGGCATGAATAAGATTAAACCTTTGCGCGTATCGTTGCTTGGTGGGTTTGCCCGCCATCCGGGCACATGGTATGCGTACCAATGTTATTACTTAATGGGTTTGCGCATGATGCCGAACGTACGGGTCACATGTGCCGATCCAATAGACCGGGCATGACTGGCCTAGGCCGGGAGTGTGGTCTGCGCGGTGCGGACTGGACCTGGGAGCGAGGGCGCGCCTGCAGGCTGACCGACGTAGCGATAAGGCGACCCACGTTGGACGTTATCTGTTTTTACTTCCCGGGATGCGCTGAGCTGCTGCGTGTTGCCATCGAGTATAACGACGCACGCGGCATCCCTGATCGGCAGGCCTATAAATGGACAGATGTTTACTTTAGGGTCACTGGCCGAATCCGGATTACAGCCCAAGCTGCGCCCCCTGGTAACAGGCAACGGCGCGCTGGATCAAGCGCGTTTGAAACGGCTTGTAGCGCTGCGGGATGCGCCTAAAGGCGCTATACCTCGTGTTCATTGCTAGGTTATGGCCCAATGCGCCCGGGCTGGCCTATTGGAATCCGGTCAAGCATCCCATGCTCGTGTTGGAGACCTTGAACAGGCCGCTAGGTGAGCTGACCCATTGGATGGCTGAGAAGTGGCGTGCAGAGCAACTTAAATCAGGTAAATCGAAAGCCACCATCAATCGCGACATGGCGGCGCTTAAGGCGGCTTTATCCAAAGCCGTCGAGTGGGAGCTGATTGACAGCCATCCTTTAGCCAAGCTCAAGCCCATCAAAGGCGACCGGCTAACCAAGGTACGCTATTTATCAAAGGATGAGGAAGCGCGCTTACGAGAAAGGGCTACCCACAACTAATGCATGTGTTCGCGTTGGGTGCCTGCTCCGTTTGCGGTCGCGCATCGTACGCGCAGTGGCCGGTACTGCTGCGGGTTGATCACGAATTCGTCGGCTCCGGATACTGTATCAGTTGGGACGAGTTGCTGCCGGCCAAGGCTGATTACGCGCGCATCGCCGACACCGTTATGGCGTTATTGGCCGATCCCGATCGGTCAGCAGCGATGCCGCGTGCTTCGGCCGCGTATTTCGATGCGCACGTGGCTTTGGAGCGAATCGCGCTTTATCTACTGGATATCGCCGAATAGTCACTGGTGGCGAGCGCGGCGCGCCACCAAGGTCCGTACTCGGCAGGTATTACGCAGTCCGGATAGTCTTACCGCCGCGGGCGTAATCCACGCTCCATACCCCGCCGCCCACGATCGCGATGTACAGAAATATGAAGCAATACAGTATGGCCGCATCGCCCTCGTTGATCACCGGAAAGAAATCCCTCGGGGCATGCGCCATGAAATAGGCAAAGGCCATTTCGCCAGACAGAATAAAGGCGACGGGGCGAGTGAAAAGACCGACCAGAAGCAGTAAGCCGCCAAAGAACTCAAGCACGCCGGCTAATCCTAAGAGCGAGAACAGATCCAGGTTCTCGAACATTGGCACGTCTGGAAAGCCAAACAGTTTAGCCGAACCGTGCTCAATAAAGAGCAATGCGGCGACGATACGCAACAGGCTGAGTGCGCGTGGCCCCCATGCACGCTCAATATCTTTATTGCCATTCATCTTGTATCTCCTTTAGCCTTATCTGGCGTTAAGGGGTTTAGGAGCTGCGTTGTGAAGATCACGTGATGCCAGTGTGCCCGACGAACCGGGGTGAGATCAACGATACCAGTACCCATTCACAGTGCAAAACACCAGCGAGTTATGCCTGCACCATTACCTGCGACCATCGGATGATCGCTGCCAATCCTGTCGGCATTCTCTGTAATGCACTGGGCTTGTAATACGGCCGCGACGGTAAAATAGCTTTTCTATATTCCACCTGCGCCGGTGACCGGATGACCTGCGCCTTTAGCAACAATCCGAAGAGTCCGGTCCATGGCGTCATCATCCAAAAAGGTCATTTTGGCCGCGCTCCTTGGCAGCACGCTCATTGCAGTCACTAAATTCATAGCGGCCGCGCTGGCGGGCAGCGCAGGGATGCTGTCGGAAGATATCCATTCGGTGGTCAATACTGGCCAATCAGGTGTTGTTGCTCTATGGCTTGAGGCGGGCAAAGCAGTCACCCGACGAACTCTATCCTTGCGGGCACGGCAAAGAGATCTATTTCTAGGGCTTTGTGGTCGCGATTTGGATCTTCACTGTAGTAGGTGCCGGCACTTCTATCTATCTCTGAAGGTATTCACCATATTTTGGCGCCCGAGCCTATCGGCGGGCTCTTGATGAATTTCATCGTGCTCGGGCTGGCAATCATCTTCGAGTGCTTTTCCTGGTATTTTGCGATCAAGAAGTTCCGTCATGCCAAAGGCAAAAGGGGCTACTTGGAGGCCGGGCGTGAGCGCAAGGACCCCACGATATTTGTGGTGCTATTCGAGGATTCTACGGCGATGCTGGGCCTGTTGTGGCCTTTGCAGGCATCTCGCTAGGCCACTTGACCGGCAGTCCATACTTCAACGGCGATGCCTCTATCGTGATTGACCTAATCCTCGGCGGAGCTGCGATTTGGCTCGCGTATGAGACCAAGGGCCTGCTGATCGGAGAGAGCGCAAATCCCGAGATCGTGCGCGGCATACGCGAGATCGCGCGCAAGACGCAAGGTGTCAAGCACGTCAACGAGGTGCTGACCATGCATATAGGGCCTGAGTTTTCCTGGTGAACTTGAGTGTCGATATCGCGGATCATGTCCGCGTCAGACGCCGAGGGCAGCGTCGCTAAGCCTGACCGGCAGATTAAAGCAACTTACCC
>DATACK010000168.1:0-13058 GCA_036259115.1 Gammaproteobacteria bacterium | reverse complement strand
TCCAAGTTTTCTATGAATCTCATACCGATGTTTGCGAGAGCAAATCTACAACAACGAAGGCAAGCTCGTACTAGTCGCAAGCGCCGAAGGCGCTAGCCGTCATACACAAACCTTCAAGCATGGCTCGCATGTTCTATGATTAGCTCTACAAACCATCTGGTATTGAGAAGAAGCGATGCCTCGGCAAAAGGATCAAAAAGTAGCGGATCCTCGAAGGGATTCAGGCGCAAGTTGACAGATGTTTTTATCCGCGCCCTGCCCGCGATTGGATAAGAAAGATCAAGAAGCCAAGCATCGATATGATGGCCTAGCCATACTGCAAATGATCGGGGAGCAGACCGGCGGGAATAATGCGAATGCTTGACACCAACACCGATTGATACGGAAGCACAAGCGCAAATAATCTTCTCTCCATTCAAAATGGCGAGCCGCCGCATGCGGTAGTTTAAACCTCAGGACCGCCAGACGCCGGCTCAGGCAATAGGGGCTCGCAAGTGACAGGCGCTGAGGACACGCGCCTAGTAGTAAGGAGATACAGGCTCATGCTGAGGTTGTGCGGGCTCAGGCTGAGCAGGCGTTTGTGGCGCAGCTTGCGTGGGCGCTGGCTGCGTTGGCGTAGGTTGTGCGGGTCGCAATATAGGCTCGGGCGCTGGTAGCGCAGGTTCTGTAATCGCCTGATCTGGTGGAGTAGATGCTGGCGGCTGTGTTGGCTGAGATGGCGGCCGTGGTGTAGGCGCGGGTGCTCCTTATATTCGTAGGCTCCGCCCTGCTGCAGGTCATCCCACGTGCCAAGCGTCCGGACAACTGTACAAATCCATGTCAATCCGTGCTTGATGCCCTCCAACACGTTGTTTGAGTCTCTTACTCCAAGAGTGGTCCACAATGTCAGCGCATGGGGCGAGTGTTAGCTGATGTCCTTAATAGTAGATGTTGGCATCATCAGGCTCAGGCGGCGGCTCATTATCTTCGGGTGGCAGTATCTCTTCGACTGGCGCTGGAGGCTCCTCGACTGGTGGTGCAGGCGCTTCGACTGGTGGTGGCGGTTGCTCACCAACGGACGGGAGTGGTTGCTCCTCAGCCGGCGGCGCCTCTGTGGCTGGGGGATGGCGGCTCCTCTACCAGTGACGGCTCGTCGGGAACTGGTGACGGCGATGGCGGTTGGGGCACCGGTGCTGGTGGGACGGTAAGGTCATTTGAACCGATGTCGCAGAGGGATCCGACAGCATCCGAGGGGCAAATATCGGTTGCTGGGCCACCCGGTACCGGTTGGCCAGTGGCAGGATCGATGATGAGTGGCAACGGCGCACAGGAATGATGTCGCTAGAGCCTAGGCTAAAATCGCTGATGCCCGCATCACCGTCATGTCCAAACAGGTTGAAAGCGTCGACAGTGACAATCGTGCCAGAGGCAGAATTGATATAAGCTTCGCACCCTTGCGGGGCGGTGTTACCTGAGACCAAGGCATGTGTTATATCCAGGGCACCGCCGTAACCTGATATGCCGCCTCCTGCTGTGGCAGAATTTTTGAGTTGGTATCGTTAGCAAGATACAGATTACTGTTGCGAGAATAGATCCCACCGCCTTCAGCTGTCGCCGTATTACCAGAGGCATTACAGTCAACCAGGGCAATATTGCCCCCATAGCTAAAAAGGCCACCGCCATTGCCGCTATATGGAATGTTAGGAAGTGCGCTGGCCACACCTCCACTCACTGTGGTCTCCTCTAGCAAAAGATCGCCATTCGGGCCCACAGCGAATATACGGAAAGGCGGCGCAGTAGGTGCCCGGCTGGTGACGCCGCCATTACTATCGATGATGATGGGACTACTGATGACTAGCAACCCTGAAGGCCCATATTGAGGACTATTGTCATATTGAGGACTATTGTTATTAATTTCCGTGAGCTCTTGCGAAATGCCCGGCATTACAATCGTGTCTACTCCACTGCCAGCGGGGCATCCGCCAACTGCGGTGTCAGTATTTGCAGAGGTGATGGCTTCCGGAAGTGTACACGTCAACCCTGTGATAATTAACGGAGCACGTACCGGCCCGGGCTGCACCGGATTGGGAATACGTATGGGCCCAGGCTGCGGCTGAGGGCAGCCCGAGCCGGGCTGTCCAGTTGTTACCTGTATCCACGCACACCATGCAGACTCTGAAGAGGGCGCGGAGATCATCTCATTTAGCGCGGCTGCTAATTCCCTCGCTGCGACCTCAATGCTCGCACCTCCAGGGAGCAAAGGCAGTAAGGAAGCACCTGCAACTGTAATGTCCAGCAGCGCTTGACTTCCACCCTCTAGAACCGCCTGACCTCGACGTACCACGGCTTTAGCTGGCACCATAACCGGCGCGGCGACTACACGTGCAACACTGCCAAGTGATGGCAAGGCCAATGCTGGGCTTGGCGCACTGAGCGCCAGAAGTGTTGCAGTTGCTGGCAGTAGCTGTTTGAACAACTGCTGCAGATCCCGCCGTGTACGGCGTGGAAGCGTGTTGAGCTTTGCACGATTCTCTGCAAACCCTTGCAGTGCTGTAGGCTATCAGCTAAAGCACTGAAGTAGCTATACGCTATCGTTTGCATAACGAACTAAATCAGCTACTTCGAATTCCTAAACAATACCATTTAAGAAGGCCGCAGCGATAATCCGGCGAGGCGCCCGATCTGGCGAAGCAAAAGCAGTAGATGGGCGGTATCGCTTGAAATTACGTAGGCAGACTGAAGATAATTCAGCTAGATAAGCCCTTCTATATCAGCATCTTAGGCGTAAATACCTAATTGTTTAGGAGTCAACATATGGCTGCCAGAAGGAACCTGACTCAGCTACCTCGAACTCGTGAGAAGATCAGAACCACAGTGCTGATAAACTGCTTGCAGGATTTTGTAGCAGGTAAGTGCGATATGACGTCCAGTCAGGTACGCGCGGCATGGCTGGTGCTGCGTAAGATCCTGCCCGATCTAAAGCCCGTCATAGTCGAGTATGAGGCCGAGCCGAGCTATGTGGTTGCGATCCCCGCAAGCTACCGGTGTGATCAACAGAAGATCGAAGGCTCTTAAATGAGGCAAGACGCAAAGACAGATTGCGGTAAGGTTGAGGGATTGCGCGAAACATTTAAGAGATTGGTTGATGCCCAATGGCGAAAGCTACCAACTGGTATAGCGAGTGCCGTATCAAACTAGCGCGCCAGCTAGAAAAGAAGTTTGCGAGAAGTAAAAGCCGACGAAAGGCAAGTGCAGATTGCGCTATTATAAAGACTGCGTTTCATGGGGTATCCAGCATTAGGTGCATGAGCAAGTTGGGCAGCATAACTTTCTGCCGGAAATGCTGTCCTTACGTCTTTTCAAAGACGAGTATCAGCAACAAAAGCGGGTATCAGAGCGGGTACAGATTATATTTCCCATACTCTGTGATAAATGCTATTGTTTGTGATCAGTAACTTAGTGCATAAGAAATGTCGCTATGATACTTATGATCGACAACTACGACTCCTTCACCTACAACCTAGTGCAATACCTGGGAGAGTTGGGCGCTGAGGTGAAGGTCGTCCGCAACGATCAGATCAGCGTCGAAGAGATCGAGCGACTGAGACCTGAACGCATCATGATCTCGCCGGGGCCGTGCACGCCAAACGAGGCCGGCGTGTCGCTAGCGGTGATCGGACGCTTTTCTGGAAGTATCCCCATTCTGGGAGTATGCCTCGGCCATCAAGCCATCGGTCAGGCCTTTGGCGGACGTATCGTGCGTGCGCGTGAGATCATGCATGGCAAGACATCGATGATTTATCACAGTAACGCAAGCGTGTTCCGGGGGCTTGACGTTCCCTTCGAGGCGACTCGCTATCATTCGCTCGTCATCGAGCGGGATAGTTTACCGGAGTGTCTAGAGGTGACGGCTTGGACCGAGACGGCCAACGGAGAACGCGATGAGATCATGGGTGTGCGCCACAAAGAATATGCGGTGGAAGGTGTGCAGTTTCATCCGGAATCTATTTTGACCCGGCACGGCCATGACCTGCTGCGGAATTTTCTGGCGCGATAGGGGCAGTTTCAACCATATCAATCGCGACTAAAGCATGCTCTGTCGAAGGCTCGATTTACTCCGATGACCAAAATTGAGAAACAACCATAATGGATATCAAACAAGCCATCGGCCGCATTGTGGATCGCGTGGATCTCGCGGGCGCGGATATGGAAGCTGTGATGCGTCAGATCATGACTGGCAACGCTACACCGATCCAGATCGGTGGTTTTCTCGCCGGGTTGCGTACCAAAGGAGAAACTGTGGACGAGATCGCCGCGGCGGCCAAGGTGATGCGCGAGCTGGCCACGTACGTTCACGTGGCGCCGGAGCACCTCGTCGATACCTGCGGCACCGGTGGGGATGGTTTGTGCACCTTCAATGTCTCCACCGCTGCTGCATTTGTGGTCGCTGCGGCCGGTGGACGCGTGGCTAAGCACGGCAACCGGTCAGTCTCTAGCAGTTGCGGCAGCGCCGATGTCCTTGAGGCCGCTGGTATCAAAATCGATTTGAGCCCGGAGCAAGTAACGCGCTGTATAAACGAGGTCGGCATCGGCTTTCTGTTTGCACCCGCACATCATGCCGCTGCGCGCTTTGCCGCTGCCCCACGCCGCGAGCTGGGCACGCGCACGTTGTTTAATCTGCTCGGACCGCTCACCAATCCCGCCAGCGCGCCCAATCAGTTGCTTGGTGTCTTTGCGTCGCGTTGGGTGGAGCCGCTAGCAAAGGTGCTGCAAACCCTAGGCAGCCAGCATGTGTTAGTGGTGCATGCACAAGATGGTTTAGATGAAATCAGCATTGCGGCGCCAACTTACGTTGCGGAACTCGAAGATGGCCAGATACGCAGTTATACCATTCAGCCAGAAGACTTCGATATAAAGCGGCAATCGCTTGACTCGCTGCGGGTAAGAAACGCCGCCGAAAGCCTAGCGCTCATTCAATCGGCCTTTGACAATGAGCCCAGTCCCGCGCGCGATATGATCGCGCTCAATGCAGGTGCGGCCATTTACGCCGCTGGTATCGTCGAAAACCTTGAGCGTGGTGTGGTGCGCGCGCATGAGGTTATCGCATCCGGCGAGGCTAAACGGCGTATGGCGCTGCTGGTAGAGGCGACACGATGAGTCCCTCCACTATCTTAAAGCGCATTCTCGCCACCAAATGCGAGGAGATCGCGGCGTGTGCAGCACGACGACCGTTGCGGGAGCTTAGCGCGAGAGTCAAGGATATTGGGCCTATACGCGGATTTGCCGCGCGTCTTACCGCTACGTTGGAGGAGGAGCGGCCGGCGGTGATTGCCGAACTAAAAAGGGCCTCGCCCAGCAAGGGGCTATTACGGGAGAGCTTTGATCCGGCTGCAATAGCCGTCAGTTATGAGCGCGCGGGCGCGACTTGCTTGTCAGTGTTGACGGACAGCCATTACTTTCAGGGTAGTGCGGAGGACTTACGGGCAGCACGCGCAGCCTGTACCTTACCTGTATTGCGCAAGGACTTCATCATCGATCCTTATCAGGTGTATGAGGCGCGTGTAATGGGCGCAGACTGTATATTATTGATCGTCGGAGCGCTGAGCGACGCCAGTCTGCGCGAGCTGTCAGGGCTTGCGCATGAGCTTGATATGGACGTGTTGATGGAAGTCCACGAAGAGTCGGAACTAGAGCGCGCGCTCGATTTACTCGGTTTAAATACTGTCCTCATTGGCATCAATAACCGTAATTTACATACCTTCGAAACTCGCCTTCAGACGACGCTCGATTTGTTGCCCAAGATCGTTGACGATCACTTCGTTGTGACCGAAAGCGGTATTCACTCGCGCGTCGATGTGGCGCTGATGCGCGCCCACGGCGTGCATGCATTTCTGGTGGGTGAGGCCTTTATGACGGCCGATAATCCAGGCCGCAAGCTTGCCGAGTTGTTTGCATGAGATATAAACCATGCTGTGGCAATCAAACGGATGGGCTAGGAGTTGTCCTTCAAGGGATACAGGGGGTGATGCTCGCTTTAATCAGGAAATTATCCGCGCTAGTGGCCGCGGTTAAAACCGCTCTAGCGGACTCCGAGTATCACGATGGTCTTACCACGCGCTGTAATCGGTCCGCGTTGCGCCAGTTCTATTAGTATCCTACCTGCCATTTCACGCGAACAACCGACGATCTTGGCGATCTCCTGGCGCGTGATGCGAATCTGCATACCGGCAGGATGCGTTATGGCGTTTGGTTGTTTGGCAAGTTCTAGTAAGGTGTGCGCGATCCTGCCAGTGGTGTCCAGATGGACCAGTGTCAGCGCCTTACGATTCGTGTGCTGTAGGCACTGGGTTATCTTTGCGCACAGGGAGAATAGGATCTGTGGATCGGCGGTGGCAAATTGCCGGAACTTGGTGTAATGCATCTCGGTCAGTTCGCATTTTTTCTTCGCGACCACGAGTGCGGTACGCAGCCCCGATTCGAACAAGCCCTTCTCACCGAAGAACTGACCGCGGTTTAAATAAAGCCAGCACCATGTCATGTCCATCATCGTCCTCAATCATTATGCTGACCGATTCACGGGTGATATAGTAAAGTATATCCGACGGCTCGCCGGCATGAATGATCACGCTGCGCGCGGGATAGTGTCTACGATGGTAGTGCGTGAGGAACGGTTCCAAGGTGAGGTGAGGGCTAGGTTTCTTAAGCGGTAGTACAGACATCGCGCCTCATCTTTCGTATGACTATCTTCAATGTTTGAATGTATGTGACGCGTCTGCCGATGTCGAACCTTTTCGATCTCATTTCGGCCACATTCCGATGAACGTTCGCGTTAAATGGACGGACAACATGACCTTCATTGGGGAGACCAGCAGCGGTCATGCTGTGGTCATGGACGGGCCGCCGGAACACGGTGGACGCAATATTGCGGTGCGACCTATGGAGATGGTGCTGCTAGGTCTGGGTGGTTGTACTGCCTTTGATGTCGTGAGCATTCTCAAAAAGGCGCGCCAGCAGGTCAAAGGCTGTGAGATCGATGTCAAGGCCGAGCGCGCTGATGCGATTCCCGCCGTTTTTACCCGTATTCACATCCACTACGTGTTGAGCGGCAAGGATCTCTCTGAGCAGCAGGTGCACCGGGCGGTTCAATTATCGGCGGAAAAGTATTGTTCGGTCACAGTGATGCTAGCCAAGACGGCGGAAATTACGCACGACTATCAGGTCATACAGGCATGATGTTCGGCTGCTGCTGAGTGTAATGGAGGAATCGAGGTGAAACGACCACCGGCTACGGGCGGCTTGCGCCATGTGGCGCTGAATGTGACAGATATGGCGGCCTGCGAGCGGTTTTATGTAGATCTGTTGGGCCTTGAGGTCGAGTGGCGGCCAGACCCAGACAACCTGTATTTGACGTCGGGTTGCGATAATATCGCGCTGCACAGGGCGCAAGACATAGCCAATATTGGTCAGCGCCTGGATCATATCGGATTCATCCTGCGCACCGCGGATGATGTCGATGTATGGTTTGAGTTTCTCATTGCTAACGATGTACCAGTAGTTCAACCGCCGCGCACGCACCGCGACGGCGCGCGCAGCTTTTACTGTAGCGATCCGCAAGGCAATCTGGTGCAGATGATTCATCATCCGCCGATCGCGCGAAAATGCCCGTGATCGAGCACAGCTTGCCCGCTAGCACCGCGCTGACTCGTTAGGGTTGCCCAACCTGATCTCCAGCCTAACTGACGCTGTCTAAGGTTCATCCGGCCGGGCCAATCCGGCATCATGCTGCGCCCTAACGTTCAGTTCTTGAACGACCTGCGCGGTTACCCTCAACACTTTGCTATCGCTGAGTGGAGGTGACATTTTGAAATCCAAAAACCTCGAAAAGAAAAAGCTCAAGCTTTATGGATTCAATAATCTCACTAAGAGCTTGAGCTTCAATTTCTATGACGTTTGCTACGCCACCAGCGAGCGACATCGTGATGAGTACATCGAGTACATCGACGAGGCCTATAACAGCAAGCGCCTGACGCAGATCTTAAACGATGTAGCAAGCATTGTCGGCGCCACTGTGCTCAACATCGCCAGTCAGGATTATCATCCGAAGGGCGCTAGCGTCACGATGCTCATCGCCGAGCATGAGCCGGTGCCTGAGCAGCTGGCCAACGAGGACCCGGAGTCACCCGCAGATGGCTTGGCATCAGGCCCAATGTCTGAGGCGGTGGTTGCACATCTGGATAAGAGTCATATTGCGGTGCACACCTATCCTGAGAGCCATCCGGACAAAGGCGTCATGACCTTCCGCGCCGATATCGATGTTTCGACCTGTGGGCGCGTATCACCGCTCAGGGCTCTGAATTATTTAATCCAATGCTTCGACGAGGATATCGTCGTTATCGACTATCGGGTGCGGGGTTTCACGCGCGACGTGCGCGGTAAAAAGCACTTCATTGATCACAAGATCAACTCCATTCAGAATTTCCTGGCTAAGGAGACTAAGCGACGTTACCAGATGATTGACGTAAACGTATACCAGGAGAAGATCTTCCATACCAAGATGGTCTTGAAAGACTTTGATCTTAACGACTATCTGTTTGGCCTTGGCAAGGACGATTTCAGCAAAAAGGAACAGAAGGCCATCGAGCGCCGCATACGGCGCGAAATGGTAGATCTCTTCTATGGGCGCAACCTGCCACGCGGGTGAGTGACTGGCCTATACCGCACGGCCAGGTTTTGGGCTCATAATTAGGAGCCCGTCATCGATAGGAGCCAACATGCACACTTATCTCTTCGTGCTTTCCCCCCCTTACTGTGGCTCCACAGTTCTATGGAGACTGCTGGCGACTTCACCAGCAGTCTCGGCCCATCCTTTAGAGGGTCAATCTCTGCCTAGCGTCAAACACATAATGCGGGACAAACCGTGGAATCCGCACAAGGCATTTCCGTGGGCGGAAATTAGGCAGCACTGGGAACAAGTATGGGATATGAGCAGCCCTATCCTGCTGGAGAAAAGCCCACCCAATATAGTCCGGGCCTTGGAAATTGAACGGGTCTTCCAGCCGTCGTACTTTGTCGCGATGATGCGCGATCCGTACGCTTTTTGTGAGGGCCGCAGGCGCCGACACAAGAAAAGCGACATAAGCCTATCGGCGAAGTTTTGGGTGCGATGCGCGACCTACCAGTTGCGAAACATTGAGCAGCTAAAAAATATAATGCATTTTAGATATGAAGATCTTGCGGAGAGGCCGCTGGAGGTTCGAACTCAATTATTGGATTTTCTGCCTCAGCTACAGGAGATTGATATAACGCGATCCTTCAGGGCTCGCTCGATTCAGGGACGAGCGGAGCAAAAGATTCGTAATTACAACCAGGAAAAGATTGATCGGCTATCGGTGGGAGATATCAGAGCTATCAATGCAATATTGAAGCAGCACGATCACTTGATGGCCTTTTTCCAGTATGAATATTTGGAACCTACCATTGGCCAGTCTGCAAGACGCTTAAAGTCGACAGCAGTAGCAAATGCGCTTGCCACGATAAAGCGATCTAAGAAACTGGGCGCACGCTTGTTGAATCCCAGGCATTAGAGTTTAGATACGGTTGCGCCGCATCCTAGACGCTGAGGTAAGGATATTCATTGTCGCAAAAGAAAATGGATTCATCCGCGGCTTCATGATGAGCGGCTTGAAAACGGCAAGAGAATAACTCGCCCGTCACGCTTGGGAGCGTTCTGCTTAGATCCAGAATGCAGTTCGGGTCATAACCTTCGACATCAAGGTCATCAAACGTTTGACTGACTTTGGCAACTCCTGCGCGCCGGCTGCCATCGCTACATCTGCATGATGTGCTTCGTCAATCTTCATCTGTGCGAGCACCGCTTGGCTCTTTGTGTCTCCCGCGGGTATTCTGAGCATATGATCTTCCAGATGCTTGACAACCTGCCGTTCGGTTTCGTTGACGAAGCCTAAGCTCCAGCGATCGCCCGTTAAGCCCGCGACCGCGCCCAGCACGTAAGCCCCTAAATACCACAGCGGATTGAGCCAGCTTTTATGACTTCCCAGCGCCACGATACGTTGATTGCACCACGCGAGGTGATCGTTTTCCTCTTGCGCGGAACGCCGCATGCTCTCGCGCACATCGGAGTCACGCGCCATCAAGGCCTGACCACGATAAAGCCCTTGTGCCGAGACTTCACCCGCATGATCGACTCTCAGCAAGCGCCCGGATAAGCGCTGCGCCGCGCGCGGCAGGGTACCTTCTCGCGTCTTAATCAACTCTGCTGGGCTTGGGCGCTGCGCGGCGGGCGACGCGCCGTAGATAGTCCGAAGCGCCTGATCAATCTCGATCAAGAACTTATCAAGCAATGAGTAAGCGCGCACATGTCCACCTTTAATGATCGACGAGCTGCTGGTCCAGTAACGTTACAGGATGCATAACCCGCGTACTCAAGCCCGCACGGCGCACGCCGGCCTCGATATGCAATGCACATCCAATATTGGATGTCACCAGGATATCTGGCTGCTCGCTTTTCAGATGTTCAATCTTATCGACCAGCAATTCATCCGCCAATTGCGGCTGATGCAGCATGTAGCTGCCGGCTGCTCCGCAGCAGCGCGTATTGCCGCCTAGCTCATATAGCTCAACATTTGGAATTCGGGACAACAGTTTCATGATGTGCGGTGTCTGTTTAAGCACGTGTACAAGGCTGCATGGCAAATGCACGGCGACTGTAGCGGTAAGCGGCTTGAAGCTAAGCCTTGGCGGCTGGTCTTGCTCAGCTAGAAACTGACAGATGTCTTGGTGGCGTTTTGCAAAACGCCGCGACTCTTCGCCTTGTAAATACTTTGGATATTCTGCAAGCTGTGCCCCGCAGCCACTCGCCGTTGAGATCACTGCATCAATCTCGCGTTCATCAAACGCCTCTATGTTCTGTCGCATCAAGGACAGCGCCTTATCAGGCAACCCGTTATGCAGATGTAAGGCACCACAGCAGGTTTGGCGGGATGGAACCAAAGTTTCATACCCTAATCGGGTCAGCACACGCTGACTTGCATTAAGTGTCGTGCGATCCAAGATCTCTGCGACACAGCCAGTGAAGAGTGCAATCTTCGGTAGGTTGGGTTCAAGCGGCCTTTTCGTGCGTGGTACCGCGGCGCGTGCAAGCCTTGGCAGCAAGAATTCTGCGCGCTCGAGTCCGACAAGCCTTAACAACCCGCTGCTACGTACTATTTTTCGTGTGCCAAATCGCTGGTAAAGGAATAACGACCAATAGGCCAGCCGCCTCGGCCAGCGCCTTTGGATAAAAATATCGGCAAGCGCGCGCATTGTATCTGATCGCCTTGTACGCTGGCGTTGCAGCTTAGCGCGCGCGGCGTCGATGAGATCGCCATAAGGTACGGCCGCCGGACATGCGACCTCGCAGGCGCGACATCCAAGGCAGGCATCTAAGTGATGCACCAAGGCATTACTACTCGGCAGTTCACCGCTTTGCAGCGCCTGCATCAGGGAAATGCGCCCGCGCGGCGAATCCGCCTCGTTGCGGGTGATAACATAGGTCGGACAGTGCGGCAGGCACATACCACACTTAACACAACGATCCGCCGCTGCAAGAATATCGATCATCAACTCTAAGTTTGCGCACGCTTCAAAAGTTCACCGCGAACATAACATGCCACAGTCGACACATAGTTTGAAGATTCCACTAAGTTTGTGCTGCTGTACGATCCACAGCATAGCTGCTAACCTACATGTTTGAGTGATGAGCGTTTGGAGGCTTTGTTGCAATGGGCGTCAATACCACCATTAGTAGTCAACATTGACTGGGATAATGACCCTCGTTAGCCAATAAAAAATAGATATAAGAGATAATCTGTTTATTCTAGATCGTTAGGCATAAGTCAAGTCAGACGCCATATACTGGCGAAGATTCAACTCTTACGCTATTGGGCGGTCATAAGGGTATGCCTTATTACAAACGCCATATGTTTTTCTGCACCAACTGCCGCGATGATGGCAACGTGTGCTGTGAAGACCACAACGCCACCGAGATGCGCCATTACGCTAAGCGGCGCGCGAAGGCGCTTAACATCACCGGCCAGGGTGGTGTGCGAGTCAATACCGCCGGTTGTATGGATCGCTGCAGCGAGGGCCCCATCGTCGTCGTCTACCCGGATGCGGTTTGGTATACCTACGAAAACTGCGCCGATATCGATGAGATCATCGACGAGCATCTAGTAAAAGGAAGAGTTGTGGAGCGCCTCAAGATATAGCGCCAATACAATCTTCGCGAGCGCACTGTAGATCGCCTCAAGCGGCGATTGTCTTTATTAGTACAGGCCAATCGATAGCCACTAACGCGACCTTGTTCTGCGTTAAACTCCACAATTGTAGCTCTCACGCTGCTTATCGTGCATTGGTCTCTTTCCATCGTACCCGTCCAAAAGTCAGACCTTATCGGGGGCGCCATGAAGACCAGTGATCACTATACGCAGCTTGGCCAGTTAAGATGAGCTATTCTCCTTCTATTGGCCGGTGCTCCACTCCCCTCATGGCGGTGAGACCGGCGCTAATGTGCGCCACGTTATAGGCCACCCTTTTATTTTTTGCAAGACTACCGGTTAATTGATCGAAGCCGCGGCTCTGCTGTCTGATACCCATCCCCGATGAGGCGCGTCTTTGGCACGCGTTTGCTTGTATGCTACAGGGGAGTTAGTTACCATTATGAGCTTTCATCGGTCTGCTCAATAATTCAGATGAAAACCTACAGCGCTAACGCGGCCAGCGTGCAACGAGAATGGTACGTGGTGGATGCCGCCGACAAAACCCTGGGCCGACTGGCGAGCGAGATCGCACGGCGCCTGCGTGGCAAGCACAAACCGGAGTATACACCACATGTCGATACGGGCGATTATATCGTGGTGATCAACGCCTCCAGGGTAGCTGTTACCGGCAACAAGCTTAAGGACAAGGTATACTATCGCCATACTGGGTATATCGGCAATCTGAAATCCGAGACCTTAGAGGAGTTGTTGCAGCGCAAGCCCGAGCGAGCGGTTCAGCGTGCAGTCAAGGGCATGTTGCCG
>DATACK010000167.1:0-1595 GCA_036259115.1 Gammaproteobacteria bacterium | reverse complement strand
AATTACTCCGATTGCCGCATCTTGGAAGTTCGAGAGGATGGATTCACAGGCATACAGACGGGCATTTCCAACACATTCCTTGTTCAGAAGAAACGAGCGCAAGACCATGGGTAACGGCAGCCGGCAATCAGTTCGGCATTGCCGCTCTGATCCGATTGTTCCCGAATGGTGAATGCCCAGATGCAAGAAATTTCCTAAAGGTGTTGGATATCCCCTCGTTGCCGAGCGTCTTATACCAAATCCCAATGATCAGGACCGATGAGCCCAGGCGCGCAGTCCGATGGACATGATCGCCCAGGGCCGGTCTGCGAGCTTGTTCCAAGCATGGCAGCAGTGGTCGAGGATGTCCTCGTAAGAGCGAAAGATGCGATTGGATAGCCAATTGTCGCGCATGTACTGCCAGATGTTCTCGACTGGATTGAGTTCTGGCGATTTTGGCGGCAGCGGCATCAAGGTGATGTTATCGGGGATGGTGAGCTTGTCCGAGAGATGCCAGCCGGCCTGATCGAGCAACAGCACGGCGTGGGAACCGGGTTCGATCGCTTGGGAGATTTCCGCCAGGTGCAGGGCCATTGCGGCGGTGTTGCAGCGCGGCAGCACCAAGCCCGCCGCGGCGCCGCGGGCCGGGCAGATCGCGCCGAACAGATAGGCCGAGCGCGTGCGCTGGTCATGCGGTGCCACCGGCCGGGTGCCGCGTCGCGCCCAGCGCCGGGTGATCTTGTTCTTCTGGCCGATGCGCGCCTCATCTTGGAACCAGACCTCTATCGGCTTGTTTGGCGCCGCACGCCCGGCGATCTCGTCCAGGCTGGCGACGAAGTTTTTTTGAATGTCGCGACGGCCTCGCCGTCCTGGGCATGATGGCGCGGCCGGGCCGACAATTTACGGAAGCCAAGGGCACGCAGTTCACGGCTCAGCGTCTGCTTGCTGAGCGAAATTGCAAATTGGTCGAAGACCCATTGCGCCAGATCGATCAGTCGCCAGCGCACCACGCCGTGCGCCGCTGGGATCGGCCCATCCTCGACAACCCGCGCCAAGGCCTGGCGCTTATCGGCATCGAGCCGCCGCACCTTGCCCGGTGCCTTGCCGTTGATCAGCCCGTGCGGCCCCTCGGCATTGAACGCCAATACCCAGTCGCGCACCGTCTGCAACCCGACGCCGCCGATCTTGGCCGCCGCGCCGCGCGAGCCGCCGTCGTAGATCGCTGCCAGCGCCAACAGCCGCCGGGTCTGGCCGGCATCATGCGACCGCCTCGCCAACCCACGCACCTGCGCCGCCGTGTAATCCTCCCGCAGCCGAACCGGCATGCCCATGGCAAATCTCCGCTCGTTTGCCATGGTGAATCACATTCCAGCGTGTTTGGGAATCCGCCGCGATCAGCCGCATGGGTCCGCTTCACCGGGATTTGGTATAAGGCCGTCACGGCGATGATCGGAACTCTCTTAAGATCCTCGTCTTCTTTAAAGAGTTTGATGACCTCCAATCCCGATATATCAGGCAAACAAATGTCCATCAGGATAAGATCAGGTAATTCCTGACGTGCAATACGAAAAGCACTTTCGCCGCTCCAAGATTGAATTATAGAGTAACCATGTGCT
>DATACK010000166.1:0-4774 GCA_036259115.1 Gammaproteobacteria bacterium | reverse complement strand
CTGGGTGCGTAGCCATCTCTGTGGCCAGTTCGACTAGCGCCTGGTTTTTAGCCGCGTGGGTGTTGCGATTTTCGGCGGGCCAGTTCCGGCGTGATCAACACGTCCTCAAGGCCGCCTGGGCTTGATCTAGCTGTGTTTGAGAGCTCAGCTGTGTCTGAGAAGTCAGACACGTAGCCAGCAAGCCGTATGCCAATGTGCGGTTTCTGCATTCAGATTCTATCGCGGAGGTTGGAAGGAGAAAGGGCTGACTGTCTCACCTCTCTTCCTTAAGGGGAGGATCGCGGGCGCAAGGCCGCAGAGAAGAGCACTACAAGAGCGAACCTTCGTCGCAATGCGAGCGTTTAGCGGCTCAGATCGTGCATTTTCGTTGTCATGCCGGTACAATCCTGATTTTCTCAGGGAGGCATTCAGTAATACATTGTTCCTGGGATCCGACTCCCATACGAGGCAGATTTCGCCGGAACGACAAGCTAGAAAGACCTTATCTAATCCGCTCGCGCGCCCAACACCACGCCGGTATGATGTAACTGCGCGAGCGCCTGCGCGCCGCCCTCAAGCACCACTTCGGGCTGCGGATGCCCGAGTTCGCTGGCAATTTGGTAGAGCAGCTCGCGGCCGGTGCGCTCGCCAGATTCGCTCAACAGCGCAACCAGCCGCGCGGTCACCGGGTTGACTTCCATGAAGCTAAGCTTGTCTTGTGCGTCGCGATACACCAGCAAGTAAGTCGGCTGCTCGCCGGGCTTGTCCGGCCTGAAATTTGGACCGATCTTATGCACTGGGTATTGATAGCTCAACAACCACGCGAGCGGCGACAAGGCAGGGCGCCCGTCCAGCAGATCGCCTTGCGCGTCGATGGTTTCCCAATCCGGCTCCGCGTCCAAAACTGATAGGGCCAATTCCACCCATTCGTAGTGCGCTAATTCACGCAAGAAAGGCGGGTCTTGCGGCTGCGGCTTGTGCTCGTCTTGAAGATATTTAAGGAATTCTTGCGCGATTTCCGCAAAATAGGGCGACTGGCTTTTATGATGCGCGAAGAAATCTCGCACCAGGCGGTGCCAATTGGAATCCGAATACAGCTTGCGCAGAATTGGAAAGCCGCTGGAGAGAAAACCCTCGATATTGTTGTAGAAGAGATTCCGGTAGATCGCCATGCGGCGATCTTCGACGTCTGCTGGCCGCGCATGCGCTTGTGGGTCGCGCAGATGCGCGGCAAACGAGTATTGCACGTGCTTGAAGTCGAGCGAGGTTTTATTCATCGACCACGGCTCCCATCGTTAAGGTCTGAGTCAGTCGAGCGCGAAATCCTATGAACTAGACAAAGACGAGTCAGCTTACTGTAGGATTTCTCCCTTAGCCGATATTGAAAAAGTGCGTTCTGAATAGGCGTTTGGTGCTCAATCACAGCCCACCCTTGTGAACCCATTCAGCACAAAGGCGCATGCCGCCTCCCCTGGTGTATTTAGTGGTTATTTCAACAGCCGCTAAGATCGAAATGACGAAAACTAGCTAAGTCAGACGCCCTCTAGCCCACTTGCGTTGATAGCGATGGATCGTCTCGACCTCGCCCAACAGTTCGGGCAGCGGTGGAAAGTTGAAGTCGCGTTCCAGCAAGGTAGGAAACACGCCAAAGTGTTCGTAAGCCTTGTCCAATAGGTCCCATACTGGATCTATGACACTTGCGCCATGGGTATCGACGATTAAGTCCACGTCCTCGCGGTAATGGCCTGCGATATGGCAGTACGCGATGCGCTCGCCGGGCAGCGATTTCAGGAACTCCATCGGATCGTAGCCATGATTGACTGAATTGACGTAGATATTGTTCACGTCCAGCAACAGGCCGCAATCGGCTTCCTCAAGCACGGCATTGATGAACGCGTGCTCGGTCATCTGCGCGCCAGGCGCGGCATAGTACGATACATTCTCAATGGCGATGCGCCGTTCCAGTATTTCCTGCGTGCGGCGAATGCGCCCGGCTGTGTGATGCACGGCTTCCATCGTGAACGGAATGGGCATTAAGTCATAGAGATGGCCCTCATCGGAGCAGTAACTCAAATGCTCGCTGTAGGCACAGATATGGTGGGTGTCGAGAAATCGTTTGATATCCCGCACCAGTGTCTCATCTAGCGGCGCGGGTCCCCCTAGTGATAGCGAGAGCCCGTGTGCGACGAACGGATGGCCTTCGGTAAAGGCACGGAGCCGCTTGCCCAGGCTGCCGCCGATCCCGATCCAATTCTCCGGGGCGAGCTCCATGAAATCGATCTGTGAGGACGGCGTCGCCTCCAGTACGCTCAAGAGATCGCGGCGCAACCCTAAACCCGCGCCGCTGACCGCAAAACGTTTACGCTGCATGGTGATGATCCTTATCTTTCGCCAGGCTCACGTTGCATCTCATAGCAGAATTCGGATGCCTTTAAAGTTGGCCGCGCTCAGCTTATCAGCGGAACGCTCACGCGTTGTTTCCAATGGCGTGGACTCGCGCCGAGAGATAAAACGGCGAACCGCAAGGCGGTCCGCCGTCGCGTTCGATGCAGCGTATTATTTTTTATCGCCGCACTTGCCTTCACCGCATTTCCCCTCGCCGCCCTTGTCTGCAGTCTGGGCCTTAAGTTCGTTCTTGTCTCCGCCGCATTTCCCCTCGCCGCACTTGCCCTCGCCCTTATCGGCCACCATGTAGCCCGCGGACAATTGGGTCATGCCAAACGGGTTATCATGGGCATTGGCGGACAAGGCCGACATGCCGGCAGTCAAGGCCGCGCCGAGTGCGATAGTCAACGATTTCAGGTTACGCTGCTTGCTCATGGATAGTCTCCGTGGTGGAAGTCAGGCTATGCAATTATAAGGAATCTTCTTAAGCTCGCGCGAATTGTCCTTGCCCGCGGATAGAGTCATCCAAGCCGCAAAGACTCCCTATTCCAGACCCATCCCAGCGCCCGACGTTTAGCACTGGCGCGGAAGGATGCTTGAATTCAGTATAAACCCTGACTGCATAGTATGTATGTACCGATATAGTTTGAGTTAAGGCTTCAATTTACGACCTATCCGGCGCAGATTGCTCGCTACTGGCAGATCGTCCGGGGTTTTGTAACGATACTCGCATAAGTCGGCGATGGTGCACTGTCCGCACTTTGGCCGGCGCGCAATGCATACGTAACGTCCGTGCAAGATCAGCCAGTGGTGTGCATTAGGCTTGAACTCGTCGGGTATGAATTTTAGCAGCTTATCTTCAACCTCCCGTACTGTCTTGCCCGGCGCGATACGAGTGCGATTGGCGACGCGAAAGACATGCGTATCGACGGCGATAGTCTTCTGCCCAAAGGCGCTATTGAGGATCACATTGGCGGTCTTGCGACCCACGCCCGGCAGCGCTTCCAACGCGGCGCGCTCACGCGGCACGCAGCCGCCATGCTTGTCTGTCAGCAAGCGGCATGTGGCCAAGATGTTCTTGGCCTTGCTGTTGTATAGCCCGATGGTCTTGATGTAGTGCTTGAGGCCGTCTTCACCCAGGTCCAGGATTGCCTGCGGCGTGCTGGCGACCGGAAAGAGGCGCGCGGTGGCCTTGTTGACGCTCACGTCAGTCGCTTGCGCAGACAGCATGACGGCGATCAGCAACTCAAACGGTGAGCCATACACGAGTTCTCCACGCGGTTCCGGCAGCGCGTTTCGCAGACGGGTGAAGATCTCACGGCGCTTGTGCGCGTTCATAATGGAATAATGGGCTTTGGGGTATGTTATAGCGCTCGCGATGTGGGTATCGTCTTAAATGTTTTAAATTTGATGTCATCGACGTCGGCGCGATCTATCCAGAGGCTTGGAAGGTCTTTTGAACGCCACTTCGTGCCTTTATCGCCGGCAATGCTGTTTTTCAGCGCGATTAACAGGCCCAGCGCGATGAATGCGCCGGATGGCAGCACCGCGAGCGCAAAGCCGAGGTCGCCTGAAAACAAAGTAAGCGTCGGTGCGTGTGCACCGAATAAAAGATCTCCCTGCGCCAGCAGCGTGCCGTGGCCTAAGAGTTCCCGCACACTACCCAAGCTCATCAGCATAATCGTCAATTCAGCGCCTGTCCTCAGCCTGTTGAGCAACGCCGTGAAATCAGCACTGTTGCTGGCGCGCTGATCATAACAGCCAATGAGAGCACAGCTGACCGCGACCATCGGCAGATAGATACCTAGCGCCGCGTAGAGTTGATGAAAGTACGCGTTCATAACGAGCCCTATGGTGGTCACCAGCGGGGCGCCGATGAGCACGAACGTCGACATGTGCACCTGCGGACGCGATCCGCTACCCCCGCGGAGATGCCGACCATGGTAAGCGTCAGGACAAGCGTGGCGGCAATGCCCAGCGCAAGCCCGTTGACCATGGACGTTGTGATGACCATCAAAGGATATAGACCCAGCAGAGATGCGGAGTCCAGGCTGATAAGTGGGTCGCGCATACTGATGGTTGCAGTGGCAGCTTGGGTCATTGGATGCTTGGGCGCGAGATTGCGGCAGGGTTTGTGAACAATGCCTGCTTGTGCGCATTGAAGTACAGCAGGACGCGGCGAATCGCGTCCACCACACCGCGCGAGGTGATCGTGGCGCCCGAGATCTGATTAAAGGCGCCGCCGTCACGCGTGACACCCCATGCATCGGTTGGCGGATTTCTTAGGCTGCGGCCCATGAACTGCAAGATCCAATCACTCTTGTCGATCTTTATGGCGTCTCGAACACCCGCGCTCTCATGTTCCGAGACAACCCGCATGCCGGCTATCACGCCATTGGTACTTATCGCT
>DATACK010000165.1:0-6249 GCA_036259115.1 Gammaproteobacteria bacterium | reverse complement strand
CCACGCAGTGCTTCCACATGCATTACGAACCGCAGAATGACAACTACCGCAGCACCCGCGATGATACCCATGGGGATGGCCGCCCATCCGAACAGACTAGTACGCAGGCCAATTCCGATGCCGACAAACACTAAGGCATTACTCAAAGCGTCGCTGACAAGATCATATTGATGACCCCAGGGCGATGTCTTGCCGCTGATGCGCGCCAGCTCACCATCCGCGCGGTCCAATAACAACGAGAGGAGGAAGCATGCCGCCGCATAGTATCGGGCCGTGGATCCACCCGCAGCAAACAGTCCTGCCGAGAGCAAGCCCGTGACTAACCGTGCAGTGGTGATGTGGTTGGGCGTGATGCGCGTATTGACTAAGGAACGTACGACGGTGCGCACGCTGCGATGCAGCCACGTGTCATGACTCATGCTATGTGCCTGCAGAACGGAAGGCGCGGATCAGCCGATCGATGTCGGACTGGTCGATGGCGCCCATCACGGAAATGCGGAAGATCTTTTGCGCAAGTTCGCCCTGCCCCGCATAGATGATAAAGCCCTGTGCTTTGAGTGTGTCATGCAGCGATGGATAGCTAATCCCCGCGGGCAAGTAATAGGCGCTTAGGACGGCAGAGGTTTCGCCTTGCGTCAACAGTGGCTTGATTCCCATCTCGACAAGTGCCGCTCTTACCTCCCGCGCCAATGCGAGATAACGCGCGCGGCGCGCCTGCCAACCCCCTGTCTCTTGTAGCTCTACAAGCGCTTGGTGAAGTGCGTAAAAAAGCTGCACGGGCTGGGTGAACGGTGTGCCGCGCCGATCTTGTTCCCGGCAATACGCCGCAAGGTCCAGATACAACGTCCGCACCGCAGTACCCTGTGCAGGCAACTGATCGCGACGCACAATTACCAAAGATACACCCGGGGCGCCGTGTAAACACTTATTGGCGGTGGCTGCGCAGCCCGCAATGCGGTACTCTTCGAAATCTAGCGCCTCAGCGCCGAAGCTGCTCACCGCATCGATGAGTAAATCAACACCGCGCGCGCGGCATAAACTCCCCAGTGCCGTGAGGTCGTTTAAACGGCCCGTGGTGGTCTCGTGGTGCACCACGGCGACATGGCTTATATCAGGATCTAAAGTCAACGCCTGTTGTATCCCATCGAGGTTAAGTACAGCACCCCAGGCATGACTTAATACGCGATATCGAATCCCGTGCACGCGCGCGATGGTGCTCATGCGCTCACCGTATGCGCCGTTCTCGATGACCAACAGCTTACGTTCCTGCGGCATCAAGGTCGTAAGCATTGCCTCCACTGCGGCCGTGCCAGAGCCGGCGAGCAGTACCGCGGCCCATTTCCGTGACGATAGGCCGTAGACATCCAGCAGTTTCTGCCGAATGGAGGCCTGCAAATTGGCGAATTCGGATTCGCGATGACACAGATCTGGCCCTGCTAAGGCCTCGCGCACGCCTGCCGTGAGATTAACCGGGCCGGGATTTAACAGGATCATGACAATGACCGTTTCAATCGGCGCGGTGCAGATCGGTGCCGATATGCGCCATAAACCGAGCACGCACCTGTGCCGGTGACAGGGCTGGTCGGGGCAGTTTATCCATGGTGCCTGGCCTGATCTTCAAACAAGCAAAGCGTGGGCCCGCCGGAGGATTCCCTCCCAGTAGCTCATCGAGAAGCGAGAGCATATCGCCTTCCAGTGCGAGAGGATAACCACAGGCTTTAGCGACACCGGCAAAGGACATGCCGCCGGAAACAGTGGCCTGCCCCCCAGTTGAATCGTGCGCTTCGTTGTCTAGCAGGATATGAACCAGATTTACACCACCATAAGCGCCTAATGTGGCAAAGTTGCCCATGCGCATCAAGGCAGCACCATCTCCATCGATCACTACCACGCGCAGGTCAGGACGCGTCATCGCCAGTCCCAGCCCCAGCGCAGAGGCGCAGCCCATGGATCCCACCATATATAAATGGTTAGGTCGATCCGCGAGCGCAAACAGCTCACGGCCCGTATAGCCGGTGGTGGCGATAAGAACAGTGTCTGTCTGCGGCGTCAGCTCGATAATTCTTTGCAGCACTTCCGCCCGCGAGCAGCGTACAGGCATAGCTTGCGCCGGCGCGGCATCGGCAACAGGCTCACGCGTTAGAGGCGTCTTCCCCTGATTAGTCGGTAATTCATATGGCGCGACGGACCCCTTGCGCATCACGAACGCATAAGGGCGAAGCTCCCGTGTCATATGCATCTCGGCGCGCTGTAAAGCGCCTTCAATCTTATGCACATCGGTCGGAAAGTATTCCCAAGGGATCGTCATGGTCTCTAGCAAGCTGCCAGTGATGCGGCCCATAAGTTCATGTTGGGGCTCATCATTGAGGTTCGGATCGCCGCGCAATGTCACGATTAGCAGTACAGGGATGCGGAATGCATAGGCAAGCGAGGCTAGCGGATTGATCGCGTTGCCAAGCCCGGAATTCTGCATCATGGCTACGGCGCGTTGACCACCTAAAAACGCGCCTCCGCAAGCAGCCAAGGCATCACCTTCGTTGGCCGATGATAGATAGGTGAGTTGTTTGTCGCCGAGCGTGTAATTGATAAACGGCGTCAAAAACGAGCACGGCACACCCGCGTAAAAACGGTAGCCGAAACCTCGCGCGAGCTCCGCGAAATCCTGAGCCTGGATCATCGCGCGTGATCCACATGCGCGGATTGTTGCCGACCGTGCGCGAAGTCGCTGGCGCGGCCTAAATCTTCCAGGCGGTTGACGTCCAGCCAATGGCCGTGGATGTAGAGCACCTTGACCTGTCTGCCGGCCTCGATCATATGATTTAACAAGTCCGGCATGCCCAGGCTTGCGAAATTACTTCGCGTGCGCAAATCCTCCAACGATTTCAATAACCAATTGCGGCCATCGCCCGCCACACGCAGCATACCGATCCAGCGCCCGGACGGACGACCGTCTCCCGCCTCGTCAGATGATGCGATTCGCAGCAGATCGACTTGCTCATGAAATAAGGCATGATCATTCGGACGTGAGCAATAGGCCAGATCGCGGTACTCGCGGCTTGTCTTGGGCGGCAGTGCCGAATCGACTACCACCATGATCTCACCCGGCATGTCCAAGAGATCACGCAGGATATAGTGGCGGAAGAGCAGATCCCCGTAAGTAATTACCGTATCCTCGCCGATCCAGTCCCGCGCGCAGGCCAATGAGGTCAACTCGCCGCTGCGTGCATAGTTCGGATTGCGTATGACTTCGATGCCATTCACCGTGACCGCATCAGCCTTGTAACCCGCCACCACCGAAATACGATGGACATGCTGGCGCTTGAACGCATCAACTAGTCTTTGCAGCAAGGACTTATCGCCGATCCGCAGCATCACCTTAGGCATTTCATGAGTCACCGCCTCCAGTCCTTGGCCGCGTGTGGCCGCCAGCACGACGGCCTGCACCGGTTTAATGTTCGCGGCAAGATAGCGCTTCTCGGCATAGGCCAATTCCTCAGCACCCTGCAATCGGAAGAGCTCGGTCATCGAGGCGATCCGATCTTCCACATCGGCAACCGTCTGCGTGCTTTGAATCTCGCGCGCCACGGTCTGCATACCCATCACGGCCGCGCGGATTAAATGATTGGCCCAGATGACCGTGCTGATGCCGGCCATGCGGAAGATCTCAGTCGGCGTGCTGTAATACCGGGTTGGCACGATGATGAGCGGCAAGCGGTTCTCCCAGTGCTTAGCGAAGGCTAACACTTCGTCCGCACTAGACCGCGTGCTATGGATGAGGATCGCATCAGCGCCAGCGCTGCGGTAAGCATCGGCGCGCTGCAACGCTTCGTCCAATCCCCAGCCGGCGACTAGTGCTTCGACTCTCGCGACGATGCAGAAATTTTCGTCGAGCTGGCTGTCCTTGCCCGCTTTGATCTTGCCGCAGAATTCGTCTATGTCGCACAGTGGCTGGCGCGCGCTGTCGATGAAGCTATTAGTCTTCGGAAAGAGTTTATCCTCGATACACACGCCGGCCACATTGCGCTGTTCAAGTTTCTTGACCAGCCGCCGCATGTTGTTGAAGTTGCCGTAGCCCGTATCTCCATCCAACAGGATGGGAACGGTGGTTGCATCCGACATGAATTCCAGCATGTCGACCACTTGCGTCCAGCTGGCCTCGTTGTTGTCGCGCACGCCATATTGCGCGGAGAGCGCGAGCCCGCTAGCCCAGATGCCCTTGAAACCTGCCTCTTCCGCGATGCGTGCGCTGATGCCGTTGTGTGCCTCTACGAGGAATTCCAGTTCATTCGAATAAAACAAGGCACGAAGCCGAGCAGGCTTGGACGATACACGCATGAGTTTCCACGATTGATGCTCTGGCATCTCAGATAGCGATGTCAACGCTGTTTTCTCCTGGGTCATAACGGAACTAAAACTTGCCCTCACAATATCAGGCTGAGAGTGCAAAACGTTGCGCCGCAAAACGGCATGGCGGGAATTAACCTTCAGTATGCTGCGGCCAAGATCATCTCCGTGGCGGCGCGCAGCAAGCATAGCACTTAGGCGTCTTCCTCGTGCTTCGCGCTTCCGTCACAACTCATGCGCAGGGAAGAGTATAGCGGAAAGTGACCGCCTAAATCTCTATACCTTTAAACCTCGCGACGGGTCATCGACCTCCCGCTTCGTCTAAATTGGCCCGCCAGACATTTAGGGCGCGTCGGCTGTTTCGTGAGCTTAATAGGTGCTCGGCTCTCGTAAATCGACGTTGACGGCATGAAAAAGGCAGGACACAGCGCCGCGTATATTTTCGGCGTGTGGGATGGTATCGCGACCGCCTCTGGTGTGGCCGCTCTTATTGACTACACAGTTTCAAGGCTGCTCTCCTGACGTCATCGCCGCAACTACTGCCATAGCGGCAGGCGCGATATTGTCTATGCTGGTGGATACCATGATTCCAGAGGCCTTTGAACAAGCACATAACTTTGCCGGGCTCATCACGGCCACTGGTTTTCTCGCGGCCTTTATACTAGGTAAGCTGAGTGGGTGAGCTCTGTTTGCAATGCTCAGTAGAACGCATCGAGCGTGATAGCGAACCGACCGAAGAACATGGCTGAGGGTCAGCAACTGCTGGTGTTGCTCGTATCATTTCGCCTTGGAAGCTGTTTGATAGGTATCGGCACCGATGTGCTGTAGGCCAGCTCGGGCACATGCTTCATCAAGCGCGGTCCCAGGCGCGCCGCCAACTCCAATGCCGCCAACCACCTCTCCACCCATGGTGACCGGAAACCCGCCGCCCAGAAGCAGAATGGAGCTATTCATGTCTTCCAAGGCTTGCAACTCCGGCTTTTGGCTAATCAATTCCGCAAGCTCATGCGTGGACACGCGGAGACTGGCTGCCGTGTAGGCCTTACGCCTGCTGCTATCCACAGTGTGGGGGCCCGCACCATCGCCGCGGACCAAGACCTGAAGCACGCCCGCGCGATCGACCACGGAGGCGCTCACCTGATAGCCATCTTTGGCACATTGTCGTTCGGCATGCAAGGCCGCCTGCACGGCCAGCTTGAGCGGTAATACACTCTCTTTCGGGAGCTCAGCCAGCGTCTGTATGCTGAGGCAAAGCCCGCACAACGCGAGCAGCCATGCACTGCCACGGCCGAACCGGATACGGTGATTACACATGTTGGCATCCACGTGTTGTTCATGTTCAGGATCACGTGGCCTGATATCTTCACACATGAACTAGCCCATTTCTACGTAAGACACTAAACAGCAATGCTGGAGATTCCAAATCGGACGGGCGATTCTTCGGTATAAGTGTCAGGGTGATTGAGCGCTATTTCAAGGTCATATCGCGTCAGTTTCGACTCACTGAACGCCATAACTTCGCACCCAACAACAGGGTGCCGGCTATTCGCATGATCGATGGCAAGCGTGTGGTGAGCGGCATGTATACGAGTGCAGCAAACACGCTCATAATCTAATTAGTTGTTTATAGGAGTGTTGGTCGGTGCGCATACGGTGAGACACCTTCTGATATGTCGGCGTGAGTCAGAGAACATCTCGCGAACAGCAATTACTGAGGGACATGCACTAGTCTCCCCTATTTGGCGCAAGGTTATGTATCTACTGTTAGCCCATGTACATATGCCGCCAAGATGCGGCACATCAGAGCAATACTATCTTCTACAATGTCATCTTCTACATTGAACCCTCTGAATGGCTGGGCAGTCTAATCAGTTGCTCCTAACGCAGGGGGTGCGCCAGAGTGCC
>DATACK010000164.1:0-4073 GCA_036259115.1 Gammaproteobacteria bacterium | reverse complement strand
GCCGTAGATTGCACCGGCATTGCGTTGCTCGGCGTAATCGTGATCCTGGCAGGTAGAGCGCTAGATATCGCGGACATCAGAGCGGCGGTTGATCTGCCCACGTTGCTTGCTGTTGTTGCCTTGATGATTCTGGACAGCCTTTCGTCGCCGCGCGTTGCTTCGATTTCATCGGCGCTTGACAAAACGGGGCTAAGGCGAGCCCAATTACCTTATTGGGGCCCACAGTGCTAGTCGGCGGCGGGCTTTCAATGGTGCTAGTGAACGACATCGTCGTATTCGCCTTCACCCCTTTACTGTGCCTGGCCTTGCGCGAGCGTGGCCTCAATCCGCGCCCTTATCTGCTGGCGCTAGCCGGCAGCGCCAATGCCGGTTCGACCGCGAGCTTAAGTGGTAATCCGCAGAATATTGTCATCGGGAAGTTGGCGAATCTCGATTTCTTCAACCATGTTCTCATTGCCGCAGTGCCCGCGTTCGCAGGTCTTGGCTTTGTTTTTGCGGTGACCACGCTAGCTTGGGGCAAGCCGCTACGCAACTCCGTACCAATTTCGCAAGATATGCTCCATGTGGGAATTCATCCCTGGCTCACGACCAAGAGCTTTTATCGCGACCATCGCGTTGATCGTGCTGATGGTGCTGCTCAACGGTGATGAGCAAGAGGTGGCGGCCTTCGCAGTGGCGGTGTTGATCCTCAGACGCGGGGCCGCGCCCGCACCCTGCTAGCGCAGGTGGATTGCTACTAATTGGTGTTGATCTCCTATCTTTTGACTGTCACTGCAGCGTTTACATCATTGCCAGCGGCTCCGGAGCTAGTTGCCTGGCTCAAAACCCACGAGTTCTTGCCTTTTTACGTCTCTTTGCTAGTGCCGTTTTCGGTCATCGTCAGCAACACCATCGGAATGTACCGGCCGTAATGCTGTTATTAAAGGCGCTAAATTATATACCACCACAAGTGCTGGCGGCGCTGGCCGTGTTCACCAGGCTGTCTGGCAACCTACTGCTGATGGGGAGCCTCGTCAATATCATTGTCGCCGAGCATGCCTTTGCTCACAGCGTGCGCTTGACCTTTGGTGATTTTGCCAAAGTGGCGATACCGGAGATGAAGCTATCGATCGCCAGTTTGTGGTTCTACGGCATGGGCTATCTAAAATAAAGCCTGGAACAGAAACTGCATGCAGCTTACAGCGATGTGCACAGGGAGAGCTATGTAGGTTCCTTGCGCCGCTCAAGGGAGAGATAATCACTCATACAGTGTTACTGCGATACCGTTGTTTCTTCAAAACAGACATAGACTATGAAGAGGTGCACCGATGGCGAATCATACAAACGTAGCTTCTGACGAACGTTATAGCGTTGTAAAGCGCATATCATGGGGTGCGATCTTTGCAGGCACAATCCTAGCGCTGGTGGTGCAGATCATGCTTTCTTTGCTTGGCGTCGGCATCGGCTTAGGCGTTATCAATCCGGCCTCACCTGACCTAACTGGCCTTGGCATAGGCGCGGCTATCTGGCTGGTAGTCAGCACGCTGATAGCGCTTTTTATCGGCGGCTTCGTTGCGGCGCGCTTGGCCGGCATGCCCATTAGAGGCGATGGTGCTTTACACGGCGTCGTCGTATGGGGGCTTGGCACATTGGTTTCTCTCTACCTGGCGACCTCAGCGGTCGGCGCAGCGGTCAGCGGCGTTGCCGCCATGCTAGGCCAGGGATTTCAGTTGGTCGGGCAAGGCACCACTGCGGTCGCGCCGCAAGTGGCCAAGATGGCCAAGAAGCAACCCAAGCAGGCTCGACAAGCGGTACAGCAGGCAACTAAGGAGGCTAAGCAAATAATCCGTCAGGCGCGTCAGCAGGCTAGGCAGGTGCTAAACCAAGCCCAGCGGCAAGCGGCGCAGACGGCAAAACAGGTCGCCCCAGTGGCCACGGGCGCGGCGTGGGGTGGTTTTGTTGCATTGTTACTTGGCGCCATTGCGGCAGGGCTCGGCGGTGCTGCCGGCACGCCTAGAGATCAACTGGCATCCAGGGCCACTCGCTAGTAACCCCTTATTGCCTTAACTGACCAAGGTTGCAGAAGACATCATGGACATCGTGCGAATCTTACTTGCTATTTTGCTGCCGCCGGTGGGCGTATTTTTGCAAGTTGGTTTGGGCCTTCAGTTCTGGATCAATATCCTGTTAACCTTGCTTGGTTACATTCCGGGGATCATTCATGCCGTATGGATAATTGCCAGAAGATAACCAACGCAAAGCAACGTCCCTTATGGCGATTCTATAAAGCGGAATTGCCAGGCGCAGGTGTATTTATCTGCGCCTGGCGTCATACGGATACTAAGCGTCGGTCTGCTAACGCCTGTCGGTAAAGCGCCAAGTACTGTTGGGCGCTATGCCGCCAGGAAAAATCCTGCTGCATGCCGGTAAGCATCAGTTGGGGCCAAACTGTTGAGTCTTCCCATAAACTCAACGCACGCCTTACGGCTGCCACCAGCTCAGGCCCGCTGGCCTCTTCGAATATCAAGCCCGTGGCGGTGCCGGCCTTTATATTTTCTGCATTCGCATCGACTACGGTGTCCTGCAATCCACCGGTGCGTCTCACGATAGGGACAGTACCGTAGCGCTGGCTATACATCTGGTTGAGACCGCAGGGTTCAAAGCGCGACGGCATGAGGAACATATCGGCACCGGCCTCGATGCGATGTGCCAGCACCTCGTCGTAACCGATACGCACACCGAGTTGGTTCGGATGACGCTGAGACCAGCCGCGTAATGCCTGCTCATATTCAGGCTGACCGGCGCCCAGCAGCGCAATCTGCACGGGTAGCTTGATTAGCTCCGGCAGTGCATTTAGCAACAGATCCACGCCTTTTTGCTCTACCAAGCGGCCGATCATACCGATCAGGGCCACCTTGTTTTGCTGCGGCAACTCAAATGCACGCTGCAAGGCACACCTATTAGCCTGCTTGTCCACGAGATTTTCTCGATCGTAATTTTTAATGAGAAATGCATCACGCGCCGGGTTCCACATATCGGTGTCGATACCATTGACAATGCCGGACAGCACCGTATGCCGTCGCTTCAGTAAGCCCTCCAGCCCACAGCCGAATTCTGGCGTTTGGATCTCGCGCGCGTAACCGGGGCTTACGGTAGAGATGCGGTCGGCAAAGTTCAATCCGCCCTTCATAAACGACAGCTGTCCGTAAAACTCCAGCCCTTCCACGGACCACAGCTCATTAGGTAAGCCCAATTCGCGGTATGTTGCCTGCGGGAATATACCCTGATAGGACAAATTATGGATGGTATAAACCGTCGCCGGCCGCCGTCGCTCAGATGCTAGCAGGGCAGGGGCCAATGCGCTTTGCCAGTCATTGCAATGAACGATATCGGGTTCCCAATCCAGGTTGGCGTGTCCCATGGCCACAGCGGCAACCGCGCGATCAAAGAGTGCAAAGCGCTGGGCATTGTCTGGCCATGGAGCGCCATTCTTGGCTAGATAGGGATTTCCGGGACGATCAAACAGCACATGGTCAACCAGCCATACCTCTAGCGCTGCTCTAGGTAATGAAGTGCACAGCAGGGCGATGGTATGATCCAATAGCGACAGGGTGGCAATGGGTTTGGCCCCATCAATAGAGGCCAAGACGTCGCGATAGCCCGGCATCATGATCTTAATATCTTGTTGCAGCGCTTTGAGTGCTGCAGGCAGACTGACCGCGACATCGGCAAGCCCGCCGGTCTTGATCAGCGGATAGAGCTCACTGCTAGCGAATAAAATCTTCAAGCGTCACCACAAATCAGTTAAGGCCATTCACGCGCGGTAAAACGCAGCGCGCATGAGGCACCGGGAGGTTCGCGACTTTGATAGTAGAATTAGGTTATAGTATCAAACTGTATTCCTAAAACAGTTCTCAATCCACACGGGCTGGCCGCAAGCCCTGTCGCGGACTGGAGCGAATAGAATGAAGTTACAGCGCTCGCCCCGCTACGTCAGCCGCTTAACCCGCGACACGCTGGCGCTAATCCTCGCAGGCGGACGCGGCTCGCGGCTTGGTCGGCTTACCGATTGGCGCGCAAAACCGGCGGTGCCA
>DATACK010000163.1:0-1660 GCA_036259115.1 Gammaproteobacteria bacterium | reverse complement strand
GCCATTATCGCTTTACCATGCGGCTGGTATCTGCTTATGCTCTGGTATACCGGATACTGGGATACCAACCAATCCGAGCTGCATCGCCGGCAGCGTCCCTGGTTCGGTCTGGTCTTGCTTCTTGCCCTGCTTCTTGGCGCCCTCCTTGTCATCGCCAACCCGTTGCGTGTTCTGGTGCAGGTCGCGCAACTGGCGGTGTCACCATCCGATGCAGTTCGTGGCGTTCCCTGGGGCAGCATTCCTTTGCTGGTGCTGATCTATCCCATTTACCTTGTGTTGTGCATTGGCCTATCGCTGGACGTGCTGCGCCGTCCGGGCCCCAGCGGTAGGTTGATGGGTGACTTAGCCCGCCATCGAGCACGGCCCTGGCTGATGGCTACGACCATTATGCAATTGCTGGTGAGTCTGCTGGTGGCGAGCAGCCTCGTGTGGGTCATTGTCCAGGCATTGAGCCAGGATTCTGCCGACATCTTTGGCGCGATGAGTGTCAGCGTCGATGCGTTTGATCTGCTGGTGTGTGTCCTCATTGCTATTGCCGTGGTGTTGCTGGGCAAGGCGATTGTCTCGTATGAAATCTTCACCGGCAAAATTTTGCCCCGGCGAGGTTTCCTGCGCCAGTGGCGCTATATTGTGCTTGTCGCCGCAGGTTACGGCGGGTTGGTTTCCTTCAGCCTGGGTTTTGAGCTAAGATCGATCTACCCTTTATTGCTGACCACCGTGCTGATGAGCGTTTTCTTTGCTCTCTTCAGTTGGCGCTCCTACGCCGAGCGCGAGCGCAGCATGGAACAACTACGTCCATTCGTAGCCAGCCAGCGAATGTATGAACATCTGCTGATGCGCTCCGATGTGCCTGAAGACTATTCTGTGTCTGAGGAGCAAGATCAGACCGTGGATGCAATGGCCCCATTCCACGCTCTGTGCGTGGACGTGCTGGGCGCGCGGGTGGCATACCTTGCCGCATTGGGGCCACTGGCGCCGCTGGTTGGCCCTCCACTGGCCTATCCCAATAATACTCCGGTTCCGCCGCTGGGGGAAATTGCGTCGCGTTTCAGTTCACCTCAGGTGATGTGCGTGCCTCTTATAGAGGAGCATTACGGCGGTGCATTGTGGGCCGTGCCGTTGTGGAGTGAGCGGGGCCTCATTGGAGTACTCTTGCTGGGGGAGAAGTGGGATGGTGGTCTTTACACGCAGGAGGAGATCGAGATCGCACGCGCGAGTGGAGAGCGGCTCATCGATACTCAGGCCAGCGCCGTCCTCGCACAGCGCCTGATGGGGTTGCAGCGCCGGCGCATGGCGGAAAGCCAGGTGCTCGACCGCCGCGCGCGCCGCACTCTGCACGATGATGTGCTGCCTCGTCTGCACACGGCGATGTTGACACTCAGCACATCTCAGGCTGCCAATGATGGTGCTTCTTCCGATGCTTTAACCGCGCTGGCGGATGTCCATCGCCGCATATCCGATTTGTTGCATGAAATGCCGGTCACCGCCGCTCCGGAATTGGCGCGCCGGGGCTTGCTGGGTGCCCTGCGCCAGACGGTGGAGGATGAACTCTCCAATGCCTTCGACGATGTGGAATGGGAAATCGAAGCCAAGGCGGCGGAAAATTTGGAGTCGATTCCTTCATTGACGGCTGAAGTCCTCTATTATGCGGATCGCCTCG
>DATACK010000162.1:0-23585 GCA_036259115.1 Gammaproteobacteria bacterium | reverse complement strand
AAAACGCCACTTAAGATGTAATTTGCTCCCCGCCGGCGGCCAACCGCCGCAATACCCATGAAGGATGGCTTCAGAGGAGCTAGACGATGTTGCAGTGCAATATCAGTTTATGATGCATTAGCAGGAGAGAAAGTGCTTACCGTGCAAAACACCGTTGCAGCTTGTGCAAAGACCTTTGCGAACAGCATGCAGCCGCTTGTCTACTTAAAAGTAGAGCAAAGTAGAATGGCTAGAGGATATAAAACCGGCGGCAGTACCAGTGGCACGCCTAACCGCAAGAGTCCAGCTGTCATCGACCGACTAGACGCACTTGGATGTGATCCGATAGAAGCCATGGCCACAATCGCATGGATGAGACTATAGAGATTGGCATCCGGGCGCAGATGTACAAGGAACTGGCCCAATATGTCGCGTCTAAGAACGCTATTGAAGTGAGCAGCGAGGCTGGTCAGAGTTTTATAGATGTGCTCCGCGAGGCGAACTCTCGGCGCGACATCCTAGACTACGACATCTGCATCGGCGTTCACGATTATGGAAAGGACAAAAGGCGTGAAATCGGTTCTGCTGCTGACCTATTGCTGACTCAGCAGAAGGCATAAATGAGTAACTGAGCTTAGCTTTTATTTTAAAAACTATCTTTTGCGGTTCAGAAACGCAGACCTACTGATCGACGTCCATCAGCGCGAAAGAGACAATAATGCATAAGACCAGCTTGTCTGTGATGGAGGCGCTGCGCGTGCCTAATAGTTTAGGCTACTAAGCGCCCCGGCTGCGCACTTGCACTGTGCCGCGGCTGTAGCAACCTCCGAGGTCTGTTAATCGAGGGCTTTAGCGCGCGGTACGAGCGATAATGGCAGCCGGTCTAGCTCAAGACGCCGGCGGTCAGATGACGCTAGCGCTGCGGGAGCTTTATTCCAGGGTCAGGAAGGAGGCGCCTTTTGAGTCTATCATCTCGAGCACGCGCCCCGCAGGTCAACGGGTCTTCCGCGATGACGACGGGGATGCCTGTTTTTCCATACTCAGGCGGTCGAGATCACACAGCAACGCGCCGCCGCCTGTGAGCACGATGCCGCGATCAGCGACGTCCGCGCCAAGTTCCAGCGTGGTTTGCTCCAGCGCGGTCTTGGCAGCGCTGACCATGCCGAATAGCGGTTCCTGTAAGGATTCCAGAATCTCATTACTGTTGAGTGTGAAACTACGTGGCACGCCTTCGGATAGATTGCGGCCCTTGACCTCGATTTCCAGCAGTTCCTTGCCAGGGTAAGCGGTCCCTATGTCATGCTCAACGCGTTCCGCCGTTGTCTCTCCGATTAAAACGCCGTAATTGCGGCGCACGTAATCGGTGATGGCGTCATCGAATTTGTCGCCGCCGATGCATCCGGACGCGGAGTAGACGATGCTATCTAACGTTAACGAAACGACTGCCACCTTCGAGGTGCTGCCGCCGATGTCTAGCACCATTGAGTCCTGGGCCTCGTTGATCGGCAGGCCCGCGCCTATGGCTGGCGCCAGCGGTTCTTCGATGAGATAGATTCTGCGTGCACCGGCGCCGATGGCCGATTCACGGATTGCGCGCCGTTCCACCTGTGGCGCCGACTGGCACGCAGATCAACACGCGAAGACTCGGCCGCAGCATCCTGCTTTGAAGCATCTTGCGGATGAAATATTGGAGCATCTTCTCGCTGGTGGTGAAGTCGGCGATCACGCCGTCCTTCATGGGCTGGATGTCAGTGATATTCTCAGGCGTGCGTCTTAGCATGCGCTTGGCCTGTTGGCCTGCCGCCCTGATCGTGCGCGTGCCGCCGTTGCGATCTGGAGGATGGCGACCACTCACGGCTCATTGACGAGGAATCCCTTGCTGCGCATGTAGATCAGCGTATTAGCGGTGCCAAGATCGATCGAGAGGTCATTGGAAAAACCCCGAACATACGATTAAGCATTGGTAGGCTGTCGAATAGTTGTTATATAGAGGCGTTAATGTAGCGGTGTGGTCAGGTTTGGACAAGCCGCAGAATATGATACTTTTGCCGCGAATGCTCATGGAGGCGACTGTGTTACTCAGTTCCGAAGACATTAAAAGAATTGCACACTTGGCGCGCTTAAAAATCGAGGAAAAAGACATCCCCGGCTATGCGCGTAATCTGTCGGAGATCCTTGCACTGGTCGAACAGATGAATAATGTCAATACCGAAGGTGTACAACCGATGGCTCATCCACAAGATGTGAGCCAGCGGCTGCGCGCCGACGAAGTTACCGAGGTCGATCAACGCGCCCATTTCCAGCGAAACGCACCGCGAACCGAGGCGGGTTTGTATATGGTGCCTAAGGTCATTGAGTGAGCGGCGAAAGGAGCAAGATAATGCTGATCCGCCCTATACGCTTGACTTAGTCGCCCCTTACGTCTGACCTTCACTCCCTACAATGCACAACCTTTCCATCAAGCAATTAGCCGAAGGTCTGCGCGGCAAGAAGTTTTCTGCTCGCGAAGTGACCGAGCATTTTCTCGCGCGCATCGAGCGGTTTAATGAGCGGCTCAATTGCTTCATTACAGTGACGCGAGACGCGGCATTGGCCGCTGCGGACGCCGCGGACAAACGCCTGCGCGCGGGCGAGGTGACAGCGCTTACCGGCATTCCCATCGCCCATAAGGACATCTTCTGCACCGACGGCATCAAAACCTCATGCGGCTCTAAGATGCTGGATAATTTCATCGCGCCTTATGACGCGACGCTGGTCGCTTGTTTTAAGCGTGCCGGCGCGGTGGTGCTTGGTAAGACCAATATGGACGAGTTTGCGATGGGGTCCTCCAATGAGACCAGCTACTACGGCGCCGTGAGAAATCCTTGGGATATCGAACGCGTGCCGGGTGGTTCTTCCGGTGGTTCGGCCGCGGCGGTGGCGGCAAAGCTCGTGGCGGGTGCCACCGGCACTGACACCGGCGGTTCGATCCGTCAGCCGGCGGCGCTATGTGGCATCACTGGGCTCAAACCGACATATGGTCTCGTATCGCGTTACGGGATGATTGCATTCGCCTCCAGTCTCGATCAGGCTGGACCGATGGCGCGTAGTGCCGAAGATTGCGCGCTGTTGCTGCAGTCGATGGCTGGCTTCGATCCGCGTGATTCGACCAGCATAGCCCGAGAGGTGCCGAACTATGCCGCTGAGCTCAGCCGGTCGCTTGAGGGCCTACGCATTGGCATGCCGAAGGAATATTTCGGTGAAGGCTTAGATCAGGGTGTGGCCGATGTCATCGAGCAGGCGCTGGCGGTATATCGATCGCTTGGCTGCAAAGTGAGCGAAATCAGCATGCCGAACTCGGGCTTGGCAGTGCCAGTCTATTATGTGGTGGCGCCAGCGGAATGCTCATCGAATCTGGCTCGTTACGACGGCGTGCGCTACGGTTACCGCTGCGATAATCCTAAGAATCTAACCGATCTTTATGAGCGCTCGCGCGGCGAGGGTTTCGGCGCCGAGGTCAAGCGCCGCATCATGATAGGCACCTATGTTTTATCTGCTGGCTACTACGACGCCTATTATCTCAAGGCCCAGCAGGTGCGCCGGTTGATCAGCGATGACTTCAGGCGAGCCTTTGAGCAGGTCGATGTCATCATGGGCCCGACATCACCATCGGTGGCCTTCAAGTTGGGCGAAAAGACGAGCGATCCAGTGCAGATGTATCTGTCCGACATTTACACGACCGCGGTCAATCTGGCGGGACTGCCGGGCATTTGCATTCCCGCTGGTTTCCACCAGGACCTGCCGGTCGGCCTGCAGATCATCACCAATTACTTTGATGAGAGCCGGCTGCTAAATGTGGCGCATAAGTTTCAACAGGAGGCACGCTGGCACCTGCGCGCGCCGAGCGTTATTGAATAACGGTTAGGACCCATGTCGATCTAGCAACGATCCTGATTAGAACTGAACCGAGAGTAGAGAAACATGCAATGGGAACCCGTCATCGGGCTTGAGATCCACGTTCAGCTTGCAACGCGCGCCAAGATCTTTTCTGGCGCCTCGACCGCCTATGGCGCGTTCCCTAACACACAAGCCTGCGCTGTGGACTTAGGGCTGCCGGGCGTGTTGCCGGTACTCAACGAGGCGGCGGTGCGCATGGCCATCAAGTTCGGTCTGGCGATCGAGGCGCAGATCGCGCCGCGTTCGGTGTTCGCGCGCAAGAATTATTTCTATCCCGATCTGCCCAAGGGCTATCAGATCAGCCAATATGAGTTGCCGGTCGTGCATCACGGTCATCTGGACATCATGCTCGACGATGGTACCGCCAAAAGCATAGGTATTACCCGCGCTCATCTGGAGGAAGACGCAGGCAAGTCTCTGCACGAGGATTTCCATGGCATGACCGGCATCGATCTCAATCGCGCCGGCACACCACTGTTGGAAATCGTCTCCGAGCCGGATATGCGTTCGGCGAAAGAAGCGGTTGCGTATATGAGGAAGCTGCACACCTTGGTGCGGTACCTCGAAATTTGCGACGGCAATATGCAAGAAGGCTCGTTTCGCTGCGACGCCAATGTGTCGGTGCGCCCCAAGGGCGAACAGAGGCTCGGCACGCGCGCCGAATTGAAGAACCTGAACTCTTTTCGGTTTGTCGAGCGCGCCATCGAATTCGAGATCGCCCGCCAGATCGAGTTGCTGGAAAGCGGTGGCATGGTCGTGCAGGAAACCCGCTTGTACGATCCCATCAGGAATGAAACGCGCTCGCTGCGCGTCAAAGAAGAGGCCCATGATTACCGCTACTTCCCTGATCCGGATCTATTGCCTTTGGAGATCGATACCGCGCTGATCGAATCGGTACGCGCTGAGCTGCCGGAACTGCCGGACGCAAAGAAGGCAAGATTCGTTCACGACTTTGGGCTTAGCAACTACGACGCCGCAGTACTGACTTCGACTCGCGAACTGGCGACCTTTTATGAGGATACCGTGCGCCATCTAGGCGGCAATCCGAAGCTCGCGGCCAACTGGGTAATGGGCGAACTGGCGGCGGCCTTGAACAGAGAAGGCAAGGATATTAGCGCAAGCCCAGTGAGTCCTGCTGAACTCGCAGGCTTGCTCAAGCGCATTGCGGATAACAGTATCTCCAGCAAGATCGCCAAAGAGGTGTTCGAGGCCATGTGGGCGGGGCAGGGCGATGCAGATCAGATCATTGAAAAGCGCGGTCTCAAACAGATCACAGACACGTCTGAGATAGAGGCCATCATCGATGAGGTGCTCACCCGAAATCCGCAACAACTGACGCAATACCGCATTGGCAAGGAAAAATTATTCGGATTCTTTGTCGGTCAGGCGATGAAGGCATCTAGAGGCAAGGCCAATCCGCAGCAAGTCAATGAGATCCTAAAGCGCAAGCTTCGCGCCTGATTGCAGGTAAGATCAAACGGCGGTAGCTGCAGTTGTAAGACTCTTGAACGTGGGTATTTACTTGCCATGCATCGAGCCGGAGATAGCGGATGAAGAATCTAAGCCAAGTAATATGGAGGTCTTTCCGCAGTATAGATCGCAATACCGCGCCTTCATATCAGCCTCATCGTACGACGATCGATCAATGGGAGAGGCAATACGCAAGCGGTGCACTGACGCGTTACCGTCAGCTTGATGAGCTTGCTCGTTATTCCATGATCGTGGGCTACTGCCGCTACTTCAAATCAATGCCGGCAATCCTGGATGTCGGGTGCGGTGAGGGTATTCTCCAGGAGCGGCTGCGCCCGTCATATTCAAGATACGTTGGCATCGATGTGAGCGCTGAGGCCATTCGCCAGACCTTGCCCAAGAAAGACAGTAACACAGTCTTCATTGAGTCGGATGCGGCGAGCTATACGCCCAACGAGCGATTCGATATCGTGGTATTAAATGAATGCCTGTACTACTTTGAAAATCCTTTGCAGATCATGCGGAGGCTTCAGCCCTTTCTCAACAATAAAGGAATCTTCATCGCATCAATGTATGTTGAACCAGTATCTTTGAAAATTTGGAAGGTGTTGAAAGGCGTATATGCCGTACTGGATGATGTGCATATAACCCATGAGTCGGGATTGTCCTGGATCATTAAGGTCTTGAATACATCATCAGGAACACCGACTTGATTTAGGGTTAAGCGCGCGCTTGCATGCCTGAATTTATTTCTAGGACGCTTGGTGCCATTGCCCGGTAGTGGCTCGCACCTGCTGGGCCAAGTCCAGATGAGATCTCACTTCATCAAAACCGTAGCGCTTAAATAACGCGCGCACCGCCGGGCCTTGCTCGAACCCGTGCTCCACAATCAGCCAGCCGCCCGGATGTAAAAAGGCGCCGGCTTCCTGCACGATAAGATCTAAGTTCCGGAGTCCATCTGCCCCACCGATCAACGCTTCGTGTGGCTCAAATTGTAGCGCCATGTCTTGCAGATGCGGGTCGCTGGCCTCTACATAAGGTGGATTACTGACGATGATATGAAAGCGCTCGTGCAAAGGCGCAAACCAGTCGCCTGCCACGAACTGAACATTGAATAAGCCCAAACGAGCCGCATTACCTGACGCCACAGCCAGTGCTGTCTGCGAAATGTCCGTGGCTGTTACTTGGCTATACGGTCGCTCATGGGCGATGGCGAGTGCTATCGCACCGCTGCCAGTGCCGAGGTCCGCAATCTGCATGGCTTGATGAGCTGGAATTCGAGCGAGCGCCCGCTCCACCAATAGCTCTGTTTCTGGGCGCGGTATTAGCACATCTTGCGTTACCCGCAGGGGCAATGACCAGAACTCCTTGATCCCAAGCACATAAGCCAGTGGTTCGCCGCGCGCGCGGCGTTCAAGCAGCGTCGTATAGCGTCGGCGCTGGCGGTCGCTCAAATACACCTCAGCATGGGCATGTAGGAAGCTGCGCTTGCAGCCAAGCAGGTGGCAGAGTAACAGCTCGGCATCAAGCGTGGGCGTTTGAGACACAATGGACAGCGCCACCCGCCCTTTAGTCAATGTGTCCAGGATACTGCCGGACTGCTGATGCAATGGCGAGAAGCGACCGAATCCAGTATTGGCGCGACCTTCTATGCCGCGGCTGCCTTGTCTATTGAAACTCCATTCTCGTCTCATAGTGCTTCGCTGTCTTTAACTTCGCCTGAAATCTGGCTCGGCCTTCCAGTCTGTTGTTTCCCCTGTAACACTTAGAGGTTTAAGGCAGGCCCTGCCGAGTACGCTGTCCTGCGCTGCGAGTTCAGGGTCACCATCGGCGGTGGCCCGGGCACACCCAGTCACCGTCCGGCGGCAAGCCTTTGGTCTTGACGCTTGCAGCGATCGGTTTTCGTTCACTCACTGGACATCGGCCTTAATCTAGCTCACTGAGCAGATCGGCCTGGTGCTCATGGATCAGTGGATCGATGATCTGTTCCAGCTCGCCTTCCATGATCTCCTCGAGCTTATATAAGGTGAGATTAATACGGTGATCGGTGATTCGGCCCTGCGGAAAGTTGTAGGTGCGTATGCGCTGCGAACGGTCGCCGCTGCCGACTAGATTGCGGCGTGTCTCGGCGCGTTCGGCATCCGCCCTGGCACGCTCTGCCTCTATCAGTTTGGCTTGCAGCAGCGACATAGCGCGCGCGCGATTTTTGTGTTGCGAGCGTTCATCCTGGCATTCAACGACGATGCCGGTCGGCAGATGGGTAATACGCACCGCCGAGTCTGTCTTGTTGACGTGCTGCCCGCCCGCGCCGGACGCGCGATACGTATCGATCCGCAAGTCCGCAGGATTGATCTCTATCTCGTCCACTTCACTGGCCTCCGGCATTACCGCAACAGTTGCCGCCGAGGTATGAATGCGGCCTTGGGCCTCGGTCTCGGGCACGCGCTGCACGCGATGTGCGCCGGATTCGAACTTGAGCTGAGAATAGACGCCCTTGCCACTGATGCGGGCGATCAGTTCCTTGTAGCCGCCGTGCTCGCCGGGGCTTGCGGTCAATACCTCGACCTTCCAGCCGCGACGCTCGGCGTAGCGCACGTACATGCGATACAAGTCGCCGGCGAAGATGGCTGCTTCATGGCCGCCGGTACCGGCGCGGATCTCCAGAAACACATTGCTTTGATCGTGCGGATCCACAGGCAATAGCAATTGCTGAAGCTTTCGCTCTAGGGATTCAAGCCGCACATTGATGTGCGTTACGTCATCTTCGGCCATGGTGCGTATCTCGGCGTCTTCATCTTGCAGCATCTCCTGCACAGCCGCGAGTTCAGCGCGCGCCGCCTGATACGCGCTGAACGTATTGGCGATCTCTTCCAACTGAGCATACTCTACCGACAGTTGGCGATAGCGGACCTGATCCTCTATCGTCTCTGACTCAGCCAGCAGCCTTGCGATTTCCGCAAAGCGTTCTGTAAGTCCTTCGAGTTTGGTCTGGACCGAGGGCTTCATGCGTGTTTACTGATCGTCTTCTTCATCGGCCAATTGCAATAAAGTACGAGCTGCCTCCAACAGGTCGTCACGGCCTTCCCGGCCCGCCTTATTGAGAGCGAAGCTGGCTTCATGGGTCAGCTGATTGGTCAAGGTGTGCGCCAGGTATTGCAGCGCCTCTTGTGGAGATTTGCCCTGTGCCAGCATGCGTTGTGCCCGCGTCAAGGTGGCGGCGCGGCGCTGTTCCGCGCGGTCGCGATAGGCGCGTATGATGCTGACTGCGTCCTGGGCGCGCACCCAGCCCATGAAGCGCTCCACCTGCACGTCGATAATCCGATCCGCCTGAGCGGCGGCCTCACGCCGTGAATTGACGTTTTCCTGTATCACCTGGTCGAGGTCGTCGACGGTGTAAAGATAAACGTCGCTTAAGTGCCCAACCTCGGGCTCGATGTCCCTGGGTACGGCGATATCGACCATGAACATGGGGCGGTGTCTACGCCGCTTCAAGACCCGCTCCACCGTGCCTTTACCCAAAATAGGTATAGGGCTGGCAGTGGAGGATACGACGATGTCCACGGTGGTGAGTGCCTCACCAAGCTCTGCTAAGCTTATAGCGGTGCCGTTGAATCGAGCCGCCAGCGCACGCGCACGCGCAACACTGCGACTGGCCACCATGATGCGGCCGATGCCGCTGCCAGTGAGATGGCGGGCGACCAGCTCGATGGTCTCACCTGCGCCGATCAAAAGCGCGGTCTGAGGTTTAAGATCGCCGAAGATCTGCCGGGCCAGGCTTACCGCAGCAAATGCCACCGACACCGGACTTGCGCCGATCGCGGTGTCGGTGCGTACCTGTTTGGCGACCGCAAAGGCGTGTTGGAACAAACGGCTCAACAAGCGACCCAAAGTACCGGCCTGGCTAGCATTCTGGTAGGCCAACTTGAGTTGTCCTAGAATCTGAGGCTCCCCAAGCACCATTGAATCCAGACCGCAGGCCACGCGTAGCGCATGGCGCACCGCCGATCGGTCAAGATAATGATAAAGGAACGGGCGAATTACGTTCTGGTCAAAATGATGGTAGCCTCCCAGCCAACGCGCGATATTCTCGTTCGATCCGGCGTCACGCAGATGGCAGTAGAGTTCCGTGCGATTGCAGGTCGACAGGATGGCCGCCTCATCCACGCCGGCTACCGCCCTGAGGTCGCGCAAGGCATGAGTCAGGCGCTCGGGGGTAAAAACCACTTGTTCGCGGATGCTGACGGGCGCCGAGATATGATTGATGCCTAGGGTATAGAGCAACATGAGGCCGAAGACGGCGCACGCAATTGTATAATGAAACTTATGAATTCTGAGCTATAAGCGGGGGGAAAACAACCCGATCACTCAGGTTATAGAACGAGGCGGGCAACAGGACTAGAATCAAGCATCTTTGCAGAAATTACCAACCTATGCAGCAACACAGGTTTAGGAGCCGCATGATTCGGATTGGAGTGGCGTTGGTTACGGCCACGGTTGCAGCCAGTTGCGCGAGCATTGAGAGCGAATCTGCTAACGCTGCGTCACGGCAGGTCGTCAATATTCCAATCGTGCGTCCGACGACGTCCGATCCAGCGCCTGCGGCCGAAGTAATGTATCAGGTAATGGCCGGCGAGCTAGCCGGTCAATACGGCGATCTTGAAGGTTCGGTGGCGCATTACATACAGGCTGCGCGGCTGAGTGACGATCCGCGGGTGGCAGCGCGTGCGACAACCATAGCCTTATACGCGCAGGATGATGACGCTGCTTTGACGGCAGCCAAGCGCTGGGTGGAACTCACACCGTCTAATACGCAGGCACGCCAGACATTGGGCTTGCTCCTCATGCGCAGCGTCGATCTCGATGCCGCCCTGCCGCACCTGGAATTTGTGGTTCGGCACACGCCAGGCGCCACCAGCAACGGGTTTATGTTGATTGGCGCGGCGTTGTCGCAGGAGAAGAATTCCCGGGCTGCGCTTGAGATCATGCAGCGGCTGGTCGCACGCCACGCCGATAAGCCCTTAGCGCATTATGCGCTCGCCAATCTGGCTTTGAGTGCTGGACAAGATCGACAGGCGGTGGAGGCCGCAGATAAGGCACTCGCTATCAAACCCGTTCTAACCGAGGCGTGGGTGGTGCGCGCGCGCGCCCTGTTGGCCTTGGGCAAAACTCAACAGGCGGTAGCGACCATGCGCCAGGCGGTCGAGATCGTGCCAGACGATCACGCGCTGCGCGTCGCATACGCCAAGATGTTGGTGCAGGTCGGGCGCTTCGACATGGCCCGGGCGGAGTTTAGTAAGCTGCTTAAGCAAAATCCAGATGACCCGGATCTGCTCTACACATTGGGCCTTTTGGACCTGCAAAAGCAGCAGTACGCGGACGCGAACAAGCACTTCCACCGCTTGTTGAAGACTGAGCAAAGAACCAATGAGGCGCGTTATTATCTGGGGCGCGTCGCGGAGACGCTTACACGCTTGGACGAGGCAATCAATTGGTATAGTCAGGTGGACGCGGGGCAATATAGAGTCGATGCGCAGGCTAGGATTGCCTCTATCTACGCCAAGCGGGGCGAATTGGAACAAGGGCTTGCGCAGCTTGAGCGCGCCCGTGCGGCGGAAAGCGAGGACAGCGCCATCGTGCAGCTGTATCTCGCCGAAGGTCAGATATTGGGCGAGGCTAATCGTCATCAGGCCGCAATAAGCTTGTTTGGTCGTGCCTTGAACAAGTATCCGGGCGATAGTGATTTGCTATACGCGCGTGCGCTCATGGCCGAAAAGATAGGCAGAATGGATCAGCTAGAAAGGGATCTGCGCACCATCCTTAAAAAGGATCCCGGCAATGCGACAGCCTTAAATGCGCTCGGTTATACATTGGCGAACCACAACAAGCGTATCCACGAGGCATTGGGATATATCAGACGCGCTTACGCAAAGCGCCCCCATGATCCTGCAGTGATCGACAGCATGGGCTGGGTGCACTTCCGGCTGGGTAATTATGATCGGGCCGAACGGTATCTGCGGCGGGCCTTCAAGTTGTTGCCCAATGGCGAGATCGCTGGTCACTTGAGCGAGATCATGTGGGCGCAAGGCGAGAAAAAGAAGGCCCGCGCGGTATTGAAAGAGGCCCTGCATAAAGAGCCGCAGGACGAATATCTGCTAAAACTGCGCGCGCGTTACGCGCGCTAGAACATGGTGCGCGCCGTCACCGTTCTCGGCCTGTTGGCTGTGCTCGCGGGTTGTGTTACGGCACCTCAAAGGCCCGCCGATCGCGAGGCGCAGTGGGCGCAGCGTCAGTCTATCTTAAGCCAACAAACGCATTGGACGTTGACTGGTAAACTGGCAGTGATCACCAATCAAGGAGGCTGGTTCGCGGGCCTGCGTTGGCTGCAGGATGGAAAACAATTTCAAATCGATTTAATGGATTCATTTGGACGCGTGGTAGTGCGCATCAAAGGCGGCAAGACGGGCGTGACATTGATACAGCACGATGGCTCCATCGTGAGCGCACCGAATGCGCAGCTTTTAATGCGGGAGTTATACGGCTGGGCGTTGCCCATATCTGGCCTGAAGTACTGGGTGCTTGGCATTCCTGATCCTGATCGCAATGTAAAGAATCGCGCCCGGCATCGTCGGCTTGATGCGTACGGTCGACTGGCTGAACTCGAGCAAGCTGGTTGGACGGTCGATTACAAGGATTATCAGAATCTGTCGCCGGTCGATCTGCCAGGCAAGATCGCAGTGTCCGGCCATAATCTGCGGGCCAAACTGGTTGTTGAAGACTGGGAGTTGGCCGGTGCTTGAACGGTCACGATGATCTCAGGCGCATTTTGGCCTGCCCCGGCCAAGCTCAATCTCTTTTTGCGCATTACTGGTCGCAGGCCAGATGGCTACCATCTGCTGCAGACCGTGTTTCAGTTTCTGAGCGCGGGTGATGAGCTTGACTTCGATTTGCGCGACGACGGGCGCATAATCCGTGTCGATCCGCATACGGCGATTCCCTCAGACTGCGATTTAACGATCCGCGCGGCCAAGCTCCTGCGGCGAGCCGCCGCCAGTCGGCAGGGTGTCGCTATCCGACTTGTCAAACGGCTGCCGATTGGCGGCGGGCTCGGTGGTGGAAGTTCGGACGCGGCCACGGTGTTGGTGGCTCTGAATCGACTGTGGGGTTGTGGATTTTCATCTGCAGAGCTCATGGCATTGGGGCTGCAATTGGGCGCCGACGTGCCAGTATTTATCCATGGTCATGCCGCTTGGGCGGAGGGCGTAGGCGAGCGTTTCAAATCCCTCACTCTCCCGGAGCCCTGGTTTCTAGTAATCAAGCCGCCAGTCGAGATTGCCACCGCTCAGGTGTTCGCCGCGCCCGAATTGACACGTAATTGTCCACCGATCACAATAACAGACTTTCTTTCGCACGGGGGCGACAACGTCTGCGAGGCCGTGGTGCGGCGGCGTTATCCCGAAGTCGCACAGGCGTTAGACTGGCTGAGTGATTTTTCTACGGCTCGGCTGACTGGGACGGGCAGTTGTGTGTTTGCGGCGTTTGAGGAACACGCAGCGGCCGAGAGTGTACAAGCCCGCCTTCCGGCAGGCTGGCAAGGCTTCGTTGCAAGAGGACTCAATCACTCACCGTTGCAGGCTAGGCTGGCGGCCGAGGTGCCGTTATAGCTTTTGTGCGGAGGCGTAGCTTTCGAATTGTTGGGCCGTCGCCAAGTGGTAAGGCACGGGGTTTTGATCCCCGCATTCGGAGGTTCGAATCCTCCCGGCCCAGCCATATCGGAATCTGTTAATCCCAATGTTCAATTATGGTTGCAGTGCTGAAGCACATGTCTACAGCCTTAGAAGCTATTTTCAACAGCTCTATGTCGTGGGCTTAAGCCGGATCAACGCCACTATGGCGCAGCAGGGCGAGCTTCAATGGAGCGCGTGCGCCTGTGCAAGGATGTATGGGCTGGACTTTAGGGTGTAGCAGGATCGCTTCACCTCAAAGCGCTGGATAGACTTTTTCAACATACACTATCTTCTATGGTGGATCATCCGCAAGGCAAAACATCATGGTTGAAAGCAGCAGGGTAATGGTGTTTACAGGCAATGCCAATCCGCAGTTGGCGCAGTCCATTGCTGGCCATCTGAATATCCCATTGGGCAAGACCCACGTCGGCCGTTTCAGCGACGGTGAGATACAGGTTGAGATCCAGGAGAACGTGCGCGGCCGTGACGTATTCGTCGTGCAACCCACTTCGAGGCCTACCAACGACAATCTGATGGAATTGCTGATTATGGTGGATGCGCTGCACCGCGCCTCCGCCGGTCGCATTACCACCGTGATCCCGTATCTCGGCTACTCGCGCCAAGACCGTCGGGTGCGCTCGGCGCGGGTACCGATTTCAGCCAAATTGGTGGCGAACATGGTCACCACCGCGGGTGCGGATAGGGTTTTGACGGTGGATCTGCATGCGGAGCAGATCCAGGGATTTTTTGATGTGCCGGTGGACAACGTGTACGCCTCGCCGGTGCTGCTCGGGGATATCTGGCAGCAGAAATTCGCGAATTCGATTGTCGTGTCCCCGGACGTAGGTGGCGTGGTGCGTGCGCGGGCTATGGCGAAGTGCTTGGATCATGCTGATTTAGCGATTATCGATAAGCGCCGTCTGCGTCCGAACGAGGCACGGGTGATGAACGTTATCGGCGACGTCAAGGGGAAGAACTGCATCATCATTGATGATCTAGTTGATACGGCGGGTACCTTGTGCCAGGCTGCAGACGCGCTCAAAAGAGAGGGTGCTGAGAAGGTGGTGGCTTACGCGACGCACGCCGTATTATCTGGAAAGGCAGTGGAGAACATCGAGTCCTCAAAGCTGGACGAACTGGTGGTGACGGATACGATCCCGCTGCGGGATAGGGCCAAGGCCTGTAAGCGTATTCGTCAATTGAGCGTGGCGGGTATGTTGGCTGAATCCATCCGGCGGATAAATTTGGAAGAGTCAGTCAGCACACTGTTTATGGACTGAATCTAAAGATTCGGTCAGCAATCTAGGAGTTCGTGATGAGCGTTGAATTCACCTTGAATGCGCAGGCGCGTGAGGGCCGGGGCAAGGGCGCGGCCCGACGCTTGCGGCGTGCAGGTCTAGTGCCTGGGATCGTGTATGGGGCCGATAAGTCGCCCATGCCTGTTGCGCTGGAGTATCGCATCATCGAGCAGAATCTGACGCATGAGGCATTTTTCTCTCATATCCTGACCCTGAACGTGAACGGCACAGCAGAAAGAGTGATCTTGAGAGATCTCCAGCGTCACCCGGGTAATGCGCTGATCCTGCACATGGACTTGCAACGCGTAAGCGAGGATGAGGAGATTCGCGTGCGCGTGCCGCTGCATTTCTTGGGCGAGGAAAAGGCGCCGGGGGTCAGGCTGGAGCATGGCGTGGTCAGCCATATGATAACGGAGGTTGAGGTGTCCTGCTTACCTAGGGATTTGCCCGAATATATTGAGGTCGATATCTCGGGCTTGCAGCTAAATGACGCTGTGCACCTATCCGACCTTAAGATTCCGCAAGGCGTCGAGTTGGTCGACCTAAGCTCAGGCGATGAGCACGACACCGCTGTGGTCTCCGTACAGCCGCCGCGGCTTGAAGAAGAGGAGGAAGCGCCCGAGGAACTCCAAGCCGCGGAGATCGGCGAGGCGCGTGAAAAAGGAGCAAGTGGAGGCGAGGCCCAGCGCTAGTTTTCTTAAGTGCAACGCTTGCATATGGCTATATGGCCGAGGCCGACGGTATCCGACTGATCGCGGGCTTGGGCAATCCCGGCCTTGAATATCAACAAACCCGGCACAACGCCGGGTTTTGGTTTGTAGATGCATTGATCCGCGCTGTAGGCGGACAGTTTTATGCGGAACCGAAGTTCAACGGTCAGGTCGGACGCATCGTTGCAGATGACCGCGATCTGTGGCTGTTTAAGCCAGGCGCCTTCATGAATCGCAGCGGGCAGCCGTTACGTTCGATTAGCGCTTTCTATAAAATCCCAATGCCAAATATCTTAGTGGTGCACGACGAAATCGATCTACCGCCAGGCGTTGTCCGCCTCAAATGGGGTGGCGGCCATGGCGGTCATAATGGGCTGCGCGATATCTTTGCTCACTTGGGTCAGGATTTCTGGCGGCTGCGCCTCGGCGTCGGGCATCCCGGCCATAGGCACCGGGTCGTTGATTATCTGACATCATCACGGCCCGGCAATGAGGAGCAACAAGCGATACTCGATGGCGTTGCTAATGCGCTGGCCATCATACCCTGGCTAGTCGCCGGCGAGTTCGAGAAAGCGCAGCAGCAGTTGCATACCCGTCAGCGTGCTTAGTTCGTTTCATGGGATTTAAGTGTGGCATCGTTGGATTGCCTAATGTTGGCAAATCCACCCTGTTCAACGCACTTACCTGCGCAGGCATCGCGGCCGAGAATTATCCGTTCTGCACGATTGATCCTAACGTCGGTGTAGTGCCGGTGCCGGATGAACGCCTGGAGCGGCTCGCGGCTATAGTCAAACCGCAGAAGATCGTCTCCACAACCATGGAATTCGTGGATATCGCCGGGCTCGTCGCCGGCGCGTCGAAAGGCGAGGGTCTTGGTAACCAATTTCTGGCGCATATCCGCGAGACCGATGCGATCGCCCACGTCGTGCGCTGTTTCGAGGACAGCAATGTCGTGCACATAGCGGGTCAGATCAGCCCCGCGGTCGATGTCGAGATCATCAATACTGAATTGTTGCTCGCCGACATGGAGGCCTTGGAGAAGGCTCATAACCGCATATCCAAGATCGCCAAGTCAGGCAACAAGGAAGCCGTCGCGCAATTGGCTGTTATTGAGAAACTTCAGGCGCACCTGGGCGAGGGCTACCCCGCGTACAGTCTGTCATTGGCGGATGACGAGCGACATGTCCTGCGGGATTTGCATCTGATTACCATAAAGCCCGTCCTGTATATCGCCAATGTGGCAGAAGATGGGTTCGAAAATAATCGCTATCTCGACCAGTTAAAGGATTATGTTGCCGCCGAGCATGCGCAGATCATTCCGGTGTGCGCCGCCATCGAGGCTGAGATCGCGCAACTAGATGAAGCCGACAAGGCTGAGTTTTTGGAGTCGCTGGGGCTGCATGAACCGGGACTTAATCGTGTGATCCGAGCGGGTTATGCGGCCTTGAATCTGCAAACCTTCTTTACCGTCGGCCCCAAGGAGGTACGCGCCTGGACCGTGAAAAAACATGCCACGGCATCCCAGGCCGCCGGCCGTATCCACACCGATTTCGCACGCGGCTTCATCCGCGCAGAGGTCATCAGTTATGAAGACTTCGTCGCGCTCGGTGGCGAGCAAGGCGCTAGAGAGGCCGGAAAATGGCGCTTAGAAGGCAAGGACTATGTTTTGAAGGAAGGCGACGTGGTGCACTTCCGTTTCAATGTCTGATCGTGCGGCCTACTTCGGAAAAGGGCCTTTTCGCCTTGCGGGCGGATGGCGTATTTTGTATTGTTAATTTTTATGGCTATGTAGCTCAGCCGGTTAGAGCACAGCACTCATAATGCTGGGGTCGTTGGTTCGAGTCCAACCATAGCCACCATATACATCAGTTGATATGCCATTAAACAAGTACTTAGTAGTGAAGAGCCAGACTTTTAATCCAACGGTTGTACATTCGAATGCTACACGGCCTATTAGCTAATTAACCACCTCTAAAACAAAGACTGTCCACACAACTAAGTGCTTCAGAAGTTATCGTTCTCAGTCCAGAACTGCAGTACTAATCGGTGGCTGACTTTTGCCGGAGTCAGTTGTGCATGGTTGTGCGCAGTGAAGGCAGCATGTATTGCCCCGTTCATGTGGCCTCCACGGCCGGCCGGATGCAGCGACGGGTTAGAGCGCTTTTTCGTAGATGGAAATCGGTTCGCCGTTGTATCGGACCAGCTCCATAAACTGCCACCCGCCCCGGACAAGCAAACTGTTCGCAGTGCTGGTACCTGAGTAAATAGTTTTGAAGCCGAGGGACCGTGCCGCTGCCTCCACAGCTAACAACAGCTTTGCTCCGATGCCGTGCCGCCGGTATTTAGGGAGGACAATGCCCGCCCCGACCCAGGGGCCGAGATGCGAGTGTGTAGTGATCGATTCTGGCTTGAGCGCAATAATACCGCAGGGCTGAGACCCGACGAAAGCGACAAAACCAATAGGCAGTTTCTCACGGCTGGAGAACGCCAGCAGATCTTGCTTTGCGTTGCCGGGGCCACCAGGGCCGTAATAAGACGCCCACTCTGTTTGAAACATATTCTGCAAAGGAGGCAACGCCTCCGGTTGATCTGCCAAGTAGGTGATATGCAAATTATCCATGACGGAACTGCTTTGCGCTCTAATGCCCAAGCTCACGGCTGCATGGGAGAAGCAGGTTTTCACCCGCAGTCCGCTGCAGCGGAATATTAATCTCCTGCGCGTGTGACATAGGCAAGAAGCCAGTAATACTGTAACTCTGTAAAGCAAATCTGAGTGCCGAAAGGCTCAACCGCAGCTTGCAACTCGGCTTCGCTAGGAAAATTCTTAAGCACTTTTTGTTGGCTGTCATTACGAAGCCGCCTAAGCTGATACGTGTTCCCACATGCGTCCGTACAGTCGATTGGTGTGCTATTACCCGCGACAAAGCGATTGTCCACGCAGATGACAGTGGCCCCAGCGCCTGCTGCAAGTGTGAGCTGCGAGAGGAAGACAGGCAGTTGCTGTCTGGGCACGTGCGACCACCAAAAGCCCGCGAACACGGCCGTGAACTGCCCTGAACTCAAAGGCAGGTGGTAGGCATCTGCTCGTACGAAGCGAACCTTCTGAGACGGGAGGGCTTTTCTCTGCGCAGCCTCCAAGACCTCCATGCTGTGATCCGTAGCCAAAACGAACTTTGCGGCTTGCGCAAGGACCGCTGTCCAGTAGCCTGTGCCACAGGCGACCTCGAGAACGTGATGCTCGGCCATTATGTCAGCAACCAAGGCACGAAGGCGCTGAAGATCGTGTTGCCGTTCAGGTTTTGCGTAAACAGCCTCGTACTCCGTTGCGCGGCGAGCGTAATAGTTCAGTAAATCGGCAGCTTCCATCGCATTCGCTCCCAAGACGGCTAACACTCACGCTTATATGTTCTCACGCGATCAGCACGGTAAGCTACTAAGGCGTGTCAGGGTTCGGAGCGTGCTGCTTATTATAAGTTAAAGGCGTAGGCATCACGCCCGCGACTAAATGTACTGGACATTGCGCTGTATCGGACCTAGAAGACGCCGCCTCGGAGCTGGCAGATTGTGTGGGAACAGTAATTATGATGACGGCTGCTACAGTGAATACGCTGATGTAGACTCCGCTTACGACGACTACGAAAGCGGCGTTTCATCAGTCGACAGCAAATGCGAGTAGCAATACATGTAGGTTAGCCAACTAGACTGCTTAAGAAGTTTGGCATCTAGCGGTTGTTTTTATCGGCATTCATCGATTGGCACATTAACGTCATCCTCGTTGTAGCCATCTTAATGGCTTTATTGACAGTGAACCTTATAGTGCGTCAGGAATGTCGTCGCTCGCCTCTAGTTCGGTATATAGTCTTTTCGCGCGAGATTGAGGATCTGATAGGCATGCGCAAGCATGCGCTTAAGCCCCTGTGAGTGCCTACAGGCGGCGCTTGTTCCTTTATTTACGGCAAAGCCAAGAAAAGTCAGTGTTGTGGCCGTAAGCGGAATAAGAGATTCACAGGCGCAGCAGCGCCGGGGTTTTAAAAGTAACTGTCATCGTTCGCGGAGCTTAGGCGCCGTTATCCCTGCGATTGTTGCCGAGGTAGCATACGGAGTTTTGCGGGGATTGGTTGTGCACTGTTATGCATGGTTATGTAATATGCAACGGGCGTCCTTTGGTAGATTAGCGTGCATAGCCGTGCCGGTCTTTTGCCGGAGGCTATCCGGCGCGGTTGTGGTAGTTCGGCAATTTGCAACGAGCGACTCCGCCGATTAACAAAAGAAACCAGACAGTTACCGCGCGGTAGGATAACTACGATCAAGAAATCCTTGATGGAACCTTATTCCTCCGATGAGGTTTCCTTTTCTGTTCAGCGCCGATAAAGTCTCATGGAAAAACGAGGCTTGTTCTTGGTCCTCAGAGAAAAAAATTAAGCAATTTACTAGTGGCCGTATATTGGTGTATCAGGTGACGCTCTGACGAATTGACGGGCAACCGCCTTGGCGTGCGCTAGCGAACTGAATTGCGCCGCGTGGCGGTGCTCGGTCACGAAGTAGAGCTCAGTGCCGAGCCAATGGAGCTTGCGGCGCCGTCGCTGCCATTGCTGTGGACTCCTGTGCGTGGTCCAGATATGGACAACCACCGCTTAATCGTCCCGTTCTCTTCATGCGTGTAACACTGCCATAGCTGTCCTTCTGGACAAGCGGCCTGGCGTCGGGCGATAAACGCCTGGGAGACTAAGATCACTGAGTTCTGGATGTAGGTCCAGGTCTATCAAGCGACCTGGAGGCCATCCTCGTCGACGGCAGCAACACTGCGGCCGAGTTCAGCACGAATATCGTTGAAGTCGATTTGCCCCTCGTTCAGCCTGTCTAGGTCGTTGCGCAAATAATCTTTGGCCCTGACCGCGGGCGCGCCGCTCAAGGCGCTTGCCGCGATCAAACCGAAACCGCCGCCGTCGATCTCCATCATGACCAAGCCAAGGTCATCGAGATGTTCGCCGAGCAACCTTAAAAACGCGCCTCGGATGTGCTTCCGTCTAGAGAGGCACCGAATCGTATCGATGCCCAGCTGGACCTGCTGCTGTCCTGAGCGTTTGAACAGCAGCGCCACCAGCAGCGCCGTCTCTTCCGCGGTTCGCATGATCCATCTCTCCTAACGTAAGGCCATAAGGCCGCATAGTCTCTCTGCACCTGTGTTTTCTTAAGCTTTTTAGGGATTAGAACAACTGAGCCCGTAAGGTTCTATCAGGAAACAATCCCATGTGGACATTGGCGTAAAAAGCCCCAGGGCTTTATTCAATCGCTGCGAGCAGCTCAGGGTCAACATCAGCTATACAACCGCTCGAATAGCCCGGATTCCCCGATCCGGTGGAGTCAGCGGGACTACTACCGGACCGTTCCGTCCTGCAAGTGCATTATGGACGTGGCCGCCAATGGCGTATCAATTCCAGTAACAAGGATGGCAAAACAGAGCGTCCTGGCGGCTGGAAGGAGGATAATTGCCGCGGCACCACGACCGGCTGGATCGCCGACATTTGCCTGGCCTTCGTTACTGACCTCGTTCCCTCCCGCTAACACCGTCAAGAATGGGACTTTGGCCGGTGGCCCATCAACAAGCCCAAATGCCATCCCGCCTGCGAATAGAACGAATACTGCGGTTGTGATAATAGCCGTGATACGCATGTTCATACGTTGCCAACCTCCTATCAGTGTCGCGACTTTGAAGTTGAGCTGATGACGCTTTCGCTAAGGTGTGATTCCCTCACTTGAGTGCTTGTCTTGCTTAACTCACCCTTTCGGGTTATGGGAAGGGTGTCGACGCAGATGCGGTACAGCAGCCCTTTTCACATTCGCTTGTGAGGGTGATTTGAGCGTTTGGTCTACGGGTGAGCCGGCTTCGATGACAGGAATTGCGCGCTCTACTAGAGCTTGTAGGTATAGACGAATGCGACCCAATATCAAGCCGAGTGCGAGCCACCAAATAACCGTATGGTATCGAAGGCTAGATGAAGGTCGAATATGATGCAGCTAGGCTCGGTACCGGTCCGGGTTGAGAAGGTTTCAGAAAGGAGCAACTCATGAAAGAGCAAGAAAACCTAGCGTCGGGCACCGGCTTGACGGCTGCCCAAAGGTTCTTACGCGATCTATGGAAAGCCCATATGCAGTACGAGTTCGCGACGCACAATACGGAGGACACTCTGAGTACCATGGTCGAGGACGCCCACGTGAATCATGTCCCGGTACTCACTGGCGGTGTAGGCCTGGATGAGCTGCGGGAGTTCTACTCCAAGCGGTTCATTCCGCAAATGCCCCCAGACACGGAGATAACGCCCATCTCACGGACCATTGGTAACGATCAACTCGTCGACGAAATGGTCTTTAAGTTCACGCATTCCATAAAAATGGATTGGATGCTGCCCGGCATTGCGCCTACGGGAAAGCGGGTTGAGGTGCCGTTAGTGGCAATTGTTCACTTTCGAGATAACAAGTTGGCCCATGAGCACATATATTGGGATCAGGCGTCTGTTCTAGTCCAACTTGGCCTGCTCGATGCTGGGTCGTTGCCTGTTGCAGGTGCAGAAAGCGCCCGTAAGGTCCTCGATCCTACTCTTCCGTCGAATGCGCTCATTGACCGTGCCTACTAAGGTGTGGGCATTTAGCCACCGTAGTCGCTCCTTCGCCGGTTAGGAGGCCTCGGAGAGTTGCGTCACTCCTTGTTTGTGGCTCAGCGACTTAGCCCATCTTGTCGGCGCACGCGGTGCAGCCGCGCGGCTTTGCGCTTCCTTTATTACGGCGCACTAGCCCTGTGGCGAGCCTACGATGTGAATGTAGGCAAGTAAGCTTCTAGGCGGCGACGCCCTAAGTCGCACGCTGTTAGGCGGTCCGCATAGGTGAGCATGCAGTGTTCAGCCGAACCACGATCACCTTCCATGCCACCCGCATGTCGGAGGCTTGCCAGTGTCAGCGGTCGCTCATGATTTTCGAACTGATTCATCCTTCTCCGGGTAGTTTAGTTGGGTCGGCTACTTATTGGAGTTCTCCCTCGGCGGCTTCTTCGACGGCATTCTGCTCCACCAGGTACTGCAGTGGCATCACCTTCTGAGCGCCGTAGAAGGTGATGGCTTTCGTGATCTACAAGTCCAGATCTTGGCGGATGGGCTGTTTCACCTCCTCATGTACGTGATTGCCTGCGGCGGGTTCTGGTGTCTTTGGAAAGCACGCCGCGAATACGCGCAGCCGAAGGCGGATCGTCTGCTGTTCGTCAACGCGCTGATCGCGTTCGGCGCGTGGCATGTCGCAGATGGCATCCTGTCGCATTGCGTCCTGGGGATTCATCGCATCCGCATGGACTCCGCCAATCCCCTGCTGTGGGATCTGCTGTGGTTCTTTTTGTTCGGAGTGGCTGTGATCGTCGCAGGTTACTTTCTGCGGTGCGGGGGTGCATCCCAGTAGACCGGGCCTACACAAAGCGCCACTGGTTCTGGCGCTAGCCGTATTGATCGCGGGTCCAATCTCGGCGATACCGCCATCAAGTATCAGCTCCGTGCTCGTAATTGCCAAGCCGGGCACGACGCCGGGTGAGATCTTCAATGGGATCATGACGGCCAGCAGCCGTATCGTGTGGTCCGATCGCTGAGGCCGCTTCTGGGTCGTCAAGCTGGTTAAGAATGCCAACCCTAACGTCCTCTACGATTAGGGCGCCTTGTGGGTTACCCAATCATCGCTCGCTTTCACCTGCCTGGCCTAGTCGCGCGCAGCGGAGACGTAAGAAAAATCAGTCGACGGTGGAAGACAGGAAAGAGAGCGATAGCGCGGTATGCAGCAAGGAAACATATAGCCATACGTGACCTCGCCCACAATCGGGTGCCGTGGACGTGACGATAAACAGCACGGCTAATGGGATTCACACGTCAACCGATGATACGCAGGATTATAGCTTCGCCGCTTGTTGCCTTTCTGCTCGCGGAGCCTCCGCTACTTCCTGTATAAGGCACAGATTTTTAAGACACTGCGCGCTGGGCGGGCGGACATTGATGTCAACTTGAAGGCTGCTCGTGTGCCGAGGTTTTGCCGGAGTCGGTCCGGCCCGGTTGTGCATTGTTGAGCAAGTTACAACGGCGTCCCTTGGCTAAATGCGGTTAAAATAGATACCTAACGGGTGAGTATGGCATCGAGTAATTCCTGCTTGCTCTCTAGCGAGAGCTGCGTGTCAACCTCTCTACGAGTGCTGGCAGCGCCAGCATGGACGACAAAGGGCTCACCATCCGCCAGTGACTTCGAATAGGTAGGAGCTCGCACGCTTGAGCACGATGTCAGTAACCAGACACACCTGTCTCGTGTCGATCAAGGTGAATCGCGTCTTAACAGCGTTCATACCTCCACCTGAGGCCCGCCAGCCTGGTGGAAGGCAATGAGGTTGGGTGGCTGGTACAAGGATTCCGAAGTCGTTCGATGGCGCTGTCCACCGCCCTCTGTTC
>DATACK010000161.1:0-2471 GCA_036259115.1 Gammaproteobacteria bacterium | reverse complement strand
TCAGCACGCTCGCCCGCGCGGCTCGCACTGCCGCCCGAATTTGAACCGCCTGCGCCCAATAGCGTTGCTGGGCGCGGCGTAAGTCGGAGCGCGCGGCGGCGATCCGGGCTTGTCCTTGATTGAAGATAGGTAGCGGCAAGCTGAACGTGGGTCCGAGTTCCCACTCACCCACTCGGCGTTCAGCGTCAAGGCCCGGCGCAACAAATGGAACCAAGGCGCTCGCATTAGTGAAACCGAGGACTCCTGCGGCACCCAGGATCTTCTTGCGAGCGGCGCCGAGACTCAAACTGGCCGCAATCGCCCGCGTTTCCAGGTCGGCGAGCTTCAACGGCTGATTGGGAATCTCCGGTAAACGCGAGGCAATGCTCCATTGCGTGTCTTTTCCCCACAACCCCATCAGTGAGTTCAAGCGCTCGCGATCCTGTATCAATCGAACTTCGACCGTGGCCAATGCCAGCCGAGACTGCTGATAAAACGCCTGCTCGCGCGCGAGATCCAGATTGGTGATGTTACCGGCATCATAAAGCCGCTGGGCGGCTTCGGCTGAGGCCGCTGTGCTCTTGACCACCTGCTGTAAGAACTCGAACCGCTGCTGATAGGCCTGCAGTTCGTAGAACGCAGTCCGCGTCTGCGCCGCCAGGTCGATCACAGCTCCGGCGACACGCCGCTTGGCAGCATCGAACTGGGCAGCGGCGATCCGCTTGCGCAGGGGTCGATACAGAATGCTTAAGAAATCCTGCACGATGCCGAATCCCAGCTCCAGCGATCCGCCCCCGATGGGCAATAGTACCCGCGCATCAAATACGGGATTGCCCAGCAATCCCGCCTGCACCAGATTCGCCTGCGCGAGGCCCAAATCTTCATAGGTCGCCTGCAGCTGTCGGTTGTTGAGCAGTGCAATCTGCACAGCCTCATCTGTGTTCAGCTGTCCGCTTAGCAGTTGCTCTACGGCCGCCTGTGCTACCGCATCCTCATCGGTGCCGCGGTTCCACTCGATTCGTTCACCGGTGCGCTTCATCACCGTCGCTTGTACATCTTTAAATCCGGCATCTTGCGGCAGGGTAGCGCACCCTGCCACAAGTATTATGCTCATACCAATCATCACGCCGATCAGCGCCTTCGGGCGGGTGTGCGCAGTCTTCACCGGCTAGGCTCCTCTTTGGGCGCTGAGTGACCTTTCATGCCCTTCATACCCTTCATTGAACTGGGATCCACACCGTGCATTTCCTGCATGCAGCCATTATTCATGCCCTGCATGCCTTCCATATCTTGCATACGCTTCATGGATTGCGAGCGACCCATCTCGCCCATATTCATGTCACTCATGCTCGAATGATCCATCCCACCTATGCCTCCCCCCTCAGGAGATGCGGGATTGGCGTTGAGGGTCAACAACTGCAATGGCGGCGCGCTAGTGGCCTGTGGATTGGCGGGATGATCAAGACCCAGGGGAGGGACGGTTATATTACCGGCACAGCCAGCTATGGCCAGTAAGCCCATAGCCAAGAGCAACAAGTTGATATACATAATGGCAGTTCTCCATCAGTCGATGTTTTCACAGGCGGAAAGACGGCGCGCTGGCTTATCCGCTACGCAAAAGACAGTTACGACTGGAAACTGCGTGGAGGTTGGAAGATCGGAGAGGGACGAAGGTCTTGCGGAGGTAAGATTACGCCGCCGAACCTGTAACCAACTGAAGGGATCCGCGCCTGGAAAGCAGTAACTAGGACAATTGGACAGTGCCCGCACACATTGCAGCCGCTACAGCAACCATCGCCTTTGCACGAATGGTCGCACTGCCCATTACCTTCACCACATGCTTGATGGCCTGCATGCTGTCCGTGCTCGCATGCTGTAGCGGCATTGCTGGACGCTTGATGCTGGCCGTGATGCGAATCAGCCGCGGTGGCATCCCTGTGCTGAGCGCAATCGGAGTCTGTTAGGCTGACAACGCCTGGCAACGCAAACGCAAGTTGCCCGTGCAAAAACGCCAGCAGGAAGACGCAGTGCAAAAGCCTGATGAGCAACCTTCTCATGCCGACCGCGGTTAGAGATGAGCCCGATCGGCATCCAGCCTATACCCAAATGGCATATCCATTATGGTCTACAACGAATAACCTTGGTTCTCTACATCCGGTCGAGCTCAGCCGCGCCGAACCAGCCGTGCGACAGCACCCATCAGTTCCGCCGTGCGTTGCTCCTGGTCGTCTTTCTTGCCGCCGATCACGCAGTGGCGTGCGTGATCGTCCAGCAATCCCAGTGCTACCTTATCCAATGCAGCCTGCGCCGCACTGATCTGAGTCAGGATGTCGATGCAGTACCGGTCTTGTTCGACCATACGCGCTACACCCCGCACCTGGCCTTCTACGCGCTTTAAGCGATCGAGCAGCGGTTTCTTCTTAACGGTATAGCCACGAGTTTCAGACATTTTGAAGTATTCGTCTTTAGTGATGCCCATGATGAGCATGGAC
>DATACK010000160.1:0-8053 GCA_036259115.1 Gammaproteobacteria bacterium | reverse complement strand
CAACCATTCTCGCTACTCATTGCAGTAAGTACAATGATCGCGTTGATCCACTTTAAGGCTAAAATGATTCCGGCCTTGCTGATCAGCGTGCTAGTCGGGATGGTCTATTATGTTATGGTGCCGGTCTGATGGAAATGTCCTACCAAGTCGCTGCGCTTCACATTACCCTGTTAAACTACAGATCATGGATCCTATAGAGCTCAGCCTATTTGCAAGTCGTATGGACGCCGTGTGCGAGGAAATGGGCGCGCAACTGCAACGCGCGGCGTTTTCGCCGAACATTCGTGACCGGCTCGATTTCTCGTGCGCGATATTCGACGCCAAGGGCGAGCTTTGCGCGCAGGCTGCGCATATTCCGGTACATCTGGGCAGCATGGCTTACGCCATGCACGAGATCGTGAGCGGCATCGATTGGCGACCCGGAGATATGGTGGCGCTGAACGATCCATTCCTAGGTGGCACACATCTGCCGGACGTGACCGTGATCGCGCCGGTATACTGCGGTGATAACCTGGTCGGTTTTGTCGCAAATCGCGCGCATCACGCAGACATTGGTGCGACTTCTCCTGGTTCCATGCCGATCTCCCATAGCCTTGAAGAAGAAGGGCAGGTCATCCCGCCGCAGCACATCATGCGCGGCGATGAGGTCGATAGCTCGCTAGTCAGTCGATTTACGCACGCTACCCGCAATCCACGCGACGCGGAAGGTGATTTTGCGGCTCAGATCAGCGCTAACCGCCGTGGACTCGCGCGCATCACGCCTTTAATCCAGAGCCTGGGCGTAGATCAATATTCGGCCGCGCTGGCCGAACTCAACGATTATGCTGAAAGGCTCGCCCGCCCCGCATTGGCCGATACCCCGCCGGGCCGCTATGAATTCACCGATTATATGGACGATGATGGCCTAGGCAATCGCGACATCGCCATCCATGCTGCGGTTTCGGTGACTGCAGACGGCATCGACGTCGACTTTGCCGGCACCGCATCACAGGCGCCGGGCAATATCAACTGTCCGCTGCCGGTGACCGCGGCAGCGGTGTTCTACGTGTTTCGTTGTCTGATGCCGGCGCACACGCCAGCCTGCGCCGGCAGTTTCAGACCGATTCGCTTAACTGCTCCGCTTGGTTGTTTATTGAATGCGCGGCGGCCATGCGCGGTCGCCGCGGGCAACGTCGAGACCAGCACACGGGTAGTGGACGTTGTACTGGGCGCGCTCGCTCAAGCCATTCCGGAGCGGATACCCGCGGCCAGCCACGGTAGCATGAACAATCTCGCCATGGGTAAGTCGGGCGATTCATCCTGGGGTTATTACGAGACCTTGGGGGGCGGTATGGGCGCGGGGCCAAAGTCGCCGGGCCCAAGCGCCATCCAGACCCACATGACCAACACGCGCAATACGCCCATCGAGGTACTGGAGATGCGCTATCCGATGCGGGTGAGGCGCTATTGCGTCAGGCGAGGCTCCGGCGGCATGGGGCGCCATACCGGTGGTGATGGTCTCGTTCGCGAGTATGAGTTTTTATGCCAGACTCGCTTTACGCTGCTCACCGAGCGGCGCTTGCGCCGGCCATGGGGCCTGGCCGGGGGCGGTGCCGGTCAGGCTGGAGCCAATCGTTTTAATGGGGAGATTCTGCCAGGTAAGGTCGAGCGAGAAGCGCAAGCCGGCGATCGATTGGTCATCGAGACCGCCGGCGGCGGGGGGTGGGGGGTGAGCCCTGACGAGAATGTCCGGTGAACATTCGCAGTAGAGCAAACACCCGACCAAGGGCGGTCGGGCCGGAGCTTATCGAAGTTGTATTTGTTTCGCCATGGAGGACTAAGGACTGATTTGAATATGACGCTCAGCTCAGCTGAGTGAGCCCGATAAAGAAAATAACATGTGTAACATGTCATTTTCCCGGCGAACACCTCGCCACGGCTTCGCTGCAAATCGGCGAACGGGCGGACATCGATGACCATCCCAGACTTCCGCGTATTGCATGGATAGCAATGCGCTGGAAGGGGGGGCCGGGGTTTGAAGATGCTGCAACACTTCAAAGGATGGCTTACCAAGAGTTTATTTGAAAAAGCCAATGCCCAGTGAACATTCAGCTCTACCAAGACGTGCGGAAGGAGGCAGTTTTAAATGCTCATAGCGAGTGGATTAGCAATCCACGTACTCTAAATTATTTATGAAGGCCGCAGCGATTCATCCGTTGTAATTTTTGGTAAAAAGGTTACGCAATGGACACCGACAGAAAAAATCTCGCCCATCATATTTCCAAGCGATTCAATCAAGAGTTGGAGGATCTATGCAATCGGGTGCTGCGTATGGGCGGCATGGTCGAGCAGCAATTGAGCAAAGCGCTTAATGCGGTTGCAAATGGCGACGAAGAACTGGCTCGCGAAGTCATCGAGCAGGATTATCAGCTCAATGCCATGGAAGTGGAGATTGACGAGGGTTGTGTGCTCATCCTGGTGCGACGCCAGCCGGCCGCCAGTGACTTGAGGCTGGTGTTCGCGATGTTGAAGACCATCACTGATCTTGAGCGCATCGGCGACGAGGCCAAGAAGATCGCCAAGCTGGCGCTCAAGCTGGCGGAGACGAAGTGGGCCGACCGCCGCTATGCCGAGATCTCAAATTTAGGTTGGTACGCCAGCGACATGTTGCACCAAGTGCTGGATGCGCTCGCACGCCTGGACCCTGAGGTCGCCTTTGAAATCTGCAAAAAAGAGCAGGTGGTGGATCGTGAGTACGAGGCCATCATGCGTCAGATCATCACGTACATGATGGAGGATCCACGCACCATCAGCCGTTCGCTGGAGGCAGCGTGGGCCGCGCGCGCGCTCGAACGCATCGGTGATCATGCCCGCAACATCGCCGAGAATGTGATCTTCCTGGTCAAAGGCAAGGACGTACGTCATACCAACATGAATAACGTAGAAGACTCGGTGCATTCCCAGAAGTAAATTGAGCCGTATCGATCAACATGATGGGTTATATGTCTATATTGATAATGAACCCCATCATCTCGATGCGCGCCAGTCCAGAGATTGATATTATTTTAGGGATGTATGCTGCTTCAGGCAAAAAGACGATTGTGCAATCGGAAACTGCAAATTTAACGGTCGGCCTCAATTCCGAATCCAGGGCCAGCCTTTCTTCAGAACGCATAAAGCAGGATAACTCAAACCATGGATGCTAATCAGACAACTCGCTTAACACCCATGGATGCCCCTGCACTTACGCCGAAGCCCGAGCTGTTCATTAATCGCGAGCTAAGCCAAATCGCGTTCAACCGTCGCGTGCTGGAGCTAGCCGAGGACGAATCGGTGCCGCTGCTCGAGCGCCTGCGTTTTTTGTGCATCTCCAGCACCAACCTGGATGAATTTTTTGAGATTCGTGTGGCGGGGCTCAAACAGCAAATCGCGCTGGGTATCGGTCAAGTCGGACCAGACGCCCTCAGTCCGCAGGAGCAGCTTGCACTTGTACACGCTCAAGCACACGCCCTAGTCAACGATCAATATCGCGTCCTAAACGAGATATTGATACCCGCGCTGGAAGAGGAGGATATTCGCTTCGTGCGCCGCACAGAATGGAATGAGACGCAGGCGCACTGGGTCAGAAGTTATTTCCTGCGCGAATTGCTACCTGTGCTGACTCCATTGGGGCTGGACCCTTTTCACCCGTTTCCGAGGATTCTAAATAAGAGCCTCAACTTTATAGTCACCTTGGAGGGCAAAGATGCCTTTGGTCGCGACAGCGGCGTGGCGCTGGTGCAAGCGCCGCGCTCGCTGCCGCGATTGATCCGCTTACCGGAGCGGATCTCGCGCAAGGGTTATCATTTCGTGTTTCTGTCCTCGATATTGCATAAGCACGTGGGCGAACTGTTTCCCGGCATGCAGATAATTAGCTGCGCACAATTCCGCGCCACCCGCAACAGCGATTTGTTCGTAGCCGAAGAGGAGATCGATGATTTATTGATCGCCCTGCAGGGCGAATTGCCCTCACGCAACTATGGCGACGCCGTGCGCCTAGAGGTGGCGGATAACTGTCCGGAGCGCGCTACGCGGTTTCTGCTACAGAAATTCAAGCTACAGCCGGAAGACCTCTATCGCGTCAGTGGCCCGGTCAACCTCAATCGTCTACTCGCGATGTATGAGATCGTCGACCGGCCAGATCTCAAGTACCCACCCCTTATTCCGGCCCCCCCGAAGGCATTGCGCGCGCGCGGCAATTTGTTCGAGCGGATCGCTAAAGGCGATATTCTGCTGCATCATCCTTATCAATCTTTCGCACCGGTAATCGAGTTCATCCGTCAGGCAGCACTTGATCCCAACGTGCTGGCGATCAAGCAGACCCTTTATCGCACCGAAACCCCATCTGAATTGGTTGAGCTGCTGGTCGAAGCCGCGCGCGCCGGCAAGGAGGTCACGGTCGTGATCGAACTGCGCGCACGCTTCGACGAAGAAGCTAATATCAAGCGCGCCAATCGGCTGCAAGACGCCGGCGCACACGTGCTGTATGGCGTAGTGGATCACAAGACACACGCCAAACTGATTCTAGTCGTGCGGCGTGAGAAGCATCGTCTCAAACGTTACGTACATATAGGCACCGGCAATTATCACGCAGGCACCACCCGCACCTATACCGATTTCGGTCTGCTGACCGCGGATCGAGTAATCGGTGAAGATGTGCACAAGGTCTTTCAGCAGCTCACCGGCCTAGGTCGAGTCTCGCGTCTGAAAAAGCTGTTCCAGTCCCCATTTACCTTGCACAAGGAGATGCTCAACAAGATCGAACGCGAGACCGAGCATGCAACTAAAGGCAAGCCTGGGCACATCATGGCACGCATGAATGCCTTGACTGAACCACAGATCATCAAGGCCCTTTACCGCGCCTCTCAGGCCGGCGTGAAGATAGAGCTTATCGTGCGCGGCATCTGCGGTCTACGCCCCGGGATTCCGGGCGTCTCCGACAATATTCACGCACGCTCCGTTATGGGCCGCTTTCTCGAACATTCCCGCGTGTATTATTTCTATAACAACGGTGAACCTGAGGTCTATTGCTCCAGCGCAGACTGGATGCCGCGCAATTTCTTTCGCCGCGTGGAAACGTGCTTTCCTATCGAGGACGAACAGCTGCGCGCGCGCGTGATAGACGAGGCGCTGCTCTTGTTCCTGGCCGACAACACGCAAGCCTGGGAACTGCAACAAGACGGTTCTTACAAACGCCTAAAGCCAGGCAACCGCAAGCCGCGCAATGCGCAGGCGGAATTGATCCGGGAACTTGCTAATGCCTAAACGCGCTGCCGGCGCCGACTACATCCTGCAGCTCATGCCCGAACACGTGCGCAGCCGATCCAACTCGGCGGCGAGTCGAGCCTTGATGCCAGCGTAAGCGCTTGCAGCGTGACGGCTTTGGAGCTCGAATGGATCGTAGTTCACAGCGCCGCGACGTAAGTCATAAAGCTCCCGCTCCCCGGTCTTGTATTCGGCATATACAAAGGATTCATTGCGCACGGCTTCATAGGTTAAGGTTTCAATAAGGAGATCGCGATGGACACCAAGCTTGGGATCGCGTGCCAGCGGGAGTAGCGGGCGGCCATCCACTTCCATGAAGTGTGGAATGGCGCCAGCGAGTTGAACAATAGTCGGGGCGAGATCGACATTCGCCACGACCTGACTGGCGGTTGCGCCGATTGGAAAGCCCCCGCCGCGAATCAGCAGCGGTACGCGCACGGATTCCTCGTAGACCTTCTCCTTCTCATTGGGAATCCTATGTTCGCCTTGGAAGAATCCATTATCGGAGGTAAAGATAATCACGGTATTGTTCAGCACCCCTGTGGCAGCGAGCTTTCTAACGACGCGCGCTACGAGATCATCCACGGCAAGCAGCGAGGCAAGGCGATCGCGGTAACGACCGGTGATTTCCTTTACCGCGCTCTTGTCTAGCAGCGGTAATATGCGGATCTGACGCGGCTTATCTGACACATCACGCTCATTGAACGAGGGCGGACGAGGCAACGGCTGTTTGGCAAACGCGCCCAGATCGCGTGGCGCCGCCCGCGGGCCTGGCATGTTTTCTATAAGCTCGGCATGCGGCGCTACAGGCGCAATACTAATGAAAAACGGCTGATTCAGCCGCACGGCCTCTCCGATAGTCTGTTCGGCTCGAGTAGCGAGCACATCGGTTTGATAGTCTTGCGGCGCTTTCCCATAATGCACTAGGGTGCCGTTGTCGTTGATCGTATAGTCGTACATTCTGTAGGTGCTGGGATCCACCAGCCCCTGCCAATGACCCCAGCCAGGCGGCACTTCCGTCGGATCATCAAGGCCGTATCCATTTACGTACTTGCCGATATGGCTGGTGTAGTAACCCGCTTGCTGCAACCACACGGGAAGCGTATTCGTAGGATCAAGTTTGGCATAGCCGCCGCGAGGTAGCTTGGAGTTCCAGATATCATGGTTATGAGGATACTGTCCGGTGAAAAATGTCGCGCGCGACGGGCAGCACCATGGATGACTTACGAAGCTGTTGCTGAAGGTGGTGCCCCGTTTGCCAATCAGCGCGAGCGTCTTTGGCATGAAGCGTATCGATTTTGCTGTCTGATCGTCAGTCATGATCACAACGATATTGGGCTGCACTGTGACCATCTGGGTGGCGCCCGAGAGGAGCTTCGATTCCTTAACGATCAATACGGCGAGCAAACCAATACTGAACAATAATGCTCCCGCTTGGCGCGCACGGCGCGTGGGCCGCCAGCGAAGCAGATGTGGACGGGCGTATGACTTGGTCAGAAATTTTCGATCGCCTAACACGTGTTAATTCCTAATGGCGAAGTTGGAATATTAAGAAAGCTCTGAATGCCTCCAGGCTATCCCTGCATTGCACAATCCTGATCCACTGCGATACCGTCCCAGGCCGCTAGCCAGGACATTCGCGACTTCAGAGTCAACGATCACCCGTACTGTGTCTGAAAGTCAGGGCGTACGTCCCTACACACCCGTGCAAAGCACTTCTGCGCGCCCTTGTGACCTTAAAGAATTTCTCAAAACAGAGGCTGCTTTAAGCGTATTGGCACGCAAGCTTAGCGGACGCCGTAAATAATATAGCAGCGGTTCGTTGTCTTCGATGCCTCATCAAGCTTGGTACTCAAGGCGCAAGGACTGTTTACAGTTGAGCCACACAACAATCAATAGCCAAAGCCCAAGGCTTACGCGCCGTAGTCTAAGGCACGTACGTACTAATTCATTGTAGAGCAAAATGTTTTGAGTCAGCAAAAAACCGGATTTTTATCGCATCACGCGCAACATACGCGCAGAGCACACATTCAGCCAACATGTCCAAAGTAGAATACTTAGTTCCATCGATAGAACTTCAAGTGTCATTGCTACTTCCATGGTAGGAAGCCTTACTGGAAGTGCTAGCGCTTTTGCCGCCCCTACGGTGCTTGAGGAAGCCATACGGCATCTTGCCGAATGTAAGAAGAAGTTAGCAGCTAGTGAAAAAGAAACAGGAATTAAGGGACAAGGTTGCTAGAAGAGACAAGCTCTCGGGCTACGGAAAGAAAGATGGAAGACCGAAAAAGTTGAAACGTGACAGAAAACTTTAAAAAGCCTAGGCGTTAAAATCCCTTATTTAATCAGCAACTTGAATGGATCGGACAGTGTTGGGTTGCTCCAGTCCACATTAATACTGGAGTAATCTGAAATGAACAATCTACCCGATTGGATCTTGCTTAGGCTCAAGCAGATTATCGGCGATCTTCCGATCCCGCCAATCATCCCAAATCTCAATAAGCAAATCGGCTTGTGGGCGGGCGTCAAATCCGGACGCTTCCCGAAACCATCAGGAGCTCTCGGCTCGAACACCTCGACATGGACAGTCGGTGATATTCGCAAGTTGAGCCGCAGCCTTAAAGCTGAAGGTGGTGAGCATAGGAAGGCCGGGGCGGGCCCATGGCCAGACGATGAAGTGGATCAATGCACCGCCTAGGCTCATACCTGCGGCGACGGCACGGGGTTTTTCCCATCCTGACCGAGTGCTCGCCGCACCCACGCTCCAGGTGGT
>DATACK010000159.1:0-2833 GCA_036259115.1 Gammaproteobacteria bacterium | reverse complement strand
ATTTCGCACGGCGATGTAGCTTAAACTGCCATGATCACCCCTGGAGCCGCGACCTGCGACCACGGCTTCGTGCAATTGAGACGGAAGGATGCCGAGTGCACAGCAGCGCGCGAAGCCTTCATCAAGGCTCACTCCGTCAAGCATTCCGAGCTGTTTCAAGTTCGTCAAGGTATGGGCTCCCCCGCGGTACTTCTGGGCTATGCGTAACCGGCCGTGATACTTGCAGAGCCCATTTGCTAGTGTCGGTGCTTGGCAGGATTGTCTATCGCGCCTACGGTGTGCCTCAGATCTGGGCTAATTTCCGCTTAGCTCTAGGTGTCTTAGTTGTGAACCCGATGGTATCTGTGCGCCAGTCATACGTACTTCATTACACGCGTGTATAGGTGTCCGAAGAGGTGTCCACAGTAGCCCGTAAACACGGCTATCACACACATCCTTCACACTAGACGACAAGATCGAGCTGAACCGGCGCTGGAACAAGACGTTGGACTTGCTAAACCGCTGTCTAGATGGCGGTGCGACACCGCCGTCGAGGCGCACCGGGATGAGATTGAGCTGTTGCGGCGCGAGTACGCCTAGATCGCGCCGCATTCAGCGCCCAACTGGCAGACCATTCGCGCCGGCCTTAAGCGTTGCGGGAAACAATTCAGTGCGAGTTGAAGTACAGTATTATCTGCCAGCAGCCGTGCCCCAGCGGTTCGATGCACACGCGCTCGGCAGGCGGCACCCACGGCACGTCTTTGGTCTTTACGGTCAGAAACACCACGCGCTCGTGCAACACCTTAATTGTGGGAAAGATTGTGTATCAGCGCATGCGGTACCGCACCGGGTGTCGTTGTAAGGAAAACGGCCGTGCCCGGCACACGCGGTGGTGGATTGCGGAACAGCGAATCCAAGTACTGCTTATCCGGCACAGCTGAAGTTCCCAATTCTCGAAACAGTACCTTACGGCCGCGCCACCATGTCAGCATCACCGTAAGGACGCCAGCGCCAACCACGAGCGGGAACCAGCCGCCGTGGGCGATCTTCAATAGACTGGAGGAAAAAATGCAGCGCATGCATGTATGCGTCGCGTCCCTTCTCCAACAACGGTGAACTGCTTTTAATTGGATTTTCAAGACGCGCGCGAGTAAGCTCGATGGCATCCTGAGATATATCTATACCGATGAAATTACGACCAAGCAGTTTAGCGGCAACACACGTCATGCCGCATGACTGATCCATTCATGTAGGCGCGTGCGCCGAACTTTGCGTCGGCTTTATCTGAACGAGCGCCAATGGCCAAGACGCTGCATCCCATATCAGTCCGCCGCCTGGTAGAGACCCGTTCCGTAGTCACCTTTACCTTCGAATTGGAGAGCGGCATCGAGTATCAGCCGGGCCAATATGTTACTGTACAGCTTGCGGGCGTTGAAGACCCGCAAGGTCCGCGGCGGCCGTTCAGCCTATCATCCAGTCCCACGGAGGGCAGGCGGCTGTCGATCACGACCAGGATGACCGATAGCCCATTTAAAATCCGGCTCAACGAGCTGAGCGAGCGCGGTGCGTTAGACGAGCTCAAGATGCGCGGCCCGATGGGTGAGTTCACTCTCGATACCGAGCGCGCAGCCGTCATGATCGCGGGCGGCATCGGCATCACTCCGTTTCGCAGCATGCTGCGGTGTGCGGCGGATCGGGGACTCGGCCTTCAGGTGGCTTTAATTTACTCGAACAGCACTCCGGCCGAGATTGTGTTCAAACGTGAGCTCGACGACATTGCACGCCGATGGCGGCACCTGATGATCGTCTACACGATCACTCGTCCCGCGGAAGCCAAGAACTGGGCTGGCAAAACCGGCCGAATTGATGCCGATCTAATCCGAGAACACGCGCGGGCGCTAAATACTCCGCTCTACTACGTCTGCGGCTCACCCGCCATGGTCGAGGGCATGAGCCGCCTGATCAAGGAGGAACTGGGCATCGCTGCGGAGGATCTGCATGCGGAAAAGTTCACGGGATACTGAGTCCGGTGCTCACCGTCGCACGTAGAAAACTCAAGCTGACTGCGGCCGCTTGTAGTCGGCTTAGCCAGCTTCATTTGCGCGATGATGTCGTCCAGTGTGTCGCTCATTTTTTCGATCCTTCAATCAGTCGTAGGTCGGAGTGTTCGTTCTCTCGTTCACGCCGGCGTGTTTCCTCGTGCTGGTCAAGAGATAAGTAACATCGAAGATTACCCCGGTGGCCAATAGCCCTAGCGGGAACACGATCAATTGGGTGGACTGGGTATCCGAGGAACTTGGCTTTGCTTTCCATGTGCCCTCCGTCTCTCCAAACTCAGAGCAACCTGTCTCTGCTGAAACAAGCCGCGTCAGCCATCTTACACAGGAGTACGGGCTTCATGACCTGTGCTGTCTCGGCCGCGATCAAAGGACGGTTGAGAAAGCGGCGGAGACACACTGCTCTCACGCACCAGGGTCTCGCGGTACGCGCGATTCCACCATGCTGGATTCTGTCGCGCCTGCTGCTGCATCCGGCGAAAGTGATGCCGGGCCTCCAGAATCAGCGGCAGAGAGGCAATGAATCCTGCAATGTTGAGCGGGCGGTAACGCACCGGTGTCTCCCGCACGATGGCAGCGAGCGATACAGCCGTCCAGGTGTAGAGCCAGAAATTGTATGCTGGAAGATAGCGCCTCGGCAGGCCTTCTGCCGGCTCGGTGAGCATAGGAAGGCCGGGGCGGGCCCATGGCCAGACGATGAAGTGGATCAATGCACCGCCTAGGCTCATACCTGCGGCGACGGCACGGGGTTTTTCCCATCCTGACCGAGTGCTCGCCGCACCCACGCTCCAGGTGGT
>DATACK010000158.1:0-1712 GCA_036259115.1 Gammaproteobacteria bacterium | reverse complement strand
CTGTTCAAGGAGACCACGGTGGTCACGGGCGTGAGCTGTCTGCTGTTTAGCGGCATAGGCGCGGCGCTTGGCTGGATGTTTGGCTTCACGTGGCAAGAGAGCCTGACCATCGGCGCGGCACTGATGTTTTCCAGCACGATCATCGGGCTCAGACTGCTGCCGACCACGGTGCTGCACCACCGACACACAGGCGAGATCATCATCAGCATCCTGCTCCTACAAGATATCCTCGCAATTATGGTGCTGTTGGGCCTACAGGCCAGGGGCACGGCGGCATGCCGTCACCGAGATAGTGCGCGTGCTGCTCTCGTTTCCTGTCCTGATTCTATTTGCGTGGCTGTTCGAGCGTTACGTGCTGATCACGCTAATCAGACGCTTCGATAAGATTCATGAATACATTTTCCTGCTCGTCATCGGCTGGTGCCTAGGCGTGGCGCAGCTCGCCGCGGCCATGGGATTATCACACGAGATCGGCGCGTTCATCGCCGGCGTGCTGCTTGCGACCAGTCCAATCGCGCTTTATATCGCCGACAGCTTACGCCCATTGCGCGATTTTTTTCTGGTGATGTTTTTCTTCACCTTGGGCGCGCGCTTTGATCTTACGATGCTCATGCATGTGCTAGCGCCAGCCGGATTATTGGCAGCCCTAGCGTTGATCCTCAAGCCGTTGGTGTCTCAATTCCTGTTGCACCGCTCGGGCGAGGCTCTGGGGCGGGCGCGTGAGGTGGGCGTGCGTCTGGGCCAGATCAGCGAATTCTCGCTACTGATCGCCGTGCTCGCAATGGACTTGGATGTCATCGGTGAGCAGGCGTCATATCTCATTCAGATCAGCACCTTGCTAACCTTTATCGTCTCCTCGTACGTTATCGTCATGTGCTATCCGACGCCCATCGCGATCTCGGACCGCCTGCGACGGGATTGAACCGTGATTGAAACCGCGCCTACAAATGACCCGATTAATAGCAGCAGATCTATCCGCAATAGGTGGTCTGCAATGATCGAGACGACCGTAATCGGCTTACGGATCACCCGGTCGCCAGATGCCAAACGCCTCGCCTGCCGACGCACGCGCAGGCTGTGGTCGCTCGACTTCCTCCATAACGTGGCGCGTGAAGGCGACCAACTGATCGAGTGCGTCGCGCTTGTCCGCAGGATGGATGTGCATTTTTCCAAGCGCGTAGCCGATTATGGCGCTTAAATACTGCATCGCTATCATGGGATCACGGGCGCGCGGATCGGCCGCGGTCAGCGCGTCTTGCACCGCATCGATGAGTTGCTGCGAAAGTTGAAGTTGATCCATGGCTCACCTGTATAGGGCAAAAGAGTATTCGCATGGTATGCAGTTTTGCGTTTCATGGCGACCATTGAGCCTTGAAAACGGTCATCTAAATTCCGGTGCAAGGCTTGTCCACAACCGTCTGCAACGACAAACCACGCCTGTAGACGATCACTAAAGGAGTTTTTCGTAAGCGATATTCTCACTACCAAGACCCTTCGGACTTGAGGCTGCTTGGCGAGATGAAAAGCTCGCGCCCAACGATGGTATCCAGATTCGCCCATGCCTTGGATTGTTCCGGTGCGAGCTTTATATCTCGCCAAGCAGCTTCAAGTCCGAAGGGTCTTGGTAGTGAGAATATCGCTTACGAAAAACTCCTTTAGTGATCGTCTACAGGCGTGGTTTGTCGTTGCAGACGGTTGTGGACAAGCCTTGC
>DATACK010000157.1:0-2344 GCA_036259115.1 Gammaproteobacteria bacterium | reverse complement strand
GCACGTTCCGGTATTGCGGTGGGCAATGTAACGGATAAAGGCCTGCAAAGTCTCCGGCTTCATCCTCCGCAAACCAGCCATGTCGTGTGCGGGCGTGCGCACTGGAGGAATGAAGTCATGCTAGGCTGTAATCTGCCGCTGGGCGCGTTAGGGCTCCTGATTCCCGCTGTCGCCGTCGCCCAAACTGAACAGGTCAGGCTCGCGCCCATCAACGTTACCGCAAGCCGTGGGGCGGAAACCACCGGCGAAACATTGGCCTCTGTCACCGTCATCACGCGCAAAGACATTGAGCGCCAGCAACCACAAAGTGTGCTGGATCTGCTACGTAACCAGGCCGGCGTCGATATAGCGACCAATGGAGGTCTGGGCACGGTCTCCAGCGTATTCCTGCGCGGGGCAGAAAGCGATCAGGTGCTGGTGCTGATCGATGGCGTGCGTGCCGCATCCAGCACCTCGGGCACCTTCGCGTTCCAGCAGTTGAATCCCGCGCAGATCGAGCGCATCGAGATAGTGCGCGGCCCGCGCTCGACTCTGTATGGCTCTGATGCCATCGGCGGCGTCATTCAGATCTTTACGCGCAGGCTTAATGGACCTAACGCAGCGATGGAGGCTGGCTCTTACGACACCTACCGCGCACAAGCGGGCTACGGCGGCGGTAATCGTGTGCACTACTCCATAAACGGCGCGTATGTTTACTCGGGCGGTTTTTCCGCCACCAATCCTACCAGTCCCTTCTTCAATCCTGACAACGACGGCTACAAGGAAGCGAGCGTGACTGCAAACCTCAATGCACAGCTCACCAAACGCGCATCTTTCGCCTTGCGCGGCTGGCGCAGCGACGGCGAGGTCGAGTTTGACCAGGGCGCAATCGACACGCAAAACGTTACTGCTGCGCTGAGCTTCGATCTCGATACCCTACCCGACTGGCATCAGAGCTTTGGCGCCGGTTACGCGCGCGATAATCAGGACACGATGGCCGTGCCGGCGGACTTCTCCTCGGCTGCCACGACCAATCGCATCACCTTAAATTGGCAGAACGACATCCGACTTGCCGATACGCATCAGCTGACCGCTGGGGCTGATTACTACCGAGATGACGGAAGCTTCAACTTCATCGACTTGACGGGTGCACCCAATGCCTTCGACGAATCAATCAATAATGTCGGCGCCTATATATACCTGCGCTCGATCTTTGACGCCAATGATCTTGAGCTCGGTCTGCGCTACGATCAACACAGCGAGTTCGGCGCCCACACCACTGGCCAGATGGCGCTTGGGCGCCAATTCACCGGCAGCTTGCGCGCCTTTGCCTCGTTTGGCACCGCCTTCAAGGCGCCGACCTTGAATGAGCTGTTTTTTCCTGGTTTCGGCAATCCCAATCTGGACCCGGAAAGTTCCCGCACCACAGAGCTAGGACTCACGTTTCAGCCCCCCGGCGCGAGTTATCGCATCGATGCGAACGCGTTTTACACGAAGATCGATGACCTCATCGAAACGGTGTTCGTCGGTCCAGGCCCGAATGATTTTCTGGCACGCAACGTGGACGAGGCGACCATCAAAGGTCTAGAGCTCGGTTACGATTGGAACTTGACTGCGCGCTGGCACTTCTCCGTCGACCTCACTTTGCAAAACGCGCGCAACGATACTCTGGACATGGATCTATTGCGGCGGCCGGATCGCAAGGCTGCCTTAAGCATTGCGCGCGCGTTTGCCAATGACGGTTCATTTTACACGGAATTACTGCTAAGCGGCGAGCGCATCGATGTTGGCGGCGTGCGGCTGCCTGGCTATGGCGTGGTGAACTTAGGCCTGCAATATCCAGTACTTAAAGGCCTTTATGTGGAGGCCCGCGTGGAAAACCTGCTGGACAAGGAGTATGAACTTGCCGCCAGCTTCAATACACCGAACCGCTCGGGATATCTGGGGTTACGCTATGCGCCAGATTCAACCGAATAGGCTCGCTTTACGCGAACCATGAAGACTACGCGCTTGAGCTACCCGATGGCATGCTGTGCGCCGATCACCCAATCTCTAGCCCACGCATTCCGCAGCCCTGGTTCGCGAGACGGCCCGGAGAAAGTTGTCGACGCTCGATTCATCCTCGCATAGGTGAACTCTTCGGGCGCGGCAAGCACTTGTGTCAGCTCCCGGCAAAGAAGACGTAGCTGACCCAGACCAGGATCACCATGAGCACCGCGCCCAAGACGAGGCTCCATACGATGAGCGATTTCTCCACCTTAAGCAGCGGCTCGTAGTCCATCCGCTCCATCTCTCGCTTTATCTGTGGGCCGTTCTCTGCTTTCGAGCGTGCAGGCATGATAAGGTCCTCTCGTTAGCTCGTGAG
>DATACK010000156.1:0-2199 GCA_036259115.1 Gammaproteobacteria bacterium | reverse complement strand
CTGTTCCATATGGCAGGATCAATACGCGGTGGCGGCTGGGTGACATCGCGCTCCGGTAGGAGCTTATCAAGCATGGCCTTCTGCGCCCTCATGTTGAGATCGCCGTGTGGCCCAAATTTATCTTTAGTCGGCTCTTCGCGGGCCGCGGCGTAAACCAGGCCGGCGAAGGCTAAAGACGAGATGGTGATCGACAGGATGAACTTTCGATTGACCGACGCTGGTTGCTGCATGTCAATACCCTCTTAGTTATGACTGCAACGCGTGCGATAGGACGCCAGAGCAAGTTTGGTCTTTCCTTATACTTAATAATAGAACAACAGCAGATTTTTCAAATTGAAGTTTTAGATACGAACGATTGATTTTGGAAATGGTGTGCCTTGACCGGTCTGAGGCGGAAACAGCAATGAAGGCCAGTAGAATCCTTTCGCACTCTGCAGTCGATCTTACGCTTGCGCATAACGGTTACACTGTTTGTCCTTGACGTGTGAGCCGTAGCATACGGCCGCGCCTCGGTGCTCAGGCATCGCTTTCGCGCGCCGCGGATTCGGTATCCTGTGTAACTTCCGGCAACTTATCCTCGAAGGTCAGTTCGGTAATGCGCGCCTCGTCCACGCCCGTGACCCTGGCCGCATGGCCGTTGATCTCCACCAGCTCGCCGACCTGCGGCAATCGGCCGAGCAGTTCGACCACGTGACCGCCGATGGTTGCCTCGTGCGGGTTGAGTATGTCGACGCCTAGGAGCTTGACCACAAGATGAATCGATGCCGAACCGCTGACGCGCGTCTTGTCACCTTCGCGCACGATCAATTCTACCTGGTCGGTATCGAATTCATCCTCGATCTCGCCGACGATCTCTTCCAGGATATCCTCCAAGGTCACGAGACCAACCGTGATGCCGTGCTCGTCGACGACCAGCGCCATATGATTGCGTTCGCGGCGCAGATCGCGCAGCAATTCATCAATGAGTATGGATTCGGATACGCGCGGAAGCGGGCGGGCGATATCGCGTGTATTAACCTTCTTGTCCTCGGCCACCACGCGCAAGAGGTCCTTCGCATGCACCAGGCCGATGGGGGCATCCAGCCCACCTTCGGGCTCGCATAAAGGCAGGCGCGTGCGCCCAGTGGATAGTAGACGACAGGCGACCGTGCGCAGATCGTCGGCGACAGTAACGAACTCGACTTGCGGCCGAGGAATCATGATATCTCGCGTGCGCCGGTCACCAAACGAGAACACGTTCTCGGTAAAACGGCGCTCTTCGAGGTCGATTAGTCCCTCGGCGGCACTTTGTCGCAGCAGCTCGCGCAGCTCGTCCTCGGTGTGCGGCGCGTGACCGACTTCGCGCGCGGGCGGAATGCCGAAAGGTTTCAGCAGCAGATTGCCCATGCCATTGAAGAGGTCGACTACCGGCTTGGTGACCAAATAAAAGAGTCGTGTGAGCGGCGCAAAGATAAGCGCGACCGGCACCGTGCGGGAGATAGCGAGGCTCTTGGGCGCGAGTTCACCGATCACTACGTGCAGCAAGGTTACGACGCTATATCCAAGCGCCGCAGCTATCGTAAAGCCTGCCACTGCGGCGGCGTTGCCGATCAGAGGATGCAGCAGATGTTCGAAATAGGGCTTACCGACCACGCCAAGGCCTACGCTCGCCAAGGTGATGCCAAGCTGACAGGCGGAGAGATAGGCGTCGATATGTTCCACGGCATGCCGCGCCGATTTAGCACCCGGCCTGCCCTTGCGCTCCAGCTCTTTCAGTTGCGTGGGCCGCAGCCGAGTGATGGCGAATTCCGTGCCCACGAATAAGAAGTTCGCTGCCAAGAGCGCAATAGTGAGGATTAGGTCGACCACGTCAGGTTCGCTCCTTGCGGAGCCAGTGACGTACCAACCTAGAGGAAGGAGGTCGCATTAAGATTTAAGTGTACGACAAAGTATGGCATCAAGAAAAGGTACGGATAACGCCCGACTCAGGAAAAACCACGCGTGGCTGCAAAAGATCGGTCGCACCTCGGCAAGGATGCCAAGCATGACAACGTTTCGCATGACAACGTATGCGAGGGCCGCATATAAAACACTTATAAAACAAATGCCTTCGCCTGGTGCTCATCATCTATGATTGCGGACCGCGGATATGGCCTGATAGCAAGATCCACCGGCCAGTCGCGTTCGATAACGCTCATCGACTGCCTCGATTGGTAAGCC
>DATACK010000155.1:0-3887 GCA_036259115.1 Gammaproteobacteria bacterium | reverse complement strand
AGCCGCATCTCATGGCCCCAGGCCGACCCCTGCGTCGGGCCGTCGAAGCAGATCATCTGCATTTGATGATCTTCTGGGGGCCGCCCGGCACCGGCAAGACCACCTTAGCGCGGCTGATCGCCAAGACCTGCGGCGCACGCTTTTTGACGCTCTCGGCTGTGCTGTCCGGCGTGAGAGACATTCGAGAAGCCATAGCCGAAGCGCGCCGGACGCGGGATACGGAAAATCTTGCCACCATGCTGTTCGTCGATGAGGTACATCGCTTCAACAAGTCTCAGCAGGACGCCTTCCTGCCGCACGTGGAGGACGGCACGATCTATTTCATCGGTGCCACGACCGAAAATCCTTCTTTTGAACTGAACAATGCATTGCTCTCAAGGGTGCGCACTTATGTGCTGAAGCCCTTGGACGTCGCGGACATCCGAAGCTTGATCGACCGGGCCATCGAAGATTCGCAGTACGGGCTGGGTGAGCGCCATTTGGAGATGGAACCTGAGTTACGGAATGCGCTGGCGAAAGCGGCGGATGGCGACGCGCGATGTGCATTGAATCTGCTAGAAATTGCGGCCGATCTGGCCATCGAAACTGACGGCAAGGCCATCATCGATATGGCGACGATAGAGGCAGTCACGCGTCAGAATTTGCGCCGCTTCGACAAGGGCGGCGATATCTTCTATGATCAGATCTCCGCACTGCACAAGTCCGTGCGTGGGAGCGATCCGGATGCGGCCCTTTATTGGCTATGCCGTATGCTGGATGGCGGCTGCGATCCGCTGTATATAGCCCGGCGCATCGTGCGCATCGCCTGCGAAGACATCGGCAACGCCGATCCACGCGCCCTGCAATTAACCTTGAACGCCTGGGATAGTTACGAGCGCCTGGGGAGTCCCGAGGGAGAATTGGCCATCGCTCAGGCGGTTGTCTATCTCGCCTGTGCGCCTAAGAGCAGCGCGATTTACATGGCTTATAATGCCGCCCTGCGCGTGGCGCGAGAGTCGGGCAGCCTGGAGGTGCCGATGCATCTGCGCAATGCGCCGACCCGGCTGATGAAGGAGTTGGGCTACGGCAAGGACTACCGCTACGCGCATGATGAGCCCGACGCTTATGCTGCTGGCGAGAATTATTTTCCGCAAGCGCTGACCAAGCGCAGGTTTTATTTTCCGGTTGAGCGCGGGCTGGAGATCAAGATAAAGGAGAGGCTCGCGCAGCTAAAGGCGCGTGATCGAGCGTCGCGCGGCTGATGGTTGTAAGGCATCTGAGTGATTGGTTGCCCGAGCGGCTGTGATAAAGGGATCCTTTTTCAAGGCTTAAGGTTACGATCCCTCGCGTTCATTCAGAATGACATATTGAGAGATTCTTCTAAATTGAGAGAAAGCTTATGCGTAAGCCTCTTTTTCTGTTGGCCTTAACCTTGCTGCTAAGCGGCTGCGGCTATAACACCTTGCAATCGCGCGATGAGCAAATCAAGGCGGCCTGGTCCGAGGTATTGAACCAGTATCAGCGGCGCGCTGACCTGGTGCCTAACCTAGTTAATACTGTCAAGGGTTTTGCCGCGCAAGAAAAGCAAGTGCTGACTCAGGTGACGAATGCACGGGCCAGGGTCGGCTCGATTCAAGCCACACCGGCATTGCTCGAGAACCAGCAGGCCTTCGCCAAATTGCTGCGAGCGCAGAGCCAATTGACCAGTGCGCTGTCGCGTCTTATGGTGGTATCTGAACGTTACCCACGATTGCGTTCAAGCAGTCTATTCCGCGACCTGCAAGCGCAGCTGGAGGGTACGGAAAACCGCATCACGGTAGCACGTAATCGCTACATTCAAGCCGTGCAAGACTATAACGTGACGGTACGTTCCTTTCCCACCAATCTGACGGCGATGTTGTTCGGCTTCCATACCAAGCCGAACTTCACCGTAGAAAACGAAGCGGCCATGTCCCGGCCGCCAACGGTCGATTTCTCCAGTCCGTCGATCTCTCCCGCGCAATGATGCACAAGGTGCTGGTTTCCGCGCCGTGCTGGGCGCTGACGTTGTGCTTGCTGCTGATTGCCGGCGCGGCGCTCGCGCTGGCGCCAGTGCCCCCACTCAAGGCGCGCGTCACCGATCTGACCGGCACATTAACCGCACGGCAAAAAGCAAGTATCGAGCGAGAGTTGAAGGCGTTCGAGGCCCGCAAGGGGAGCCAGATCGCTGTGCTTATCGTGCCTACCACGCGGCCCGAGGCCATTGAGCAATACTCCATCCGGGTGGTCGATAAGTGGAAACTAGGCCGTAAGAACGTTGATGATGGCGCGCTACTATTAATCGCCAAAAACGACCGCGCCCTACGCATTGAGGTCGGATACGGACTGGAAGGTGCGCTGCCCGACGCCATTGCCAACCGCATCATCGACGAAATCATCACGCCACGTTTCAAGCGCGGCAATTTTTACGGTGGCATCCAAGCCGGTGTCCAAACGATGATGAAGGTCATTCAAAGAGAGCCGCTGCCTAAGCCAATCCGACATGCTCAGGAAAACGGCGGCAGCCCCGCGTTCACCCTGCCTAGCATCATCTTCTTCGCTTTTATCGTGGGCCAGCTGTTTCGCGGTTTCATTGGCAGCCTACCGACAGCGCTGGGCATGGCGGCAGTTTCCGCCGGCATGGCATGGTTGCTGTTAGGCACTTTTTTAGGCGGGCTTCTGTGCGGTCTAGTGGTTTTGGTAATACTGCTATTTGGTGGCCCGTACATCAATGGCAGCTTCGGCCGTGGCGGTTATTACTCCAGGGGGGGCTATTGGGGAGGCGGTATGGGCGGATTCGGCACAAGCGGCAGTCTTAGTGGTGGCGGCTTTAGCGGCGGCGGAGGTGGTTTCGGCGGCGGCGGGGCATCAGGCCGATGGTGAACATACCGCGCGCATTTAAAAACTTATTCAATGGCGCATGGCAGGTACGCCGGGCGTTTCCACCGCAATCGATGCAGAAGATAGAAGCCGCCATCCACGCGGCCGAAGCCACGCATCATGGTGAAATTCGTTTCGCCGTGGAGGCGGGGCTCGATATTTTGCCACTACTGCGTGCTCAAAGTGCCCGCGAACGCGCCATTGAGGTCTTTTCAGACCTGCGCGTGTGGGACACCGAGCACAACAATGGCGTACTGATTTATCTGTTGCTCGCCGACCGTGATGTCGAGATCGTCGCCGATCGCGGTATCAACGCAAGAGTCGGCACCGAAGGCTGGGAGACAATCTGCCGGAAGATGGAGTCGTTGTTTCGGGAAGGTTGCTTCGAGGAGGGCGTACTCGCCGGCCTCGAAGCGGTCAGCTCTCATCTACAGCGTCATTATCCCCGCCGCGGTGGCGACATCAACGAACTGGCCGATGCACCGATCGTGCTATGAGCCGCGCTCAAGTTTTTCGCTTCATTGTAAAGCTTCAACGCCAAGGTGCCATGCGCGACCCTGCCGCCTGCGCGCAATGCGACAGGCAGCATGAAGGTTTCGGCCCCTTCTTCCCGCGCGGGGCCGCCCTTCTTGGCGGCTTGCGCATGCACCTGAATGCAGTAGACGCACTGCGTAGCATGAGCCACGGCGAGCGCGATCAGCTCGCGATACTTGGGTGGGATCTTGCTGTCCTCGCGCCCAACGATGGTATCCAAATTCGCCCATGCCTTGGATTGTTCCGGCGCGAGCTTTTCATCTCGCCAAGCAGCTTCAAGTCCGAAGGGTCTTGGTAGTGAGAATATCGCTTATGAAAAACTCCTTTAGTGCTCGTCTACAGGTGTGGTTTGTCGTTGCACACGGTTGTGGACAAGCCTTGCACCGGAATTTAAATGACCGTTTTCACGAGGCTCAATGGTCGCCATGAAACGCAAAACTGCATACCATGCGAATACTCTTTTGCCCTATACAGGT